>JBEHZA010000001.1:0-73560 GCA_048497895.1 Verrucomicrobiota bacterium
CATCGCGATCATTGGAAAAGACCCGTTTGGCAAAGGGTTGGAAAAAGCCTCGCAAAATAAATCCGCTCATAACCGCAAAATCATCATCAAGCATTTCGATCGCCCGGAAGAAATCCGGGGCTGTCATATTCTTTATGTTGCCAGTTCGGAGAAGGAACGCTGGACGCAAATTCTGGAAAAGACACGCGAACATAGTATCCTCACCATCAACGAAGATACCCGGTTTATCCAACAGGGTGGCGTGATTAATTTTGTGATGCAGGAAAACAAAGTGCGGTTCGAGATCAACGCGGAAGCCGCGCAAAAATCGAATCTGAAAATCAATTCTCAATTGCTCCGGCTGGCCGTCAATACCCGCCAGAATCCGGAAAAAGATAATTAACCATGCGGTTCTGGGATAACTTTTCGCTCCAGCGCAAGCTGACCGTGATTATCATGGCGGCCAGCTTGACCGCGCTGCTGCTGGCGGGCACCGGCTTCGTTTACCTTGATGTATCGGACATGCAGAAGGCGACGAACCGGGACCTGGGAACCCTCGCGTCGATCACCGGCGCCAACAGTGCTGCGGCGCTCATCTTCAACGACCCCAAATCCGCTGAAAACGATACGTTGCGGCCTTTGCGGGAAAAATCCCATATCGTAGCCGGCATCATCTACGGACCGGATGGCAAGGTGTTCGCCAAATACGTCCGCGATGATAAAGCGGCGAGCTACCAGATACCCGAGCCCAAACCGGATGGCCCCATCGTCAAGCAAGGCAGCATCGCGGTATTTCGCACGATCTATTACGACAACAAAGTCGCCGGGACCATTTACATTGAAGAGGATCTGGACGAGTTGCATGAGAAATTGACGGCTTACGTGCAGGTTGCCGCCGTCGTGCTGCTGGTCGCGGCGCTCGTGGCTTACGCCATCTCGCTCCGGTTGCAACACATCATTTCCCGGCCCATTCTGGACCTGGAGAGAACGGCCCACGAAATTGCCAACAACAAGAACTTCAGCCTGCGCGCGGAACGGCATCAGGGGGATGATGAACTGGGCCGGTTGATCGAAAGCTTTAACGCCATGCTGGCGGAAATCCATAAGCGCGATAAAGCCCTGGAAAAAGGCCGGCAGGAATTGGAAAAACGGGTCGCCGAACGCACTTTGGAATTGCAGGAGGAAATTGCCGAACGCCGGAAAGCGGACCGGGAACTGCGCGAGAATGAATCGATCATGGCCAGCTTCTATGACAGCGCCCCCATGATGATGGGCATCGTCGAAGTCCGGAACAACGACGTCCTCCACATCCGGGACAACGTCGCGACCGGCGTTTTCTACGGCATGCCGGCAGAATCCATTCGCAACCGCCTCGCCAGTGACCTGGGGGAACAACGCCCCATCATCCAAAAATGGGTCAAGCACTACCTTGAAAGTGAAGTTTCCCGCAAGCCGGTGCGCTTTGAATATCTCCAGGAGAATGTGCATGAAGGGCGTTGGATTTCCGTAACGGTATCTCATTTGGGTTATACGACCGAAGGATTGCCCCGGTTCTGCTACGTCGCCGAAGACATCACGGAACGCCGCCGGTTTGAAGACCAGATCCGCCAAAGTGAAGAGCAGTTCCGTTCGGTCATTGAAACGGCGGGCAGCGTCATCGTCGGGTTGCGTCCGGATCATACTATTTTCGAGTGGAACCGCGAAGCCGAACGCGTCTTCGGCCATACCCGTGAAGAGGCTCTGGGCAACGATTATCTGAAACTGGTTCTGCCGCCTTCCGAGCAGACCTCGACCGCCGCCAACATCAAAAAAGTCCTCAGCGGCGTGCCCACGCACAACTACGAGTCCGAAGCGATTTCGCGCAGTGGCCGCATCTCCACTCTGCTGTGGAACATCACGCGGCTGCTGGGACCGGACAAGCAGCCGATGGGCATCATTGCCATTGGCCAGGACATTACGGAACGCAAAGCGGCGGAAGAAGAGCGCGACCGGGTTTTCACCCTGTCCCTCGACATGCTGTGCATCGCGGGTTTCGATGGCTATTTCAAACGCCTGAACGAATCCTGGGAACGGACCCTCAGTGTCCCGCGGGAAAAGCTTTTGCAGGAGCCGTTCATGGATGCCATCCATCCGGAGGATCAGCGCGGGATGTTGGAACAGGTTATCCGCCTCCGGTCCGGCCAATCGGTGCTCTCCTACGAGTCCCGCATGCTCTGCGGCGACGGCAGCTACAAGTGGATTCTCTGGAATGCCATTCCGTTTGCTGACCAGCAGGTCTTCTACGCCGCCGGTCACGACATCACCGAACGCAAGCAGGCGGAAGAAACGATGCGTCAGGCCAAGAACGCGGCGGAAGCGGCCAACACCGCGAAGAGTCAGTTCCTCGCCACGATGAGTCATGAAATCCGCACCCCGATGAACGGGGTCATTGGCATGACGGAACTGCTGCTCAATACCCGGCTGGACCCGGAACAACACGAGTATGCAGAAACCGTCCGCCAAAGCGCCGAAGCTTTGCTGGACATTATCAATGACATTCTGGACTTCTCCAAAATCGAAGCCGGAAAACTCAGTCTGGAAGTGGTGGGTTTTGATTTGAATGAGGTCGTGGACGGCACCATTGATTTGCTGGCCGAACGCGCCCGCGCCAAAGGCATCGAGCTGCTTTGCCTGGTGGATCACGATATTCCGACACGTCTGCGCGGCGATCCCGGACGTCTGCGCCAGGTATTAATGAATCTGGTGGGCAACGGCATCAAATTTACCGAACGCGGCGAAGTCTTCCTGCAAGTGCAGCCGGAAGATGAAACGGATGAACATATGGACCTGCGGTTCTCCGTTACGGATACGGGCATCGGCATTTCCGCTGAGAATCAGGCGAAACTTTTCCAGGCCTTCACGCAGGCGGATGGTTCAACCACCCGCCGTTATGGCGGCACGGGACTGGGTCTCGCCATCAGCAAACAGATCATTGAAATGATGGGTGGACGCGTTGGCATCAACAGCGTTCCCGGTCAAGGCTCCGTGTTTTGGTTCACCGTGCGGCTGGAAAAACAACCCGGCGAGAGCCAGCCGAAAAAGGTGGCCTATGAAACCGTCGGCGCCCGGGTTCTGGTCATCAGCGACAACAACACCCGCCGGAGCATTCTGCACCATTACATCGTTTCCTGGCGGATGCGCAACGGATGCGTGGCGGATGCTTCCTCCGCGTTGAAAACGCTCCATTCACAAAACATCGCCGGCAGCCGCTTTGATGCGGCGATCATGGATTTGCAGGATCCGGAAAGCGTGGGCCTGCCGCTGGCCCGCCAAATCAAAGCTGATCCGGTGATTGCCGAAACACGGCTGATCCTGCTCGTTCCGCTGGGTAAACGCATTGATGAAAATATTCTGCGCCAGGCCGGCGTCAACGCCTGCCTGACCAAGCCCATCCGCCAATCCGAACTCTACAATTCCCTTGTCAACCTGCTGAGTGCCCGCCCGGGAACAAGCACCGATTTCCTGACCCGGCCCGTCGCCAGTGAGCAGCCCGCTCCAGCAGCCGCGCCACCGCCCAAGCATAAATTACGCATCCTGCTGGCCGAAGATAATCCGGTAAACCAGAAGGTAGCCGTACGCCAATTGGAAAAAATGGGTTACAGCGCGGATGTGGTCGCCAACGGCCTGGAAGTATTGTCGGCCCTGCGCCAAATGCCTTACGATATTATTTTGATGGATTGTCAGATGCCGGAAATGGACGGCTATGAAGCCACCCGGCGCATTCGCAAAGGCCAGTTGGGGGAACCGGAAGACAGTCCCACCACCCGGTTTGCCACCTCGGACCCAACGAAAATCTGCATCGTCGCCATGACCGCCAATGCCATGCAGGGCGACCGCGAAAAATGCCTGGCGTCCGGCATGAATGACTACCTTTCAAAACCGCTGAGAAAAGAAGATTTGCAGGGAATTTTAGAACGCTACACGCCTCTGGATAAAATGACCGAACAACCTTCCCGCGGCGATTTGCTTAATGCCGACGTCGTGGCCGGCCTGCGCGCCTTGCGCAGCAAAGATGGCTCCAATCCGCTGGTCGAAGTCATTGATCTGTTTCTGGAATTGACCCCGGTTAATCTGGTCCAGCTCCGGCAAAATTACCGGGACCGCGACGTCACCAAATTCATCCGCACCGCCCACGCCTTGAAAGGCAGTTGCGCAAACCTGGGAGCCGAACGCCTCTCGAATGCCTGTGCGGCTGTCGAATCCGAAGCGGAAATGGGCATCACCCACATTACCGAGGAACGCCTGAGCTTTATCGAAAATGAGTTCCTGATCTTGAAACGGGCCCTGGAAATGGAACGCAGCCGGTAACTCGAACCGCTCCCGCCGCCATCCGGTTAAATAATACGTGTAAGTATTATTTAATTGCCAAACCCCTTGAGCTGTTGGATAGTCTCTTGGATTTCAACCTGTCGATTTCCGGCCTGAATTGGTCAGTGACAGGCGAATCTGTAAACATCAAAACCAAGCGCGTGGCTGAGCGGCATTTTCAAATTGTAAACGCCCTGGTAAAGATGGTTGTCCGGCTGCTTTGCTGGACGGCCGGATTCTCGTTATTATTGGCTCCAGTTGAAGCCGCGTCGGTCACCGGTTCCGCCACCAAGGAAGCCTGGCCCATGTTCCGCGGCGGCCCGGAATTACTCGGGGTAACCCCTGCCCGCCTGCCTGAGAACCCAAAACTGCTCTGGTCCTTCAAAACAGCCGGACCGGTAAAATCATCCCCGGCCATCGTCAACGGCTTGGTTTATCTCGGTTCTGGCGATTCCAATGTCTTTGCATTGAACCTGGCGGATGGAAAAAAAGTCTGGTCCAGCCCGACGGAAGGAGCCATCGAATCCTCTCCGCTGGTGATCGATGACAAAGTCTTCATCGGTTCTTCGGATGGCCTCCTGTACGCGTTTAACGCCAAAGACGGAAAAGTGCTATGGAAATACAAAACCGATGACAAGATTCTGGGCGCACCGAATTGGGTTCGCTCGCCCAAGGATAACGCGACCTGGATTCTGGCGGGCAGTTACGATTTTAAATTGCATTGCGTGGACGCCCTGACCGGCAAGGCCGTGTGGACGTTTGAGAGCGGCAATTACATCAATGGCTCTCCCGCAGCTTCTGCCGGACAAACCGTATTTGGCGGTTGCGATGCCGTGCTCCACGTCATCTCGCTCGCCGATGGTCAAAAGGTCAAAGAGATCGATGCCGGGGCCTACATTGCGGGTTCCGTCGCGTTGTCTGAAGGGCGTGCTTATTTCGGTCACTACGAAAACGAATTTCTCTGCATTGACCTCGCCGCTGAAAAACCGGCCTGGAAATTTCATGATCGCGGCTTTCCCTATTTTTCCTCCCCGGCCATTACAACTGACCGTGTCCTGTTTGGCGGACGCGATAAACGGCTGCACTGCGTGAAGAAAAATTCCGGCGAAGAAATTTGGGCCTTTGGCACCCGCGGCAAGGTGGATAGTTCCCCGGTCGTCGCCGGCAGCAAAGTCGTCGTCGGGTCAGACGATGGCCGGTTGTATATTGTCGGTCTGAATGACGGGAAAGAAATCTGGTCCTATGAAATCGGTCAGGCCATTGAAAGTTCGCCCGCGGTAGTCGATGGTAGAATTGTGGTTGGCTCGGATGATGGCAGTGTTTACGCCTTTGGCGATCCGCCGGCTGCGAAGTCGAAAAATTAATAACGTATAAGTATGAGCATTCCTGCTGCCCCTGAAACTGTAAAAGCCCCGCCGTTGGAAAAGCAAACCACGGTCGGCAATTACTTCGTTTCAAATTATCCGCCCTTCTCTTTCTGGCAAACCGATAAGGTGAATGAACTGGCGGCCGCTCTGGAACGCCCGCCCAAACCCGGCACTGATTTAGGAATTTACCTGCACATTCCGTTCTGCCGGAAGCGCTGCCACTTTTGTTACTTCCGCGTTTACACGGACAAGGATTCTTCGGAAATCCGCGCTTATCTCGACGCCGCGATCAGCGAACTCAAGCTTTACGCGAACAAGCCTTTCATCGGCGGACGCAAGCCCAGCTTTGTTTATTTCGGCGGCGGCACACCTTCCTATCTCTCGGTGGATCAACTGAAATATCTCACCGATAACATGAAAGCCCTGCTCCCCTGGGATCAGGTGGATGAAGTGACCTTCGAATGCGAGCCGGGCACGCTGACCGATCATAAGCTCAAAGCCATCCGTGAAATGGGAGTCACGCGGTTGAGCCTGGGCGTGGAAAACTTCAGCGATCACATTCTGGAAATCAATGGCCGGGCGCATCGCAGCAAGGAAATTGCCCGCGCTTACGGTTATGCCCGCGAGCTGGGCTTCCCGCAGATCAATATTGATCTCATTGCCGGCATGGTGGAGGAGACGGAGGAAAACTGGCGCGATTGCGTGCGCAAGACCATTGAGATGTCGCCGGACAGCGTCACCATTTACCAGATGGAAGTGCCGTACAATACCGGCATCTATAAACAGATGAAAGCCGAGGGCAAACTGGTCGCACCGGTGGCCGATTGGGAAACCAAACGCGCCTGGGTCAGCTATGCTTTCGCGGAATTGGAAAAAGCCGGTTACAAAATCGGCAGTGCCTATACGGCAATCAAAGATCCGAGCAAAACCAAATTCCTGTATCGTGACCGGTTGTGGGCGGGAGCGGATTTGCTGTCGCTCGGCGTGGCCTCCTTCGGCCACATCGGCGGGGTGCATTATCAGAATAATCACGATTTCGCTCCGTACCTGGAGCGTATTCAGAAGGGCGAATTGCCCATCCACCGGGCGCTGACGCCCACGGATGAAGAACGCTTGATCCGGGAAGTCATTCTGCAAATCAAACTGGGCCGCATTTCCCGCGCCTATTATCAGAAAAAATTCGGCGTCGATATCTGCGAGAAATTTGCGGTGCCCATGAACACGTTGAAGAACTGGGGCTACCTGACGATCGAGGGCGATGAAATCCGCTTGAACCGCGATGGCCTGCTGCAAGTGGACGTTCTGCTCCATGAGTTCTTCCTGCCGCAACACCTGCATGCCCGCTACGCTTAAGCCAACCTCAAGCCATTGACGTAAATGTCCACTCCCGTCACTACCAACCCCGGACCGGCTGCTGCCACTTTCTCGGCGGCATATCCGCTGGATGAGTTTTATGCCCAGGCCGGTTTAACCCTGCCGCCGTTGCAACAGATTGACGGCGAAGCCGTGCCGGAACCGTTCAAACACCTGCTGGTGCATCTGGATGATATGACGCCGACGCTGGAAAAATTCCACAAAGGCACGATTCATATTCAGGTCCTCTCCAGCCGCCGGACGCAGAACGCTTATTTCCGCGAAGTGGTGCTGTTGCTGGATGGCAGCAATAAGCCGGTGGAATTCGGCGCCATTAAAATCAATCTGGAACTCTTTCCCGAAAAAGCCCGCCAATTGATTTTGGAAGAGCATCTGCCGCTCGGTCATATTTTAGGCGAGCACACCATTAAACACTCCAGCCAGCCCAAGGCTTATTTCCGCGTCGCTTCGGACAAACGGATTAATGCCGCTTTCAAATTGGCGGGCGCTCACATTCTCTTTGGCCGGCGCAATACCCATTTCAATCCGCAGGGATTGCCCATGGCGGAGATCGTGGAAATTCTGCCTCCTGCTTGAGCACAACCCGCGGCCAGCGTAGAGTCGTCTCGCTGTGTCCTTGCGGGCACAGTTCAACGATGCAACTGTTTAAAGCAGCCCACGCATGAACATTGTCCAGATTACTCCCGGCGCGGGTGGCATGTATTGCGGCAACTGTTTCCGCGATAATGCCATGGTCGCGGCTTTGCGGAAAATGGGACATTCCACGCTCATGGTTCCGCTGTATCTGCCCATGACGCTGGATGAGCAGAACCACAGTGAAGGAGTGCCGATTTTCTTCGGCGGAGTGAATGTTTATCTGGAACAAAAATCCGCTTTTTTCCGGCATGCCCCCGCCTGGCTGCATAAGTTGTTGGATTCACCCGGCCTGCTCAAATGGGCTTCCGGTCGTGCCGCCAAAACCCGCGCCGAAGAAGTGGGAGACATCGCCATCTCGATGTTGCGCGGTGAAGCGGGTCATCAGGCCCGCGAACTGGATGAACTCATTCAATGGCTCAAACAGCAGGAACATCCGGATGTCATCTGCTTATCCAACGCCCTGCTCATTGGTATGGCGCGCCGGCTCAAAAGCGAACTGCGTTCCACCGTCGTTTGCATGTTGCAAGGCGAAGATTCATTTCTCGACAGCATGCCGGAGCCGACCCGCTCGGAAGCCTGGAAGACGATGTCGGAACGGGCTCAGGATGCGGATGGATTTATTGCCCCCAGCCGGTACTTCGGTGATTTGATGCAACGCCGGATGGGCTTGCCCGCAGATAAGGTGCAGGTGGTGCATAACGGAATCAATCTCGAAGGTTATACCGATGGCATTGCGCCCACGAACCCGCCCGTGCTCGGTTACTTCGCCCGGATGTGCCGCGAAAAGGGACTGGACACACTGGTCGAAGCCTTTCTGATTTTAAAGACGGGGAACCGTGTGCCCGGTTTGAAATTGCGCATCGGCGGCGGTTGCGGCCCGGGAGATGAACCGTTTGTCCGTCAGTTGCGGGACCATCTTCAAGCCCGCGGCTGGCTGTCGGACGTTGAATTTCATCCAAACCTGACACGCACGCAAAAGTTGGAATTTCTCCGTTCGCTCACCGTCATGTCGGTGCCGGCCTTGTATGGAGAAGCCTTTGGCCTCTACCTGATCGAAGCGCTGGCTTCGGGAGTTCCGGTGGTGCAACCCCACACAGCAGCCTTTCCGGAATTGATCATGAGCACCGGAGGCGGTTTAACCTGCGAGCCGGGAAATCCCAAAGCTCTGGCCGATGCTTTGGAGAAAATATTGATGGACCACGAACTCCGCCGCCAGTTGCGCGAAACCGGACGCCGGAACGTGCTCGAACATTATCACGTGGAAGCAATGACCGGAAAGATCGTCCAGGCGTTTGAAAAAATCTCCCAGGCCGGCTCCCGGTAAACGGCTTTTGCATCGTCAAACCGCAATTGATAAGCTAATCTTTTCAACATGGCCTACGAATTCAAAGTAACGCGGCGGGTGGAGTTTTCCGAAACCGACATGGCCGGGATCGTGCATTACTCCAATTTCTTCCGGTACATGGAAACCGCCGAGCACGCTTTTTACCGTTCCCTCGGTTTTTCCGTGGTGACGGATCAATTTGAAACACCGATCGGCTGGCCACGCGTTCACGCTGAATGCGATTATAAACGACCGCTCCGCTTTGAAGACGAAGTGGAAATTCAATTGCTGGTGGCGGAAAAACGCACCCGCTCGTTGAAATTGCTGTTCAAGTTCTGGAAAAAGAATGTCACTCCCCTGGAAGAGGTTGCGCGCGGACATCTAGTCGTCGTGTGCGTCACTCATGCGGAAAAAGGCAAAATGGTCGCGGTTGAAATCCCGCGCGAAATTACCGAAAAGATCGAAGTCGCTCCCGCCGAATTGCTTCAGTAAGACAGTTTTTAAATTGGAAACCGCAGAGCGGTTTTCAGTTCCATAACAAGCTCTCCCTTTTGCCTTCGCTACCGCTCGAATTGAACTTTTGCGCGCGGTCTATAAAAAAATTACAAACTTTGTCTCTTCACTCCGGTCTAAACTAATACTGCAACTCAGCAGACTTCGGCACAACAAAGTGCCTGCTTAATTGGACCAGGATTGACGTCGATTCATTCCCACGTCCGCGCAGAGCAAGTATTTTCCGAAAACGAGCCGCCCACACTTGACGAATCGAGATTATGCCCGATGTTGAAACATCGCTTCCACCAGTTAATAAACGCAATTATTGTCTCTAAAAATATTTTCACCCATGAATTCTTGGCTCACCAAATCGGGAGCAAGGGGGAATCAAATAAATCGTCACCGTCCGAATCCGTGCGAAGTTGTCATTGTTTACGAAAACACGCAGGCCCAGTGCCAACTGATGCAAGCGTGTGACCTGCTGGTCAAAAAACTCTGGACCGAGCGGGAATTTAAATTTCAATGGTGGAAATTTGCCCACTTTACCGACCCGTTAATCGCCAAAGTGGCAGCGACTACAGCCAGCAGCGCGGATCTGATTATTTTCTCTGCGGAAGCGAAGGACAATTTTTCCGATTCAATGACCGGGTGGATTGAAAGCTGGCTGCCACAACGGACCAAATGCGGCACCCTTACCACGCTTTTCACTCAAAATTTTCCACCCGCCGCCTTTTCCACTCTAAAGCATCAATATCTGATGAAGCTCGCCCGCAGCGCTGGAATGGATTACCACTCTCAAATGCTTCCCTCACAGGCGGAAGCCATTGAAGCTTCGCTGGAAATCATTTTGAAACGCCCGGACGCTTTAGCCCACATCGTTAAAGAGATTCTCGATCACGATCCGTGCCTGCGACGCTGGGGCATTAACGATTAAAGTGTGTCAACTATTCCAGGACCGATTCGGCCATCGCGGTGATCAATCCAGAACCATAGGCCTGACGTTCTTCGTACGTGGGTCGATGCCCGATTTTTTTGCTCGTGCCAATGCGCAACTCCATCAGCATCACCGGAATCTTTTTCTCCGGATAGAGTGAATTAGTATCCGTCGCGGGAACCTTTCTAGTCTTCAGCGGACTCGAAGGATCGAAGATCGTTTGCGCATTCAATTTATCAAAAAATCGCTGCATTACGGCCAGCACCGCCGAGTCATCGGCCTGCGTGTCCACGTATTCATTCGTCTCCGTATTATGCAGATTGACCATCAAGTGAATCGGGTGCCCGGCATCGACGTAACCCAAAATCGCCTTCTTCGCGTACCAAATCTCCGGCATGCGCTCCAGCAACTCCTTGCTCCGCAAATCCATTTCCGCCCAATGCCGGTTCACGTCATAGCCGTTGCCATTAAAACGAATCTTGCCGTTGGCACAACCATCCGGGTCCACCATCGGCGTAAATTTGAAAACGATTTTATCCCGCAACGTTTTCGCTTTCGGATCATCGGAAATTACAAAACGCAAGGCCCCTTCCATGGCGAAAGAAGTGCCGGATTCCCAGGCATGTTGCCGCGCCTGCAACCAAACGGTTTTCTTTTGCGCATCGGGAATGGCGGGATTGGTGACCGTGACCATGTGCAGATCCCGGCCTTGCACCGTTTTACCAATGACCTCCACTCGCGCCAAAGGCGATTGATCCACTTCCCGCAAGAATCTCAATAACCGCTCGTGCGTGTAGGGAACCTGGTGCGCGATCCAAATCTGGTTTTGCTCCGCTTTAAATTTAAGCGTGGCTTCTTTCTTCGTGTTATCCCAATCCATGGCGGAGAAAAACTGCCAGTGTTCATTGTCATAACTGAACACCGGACGGATATCCGCGTTCATGGCACACGCCCCCGGCTTGTCATTATATTCGCCAACAAAATCGGTAAACGTGAGCGACACCTCGCGATTCAACACGTTCTCCATGCGGAAATAGAACCAACTGACCTGCCGGTTCCGTCCGCGTTCATCATACTGCCCCTCAACGAAGCAACGAAAAGTGGTGGCATCCGCCTTTTCGATTTTGCCAATGGTGCCGCCCTGAAAACTCTGATTGAAGGTAATCGCCGGCTGATCTTGCGCGAACGCTTGAAGAACCAGTACTCCGGTGAATAACAGCGGCAGGAAGCGTCTTGGAAACATGCCGGAATTATAGAGCGCGGCCCAATCCGGGCAAGCCCGTAAGAAAACGAATTTGACTCAGCTTCCAGCCGTTTTACTAAACCGCGCCTATTTCTTTGGGTTTTTAGCGCGATACTCGTTCACCAGCGCCTGGACTTCATCGAATGTTTCTGTCGGCACAGCTTTGCCGCGAATCTGGGGATATACATCCGCCGCAAATTTCTGCCATTCCGCCTGCAATTCAGGGCTCAGCTTTTGAACCTTTAACCCATGCTTTTCCATGGCTTCGACGGATTCAACACTCTCCGCGCGGCTGCGCTGCTTGATCTGTGCGCCAGCTTCTTCGGCAGCCTTCAGCAAGGCGGGCTTTTGAGCTTCCGGAATGGCGTCCCAGGCTTTTTTAGTAATCACCGTGGCCCCCACCAGCGGAACCCAGTTCACTTCCAGCATATTCGGCGCGGGATTGAAGAACTGCCCGGCCAACGCGTAAAAGGGCACCGAAGGCACACAATCAATCTGCCCGGTTTGCAGGCCCGGCAACACATCGGTCTGTTCCAGCGGCACGGCGTTAATCCCGATCGTTTTCATGATCTCCACCGAACGTCCGTCCCCTGACCAAACGAACATTTTCATCCGTTTGAAATCCTCCGGATGCAAACCGGGTTGTTTGGAAAAAAACCGCACCCAACCGGCATCTCCCCAAAACAGAACCACGAAGCCTTTTTCTAAAAACTTCTTCTCCAACCCCGGCCGGAGTTTGGCGTGGACATAATCAAACTCCTCCAGCGAATGAAACATCATCGGCATCAGTTGCAACGCCCGCACGGAATCTTCAATCTGCGACAGTCCGGAGACCGAAAGCAAGGCACCTTGAATCTGCCCCACGCGCATACGCCGGACCATGTCCGCTTCTCCGCCCATGGTGCCATCCGCGTAAACGGTCAGGGTTACATTGCCACCGGAGGACTGGCGCCATTTCTCACCCATGCCCATCAAACTCTTGTGAAACGATGAGTCTTTGGGAACCAGGGTGGCCAATCGCACCTTGGTCGGGCTCTGCGCCCGGGCCACACCCGGCAGTAAAACCACACCCATCATTGCCAGCGCAACCAGTGCGGTCAGGCGTTTCCAAGTTATGAATCCCTTTGCCATAATATTTACTTCGCTTTCTCTGGAGCGGGTTCAGCCGCTAAAAATAAATCGTCGGTCCGTGACAACAGCCATCGGGCCCGCTGTTGCATCACAAGATTGACCAAACGCCATTCGGGTTTGGCATCCACTTTGATGGCCAGCGCCTGTTCCAGCAAGGACTTGAATTCTTTTACATTCTGATTTTTTACTGAAACACCTTCTGCCAATGACACCAACGGTCCGGCCTGCAAGCCCTGGCTCAACTCCATCGCGCGGGCGAAGTGCTTGCGGGCCAGGGTCTCGGCATCTGGACGGGCACCCGGACGCGCCAGCTCATAGGAAATAAGAAAAGCATGCACCGCACCGGAATCAAAGCTCTCATCCAGTTCCAGCGCGCGATCAATCAAGGCTTCTGCGAAAGGTAATTCCACCACGGTATCCGGTTGATCCTTGGATAAAGAGATTTCCGCTGCCCAGGCCGCCGCAGTCCAGTAGAGGAAGTCGACGTCCCGCGTTTTGACGGCTTGCACGGCGGCTTTCGGGTCTTTCCGCAACGCTTGTTCAAAGCCGGGATATTTTACTTCCAGGCCGCGCAGGCCGTACTTGCGCGCCCGCGCGTAGAGTTTGCGCGCCCGCAACCGCAACTCCGTGGCTCTCGTCAAATTCTTATCTTCCAACTCGTCCGCTTCCTCCTGCACGAAGGCGTAGCTGTATTGCGTAAAGCCGCTGGCGGCCGCGAGCAATAAACCGGTATGTTTCGGGGTTTCGGAAAGCAGACTCTCGATCAGTTTAAGGCTGAAAGGCACCGCGCTTTTGACCAACTCAGGATCATCATCCGAGGCAAAGGAGGTGCCGCTATGTGACAGCGCGTCGCCCAATTTATTCACGGCGATACGCCGCACAGAACAACCACTGTTAATTACTAAAAGCAAAGCACCGGTCAAAGCCAGGCCCAACTTGAAAACCGGAAATGAGGGAGAATTTAATTTGAGGTACATCCGCTTTACAACGTGCTCATTTGCCATAGCCGGCGAGCGGCTGGCCATCCGCCTGAAGTTTGCCGCAGGACCACAGCAGCCCATTCGCCAGCAGGTGAAGATACTCGGGCTGGGTAGCCGTTTTCAAGTCATGCCCCAGGGTGGTGGCAAAAACGTTTCCCGCGCCGTATTTGCTGGTCCAGCAGACGATATGTTCGCGGCCATCTTTCGGGCTCTTTACTTTCAGCAACGGGTGGGAATCGGGCAAAAATTCAATAGTTTGATACAACTCGTCTCCCACCGTCTTCCAATCCTCCGGCCAATTCAGAGTGATCGGACTTTTCGCATCCAATTTCTGCGTGGCAAAGGGTTGGTAGGGGTCATGGACTTTGGAGCGCATACCGCAGCAATTCTCCCATTCATGCACGCGGTCGGAACGCCGGAACGCATGCACCGAGCAGTGAATCATGACCGTCGGCTTGCCCGCGTGCGTGGCAGCAATGGCATTATCGAGCAACTGGCCGTCCGCTTCGTCAAAACACAGGTCGTATACCAAGGCATCATACGCATCCGCAAATTTGGGATCTTTCAATACTGCCATGTCAAATTTCACATCAAAGGTCGCGTTAACCAGGGCGCTCAAATTCGTGGTCAGATACGGTGCGAGGGTCTTGTAATCGTGGTAACCGCCGCCGGTTAAAAAAAGCACTTTCAACGCCGGCTTATCCGCCGCCAAGGCCGCGGGTAGCAACCAACCTAAAGCCAGAATTACTGCCAACAGGCGTTTAATCATATAAACCCTCTTTCTAGCAGATGATCCCCGACGATGCCAGAGTGAAAATAGGTTTGATAGGAGTTGGACGGAAAGGGCGAAAGGCCGTTCAATAAACCGGATCGGGAATGGAAGGCAGACGCTTAGCCAGAGATCTTACCGCATGGCCACCTGATCGGGATCGGGGGTTGGCTCAGGAATTTCGCTGAGGTGCGAGAAAGCCGGGTTGAGCCCCTTCTTCAGCATGATCTTGCCGATAATCTGGTGGCGGTTGTATTCCCCGTGAACGTGCATGGACTGCAACATCGAACGGTTATCGCCAATCACAAAAAACTGGTCTGGACCCAGAGTCCGCACTGTTTCATGCCAGGGCTGACGCGCCTTCACATAGGCCCGCTCATCCAAAGGTTTGCCATTAATCAGAACTACGCCCTGCTTGATTTCCACCGTTTCGCCGGGCAAAGCAATAATACGCTTGAGCAACAGGTAATGCTTGCCCTGCTCGTGAATGGCGACGATGTCCCCCCGCTTGACCGGACTCACGTAAATCGCCAGCCGGTTGATGAAATTAATCGTTCCATCCATGTACGTCGGGAACATGCTGACACCTTCCACCTGAATGGGAACAAAGACGTATTTGGAAAGTAAAACGGTGCCGAGGATGAGCACACAAATGCGCGTCAATGTCTTTAAGGGGTTTTTCCCGAAGACCCACCTCTTCCAATTCGATCCGGAAGAGCTGACTGTTTGCGTGGTTTGCATAACCGTCCGGTGTGTGCTTGCAAGTAAGAGACGTCAGTTCGGATTTTATTTCAAGACAATATTGTTCACCTCAACAGCATATCTAATACAAACTCACTCCATTTTTACCCCACGAAATCAACCGTCGAAACTGGCAGAACTCAAGAAACTTTAAACGGCAACACGGCGGCCAGAATCAATGTCCCGATTAAGCCGCAAATGGAAATGGCCGTCAGCAAGATCGTCCAGGTGCTGAGGGTCTCGCGTTCGGTAAAACCAGCCAGCCGGCTCACCACCCAGAACCCGCTGTCGTTCATCCACGAAACGCCAATCGCTCCGTAACCAATCGCCAGAAACAAATAAACCGGATGATAGGGCAAACTGCCTGCGTCGTTGATCAACGGTACAATCATTGCCGAAGTCGTCAACATGGCAACGGTGGCCGAACCTTGAGCGATGCGCATAATCAAGGAAACCAGCCAGCCCAGAATGAGCAGATTAACACTGTGACCAGCGGCCACCGCCTTGATGGCATCCCCCACCCCGGCATGTTTTAACATCAGCCCGAACGCCCCACCCGCACTGGTGATCAAAATCATAATCCCGGCCGTCTCCAACGGCTGACCAACCAGTTCACCCACTTTCGAGAAACTGAAGCCCCGCTGTTTCATGAGCACGGCCACGGAAATAAACGATCCGATAATCAAGGCCGTATTGCGATTACCCAGAAATTCCACCCAATCGAACAACAGTGGATAATTAGCCTTCAAGAGCAGGTGTCCTTGCGCATCCTTGATGGCTTGAAAGACCGAGGCGATCGAAATGAGAAGAATGGGGAGGATGACGGGAAGAATGGAAAGCGTAAACGAAGGCAGTTCCTTTTCGTCTTTCTCCACGATTTTATGCAAATCCGCTAGCGGCGAACCGGGCGTTTCGCGCAAAGGCACTTCGATGCGGCTATTAATCCACTTGGCCGTGAACCACGCGCCAGCCAGCGGAATCAGCCCGCTCAGCAACCCGAAAATAATCGAAAGCCCTAAATCGACCTTCAAGGTCTCCGCCATGGCCAACGGGCCCGGATGAGGCGCCACCATCGAATGCGTAATCACGCCGGAGGCGCAAATGGCCAGCGTGTACAGCACGTAATCTTTGCCGGTGCGCAAACGCATCGCCTTGGCCAGCGGCACGAGCAACATGAAAAGGGTGTCGAAGAAAATCGGAATGGAGACGACGTAGGTACTCAACAAAACCGCCAAACCGGCCCGCTTTTCACCGAAGACTGCCAGAAACCGGCGCACCACTTTATCCGCCGCACCGCTCTCCATCAGACACATGCTGATCAGCGACGCGAGACCAATGACGATGCCGATTCTTCCGGCGGTGTTGCCAAATTCCTGCGTGGTTAATTCCACTGCCTGCACCCAGTGGCTTTTCTCCGGTTCGCCCGGCAGACTGCCCGGAGCGGAGAGCAAACCCGCCGTAATCGCCGTCAACGTCAGTGCGAGGAACGCATGCACCCGCAACTTCGTGATCAGCACAATGATCATCGTCACACAGATGATCAGCACGGCAAAAGGCCACATCGAAACATTCGCGGAGCTTGCAGTAACGGCAAAAAGGGCCATCGGCAAAAACGGTTATAATTGGGTTTTTTGGACGGCCTAAAGGGAAACGCAATCAACCGTGGTTGTCTATGATTTTTTGCGAAACATCAAAACCGGATTTTAACCGCGAAATACGCAGAATACGCGGAAAGGGAAAAACCTTGTTACTGTATTTAGAAGGCATTGCGTATTTTGATCCGCTTAAGTAGTTATTTCTGATGGATGCAGATTTACTCTTTCGGGAGGAAAGCTATCGAATCATCGGCGCGTGCTTTGAAGTTTATCGTGAAAAAGGATGCGGTTTTCTGGAGGCCGTTTATCAGGAGTGCATGGAGATGGAATTGCACCTTCAAGGAATTCCTTTCGTTGCTAAAAAGCCTCTCCCGCTCGAATATAAAGGGCTACCACTTCGCAGCAGCTATGAACCGGATCTCATTTGTCACGATAAAATCATCGTTGAGCTAAAAGCGGTCAAAGACCTGTGTGACGAACATCGCGCGCAAGTGCAGAACTATCTAAAGGCCACCGGCTTCCAGCTTGGGCTATTGGTCAATTTCGGTCATTTTCCAAAAATGGAAATAGAACGTCTAGTCAACACACGCGGAAGGTATGGAAATCAAATATCCAGTTGAGTTAAAACTGTAAATCACTCAAATAAATTCCGCCTCTTTTCCGCTTCCGCGTATTCTGCGTATTTCGCGGTTAAAAAAATTTAGTCCAGGCCGCTGGCTACTTTGGCGCGGTGCAATACCTTTTCGGCAACGACGCGCGCGCGGTTCGCACCATCGTTCAGCACACCGTGAACATAATCCAGGTTGGCCGCGAGTTCCGCGCGCTTCGCTCGCGCTGGAGCAAAATAATTCCAGTAATGCTCGAACAGCGCTTTCTTCAGATCGCCGTAGCCCAATCCGCCCGCGCGCAAACGATCTTCAAAATCCTTCGCCACTTCCGGCGGGGCCACGAGTTTCAAGAGCTGGATGGCGATGTTTTTCTCCGCATCCGGCTTTGGTTCCGCGGGAGTGCGACTGTCCATCACCAACCCCATGATTTTTTTGCGGGTGGCTTTTTCTTCGCCGAAAATCTCGATGGTATTGCCGTAACTCTTGCTCATCTTCTGGCCGTCGGTGCCGGGCACCAAAGCCACTTCCTCACGAATGCGCGGCTCGGGAATCACGAACGTTGTACCGTAAGCTTCGTTAAACTTGGTGGCAATGTCGCGCGTCATCTCTACGTGCTGCTTCTGATCCTTGCCTACGGGCACCACGTTGGAATCGTAGAGTAAAATATCCGCAGCCATCAGCACCGGGTAAGCGAAGAGGCCGTGATAGGGAGAAATACCCTTGGCGACCTTATCCTTGTAGCTGTGTGCGCGCTCCAGCAATCCCATCGGCGTCAGGGTCGTCAAAATCCACGCCAGCTCGGTCACTTCCACCACATCGGATTGCTTGAAGAAAACCGCTTTCTTCGGGTCAATGCCGCACGCGAGGAAATCCAGCGCCACATCCAAGGAATTCTTGCGCCGTTGTTCGGCATCGAACAGCGACGTCATCGAATGGTAGTTGGCGATGAAGTAATAGGCCTCGCCCTGATCCTGCAATTCGATCGAAGGCCGCATCATCCCGAAGTAATTCCCAAGATGGAGCGCGCCTGAAGGCTGGATACCGGATAAAATTCGCATCGTGCGGAAAAGATTGGACGGCGCTATTTCTGAAATTCCGGTAACTCCATGAAGGCGTAACAGAGCGTGTGGCAAATGCCCATGTGCGCATCTTCCACGCGACCGTAGTGCGTGTCGTTAATGACGATCACTTGTTGCGCGATTTCGGCGAGCTTGCCGCGCTTGGCTCCGACGAGCGCCACGGTTTTCAATCCGTTTTGATTCGCCCATTCCACGGCTTTTACGAGGTTCGGGGAACTGCCGCTGACACTCATCACCATGACGACGTCACCAGCTTTGCCGTAGTTTTGCAACTGGCGGGAAAACACTTCGTCGTAGGAGTAATCATTGCCGAGGGCCGTCATCCAACTGACATTGTCGTTGAGCGAAAGCACGCGGAAACGTTTCTTGAGTTTGTCCGAAGCGCCTTTGCCCAAATCAGTTGCGAAATGCGAAGCGTTGGCCGCGCTGCCGCCATTGCCAAAGACAAAGAATTGGCGGTCTTCTTTTAAGACGGTCTGCATTTCACCGACTAAACGCGCAACGGCATCGACTGGGATCGAGTCCAAAGCCGCCTTCTGCGCCCGAATATAATCACTAAACCATTGATTCATGTCGCGGTATGATGGATGGCTTCCGCCAGTTTGTCAGCGGGAAATTTGTTAAGAGTCTGTCTCAAAATTATTGAGCGGATTTGGCCAGCAGCAAAGCGCCCACCGGCACAGGGTCTTCCCCCAAGGCCGCCAGTTTGATTTGCGGTCCCGGCGCAAAGGCTTCCATGACAAAGCGAGGCAATACATCCGCCACGGCCTGACGCAACGGTTCGCCGATCAGGGAAAGCCCACCACCAAGGATAACCACTTCGGGATGAAGCAGATGAACAACGTGCGAAAGGCCAAAGGCCAGGTCTTCGGCGGTTTCCGCCAGGACCTGTTTGGCCGCTTTATCCCCCTTCGCCAGAGCGGGGGCAAGATGCCGGGCTTCACCGCCGGGCGTCTTGTCCAGCATTCGGCTCAAGGCACTGCGAGGGTGGGTCTTTTTTAAGGCGCGAATCTTACGATCCACGGCCCAACCGGCACAGCGGGATTCGACGATCGTTCCGCGCCGATCCAGCCGCACATGGCCAATCTCCACTTCCCCCGGTTTCGCCCCATGATAAATTTGACCATTCACCGCTAAACCACCGCCGACGCCGCTGCCCATGGTAATGTAAAATGAGGGGTTAAAGCCGACGCCCGCCCCTTTCAGGGCTTCGCCCAACGAGGCCACGTTCGCGTCGTTGTCCACCTTCACCGGCAATTTGGTTAAAGAGCGCAACCAATCGCCCAGATCAAATTCCGACCACCCTTCAATTTGATGCGAACAACAGATTTTGCCCGTCTTCCAATCGACAGGGCCGCCGAAGCCAACACCAATGGCTGCGGGTTTGGCGTCCGCGATCAACTCCGGCAAGGTCGTCTTGATCTGCTCGCGAATACCTTCACCGCCTTTGGCTTTGTCCACCGCCAGGCGACGGCGTTCCAGAATGTTGCCATGTTCGTCACCGGTGACGATTTGCAATTTGGTGCCACCAATTTCAATTCCGAGATAGGTGCTCATGAAAAATATATGATTCGTGAATCAGATCAGGCGAAAATAATCAGGCTCCTTGCCCGGTTTCCATTTAATGTTACAGCCAAGGCTGGGAATTTGTTCGACCGTAATAGGCTGACCGGCGAGTAATTGATCCACTGCTTGCCGCAAAGTTTCACCGGTTACCGGGATCGGATTGCGTCGGCGTGCGGCATCCATTTGACCGCGGTAAACCAACTTGCGAGCCTGATCGAACAGAAAAAAGTCCGGCGTGCAGGCAGCGCGATAGGCTTGAGCCACGGTCTGGCTCTCATCATAAAGGTAGGGAAACGTATAACCCGCCTGACGGGCTTCCAACGCCATCTTCTCCGGTGAATCATCCGGATACATCACTGCATCATTGGCACTGATGCCGGCCACGGCCACTCCACGCGCCTGAAAATCCTTCGCCATCTGCGTCATACCTGCCTGGATGTGCTTCACGTAAGGACAGTGATTGCAGAGGAACATCACCAACAAGGCGGGCGCAGCGGAGAAATCTTTAAGGGAAACGATTCGCCCGTTCGTATCCGGCAAGGAAAAATCCGGCGCAGGCGAACCTAAAGCCAACATGGTTGAGAGCGTTTGTGCCATAACTCAAACTCGTATTGCGCCACAGGTTAAAAGAATTTCCGCACGTTTGGATAGTGGGAAATTTTGAGGTGGCAAGTGTGAAACTGAGTTTGGTTGGTTTTGGAATAAACGGAAGCGCTTCCCCAAAGCGCGCTTACGAACTCAATGCGACTTGCCAAGTCCGCAAATCGCCAACTTGCATTTTCCTGCTCTACTTTGACAGCCGGTCCAGCACGTTGCGGGTGATGCGATCCACCATTTTATCACCGCCGCGCAAGCCGTGGGCCCAGTCCGTAGTAGCCGCAGTAAAGACGGTTCCACCACGTGTATAGATGCCCATGCAGGCGTTACCGATGCGGCCTTTTTCCCAGCGTTCATACCATTCACAATCGTCCGGATGCCAGCTTACGGGACAAGTGCTCAGAACGGTGAATGTCTCCGGCGTGCCATCGCGATGCGTGGCAAACGGGAGGCCGTCGCGCCATTCCAATTCGCAACCGTCGGTCTCATAACCTACAATGCTGTCTTTCGCGCCAAAGACATCACCGCGCTTCAGACCAGTGCCGGCAAACACCCAATGTTCGGGTTGATGCACGGTATATTCCGCCGGTTCATTCATGAATTGACCATGGCTTTTGCGATAACCGCCCCACAGGAAGCCAACGCCCGTAAGCTGATTTTCCGGGCGTTTCACCAGATAGTGGCTCCACGCGGTTGAAAGGTTTTTGAAATCACCCGCTTTGTAAGCCGGGTCCGTAAAGTAGTTCTGTTTCCAGGTAGTAAACGCGCGGCCGTTGTCTTCGGTGCGGGTCTGCCAGCAAACCGAATTGCCGCTGAAGAAAGCGGCGTTACCTCCCTGGGCGATGAATTTCTCCAGTGCGTCCCGCATAGGGCCGCTCCAATATTCATCGTGGCCAACACTGAGCACGAGCCGGTAATGCGCGAGCAGTTCCGGATGAAATTCCAGATCGCTGTTCACGGCGTAATCGAGCACGTAACCATTGCGCTCCGCCCAAATTACGAAGGGTTGTTCCCAATTCGGAAATTGAGAGCGGGTCGGGCGATCGAAGGAAACGCGATTGCCCTGATTTTTGCCAAAACCGTGATAACCGTAAACGCTGAAGCCACCCCAATTGTTATAGGCGTTGTAGGTATTCGCGCAGAGTTGCAGGAGGATCGTCGTTCGCTTGCCTGGATCAACCGGGCGCACAACAAACCAGGCTTCGCTCTCGGCGGTGCGTTTGCCGCGTTGCGTCCAGACACCGCCATTATCCTCGCTATGAAACTTCGCGACGTAATAACCGCTGCGCCAATCCGGCGAGACCGGCACTCGAAATGCCTCAGGCCAGCCACACCCGAAGGAGGAGGCATTTTCCGGCACCGGATAAGCGTGGCCAGGCAGATCTTTCTTGCTCCAAACGACGACATTCGTAGCGCCAATCCGGGAGATTTCCACCGAGAATTTAGCCGTGCCGGTGGACACGTGGAAGGAAACCTCTTCGCCAGGCACGACACTCTGCTGGCCGGTGTAACCCTCGATGAAAATTGGCGGACTGTCTTCCGCGGCAAATACCGGGGCAGTGAAAAAAAGCGCAACAAACAACGCCAGGAAGCGAGAGTAAAGGTGATTCATAGGCGACACGTTATTGTTATCAACGTGGGTTCGCTTGGAAAGCAGATTGTGGTGCGAACGCGTTCATTGCCCATAAATGGCGGTTCTGCTCTATCAACAGCGCGGCAACTGCTTTTGTCGATCTTGAATTGTAATGGCGCTGAAATCAGCGGGCAGATATGATGCGGCTTCTTTCAGTATGAGGAACGCGCTGACATTGGCTTGGCTGCTGACACTGAGCCTGGTGACTTACTCCGGTCAGGCGGCGGGACAATCTGCCGCGACGAATGCGATCCCGCCGGAAATGCAGCTCGAACCGCTGCCGTTGCACGCGCCGGAACCAAAGGATAATCCGTCCACTCCCGCAAAGATTGCATTGGGGCGTTTGCTGTTCTTCGATCCCGTACTATCCGCGTCCCAAGAAGTGGCGTGTGCCACGTGCCATCATCCGGCCTACGGTTGGACCGATGGGCGCGCGGTTTCCATTGGCGTCGGTGGCACCGGGCTGGGAACGAAACGAATTTTCCAAAGCACCAGCCATCTGCCCGTGCTCAATCGCAATGCGCCAACGATTATTAACACTGCGTTTAACGGGCTCGTGGCGAAAACGAATCTGAACCCGGCCTGGTCGCCGATGTTCTGGGACGCGCGCGTAACCAGTCTGGAGACCCAGGTTTTCACGCCGATGCGCATGCGGGAAGAGATGCGTGGAGACGGGTGCGCAGAAACCGACGCCGTGCCGCAAGCCATAGCCCGGGTTCGTGCCATCCCGGAATACCGTAAATTTTTTGGCGCGGCTTTTCATCAACCCGAGGAAACAGCGGTCACGGCCAATAATCTGGCCCGGGCCATCGCGGCGTTCGAGCGCTCGTTAATCGCGGCGAATTCCCCTTTCGACCGGTTTTTGCGCGGTGATCCCAAAGCCTTGACGGCGGAACAACAGCAGGGCCTGCGCGTGTTCCAGACGGCTGGCTGCATTCAATGTCATGGCGGGCCGATGCTTTCTGATTTTAAACTGCATGTCATTGGCGTAACAGAAACGACATCGGACCGGCGACAGGAATTTCGCACTCCGACTTTGCGCAACTTACGGCTGACCGCGCCCTACATGCACAATGGCAGCCTGCGCACAATTGCGGATGTGCTTGTCTTTTATGACAACCTGTCCGAAACAGTCGCTGAAACTCTGGACGGAGGCGATAAGTCGGCGCAGCCGCCACTCGATCCGTTGCTCCGTCAATTGAATTTGAATCCAGAAGACTACGCTGCTCTGACCGCGTTCCTCGACGCGTTGAATGATGATGCGTATGACCAATCCACGCCCCGGAATGTGCCGAGCGGATTACCCGTGAGCGGAATTGCAACGCGGCCTTGAAGAGCCGCAGATTTTAGGCGCGGGCCCGGTGAACGGCCGCGACGAATTCACGCGCCAGCCGGGTCAATTCAGGCCAATTGCCGTCCTTGAGAATCTGTTTGGATACCAAAGAAGAACCCACACCCAAAGCGGCACAGCCGGCTTTTAAAAAGTCACCGACATTGTGCAAATCCACGCCGCCGGTCGGCACAATGCGCAAGTGAGGCAGCGGCGCGCGCAGGCTCTTGATGTAATTCGGCCCCAGCCCTTCCGCAGGGAAAATCTTGATGAAATCAGCGCCCGCTTCATGCGCGAGTTGCGCTTCCGTGGGCGTATATGCGCCCAGCATCACGGGACGATCCAATGCGTGCGCGGCGTCCGCAATCGCGGGCCGCATGATCGGCGTGACGACAAACTCGGCTCCGGCCTGAATCGCCGCGCGGCAGGTCTCGACATCGAGAATCGTGCCGACGCCAATCAAAGCCCGTGCGCCCAATTTTTGCGAGGCTTCCCGAATCGCCGCAATGGCATTCGGAGTCGTCATCGTAATCTCAATCGCAATGACGCCGCCGGCAATCAAGGCTTCTGACAAAGGCAGAACCTGTTCCGGTTTTTCGGCCCGCACGACGGCGATGATGCCGGGGTTGGTCAACAGCGAGATGATTTCACTTTTAGAACGCATGCGAAGAACGAGGTAAGGTTAATTATTTTCCGCCTGTCGATAGGACTCAGCGAGCAAGGTGATCGGGTGCGCCAAACGAATGGGCAATCCCTGGCGTTTCACTCCGTTGATAATGTGCAGCAGGCAACCGGGATTTCCCGTGGCCACCACCGTTGCCCCGGTGCTTTTGATGTGCTTGATCTTACGATCGAGCAATTCGCCCGCCATTTCCGGCTGAGTAATATTGTAAATTCCAGCGCTGCCACAGCACCAGGTGCTCTCCGGCAATTCCACCAGCTTCAGATTGGGAATAGCGCGCAAGACCTGGCGCGGTTGCGCCGTGATTTTCTGCCCGTGACAAAGATGGCAGGCTTCGTGATAGGTCACGGTTTGTGCAGGGGCACCGGCAGCGGAGGGAGAACGAATGCCAATCTGCGCCAGCCATTCGTGAATGTCTTTCACCTTCCGGTCCCACAATTCCGCGCGGTGCGCATAAGCGGGATCATCCGCCAGTAATTTGGCGTAATGCTTCAGGTGCGAGCCGCAACCGGCCGCATTGGTAATAATGGCGTCAAATTTTTCCGGCGGCAGCAAATCGATTTGTTTGCGGGCCAGTTGTTGCGCCAGTTCCCATTCGCCGTTGTGGGCGTGCAGCGATCCGCAGCAGCCTTGCGAAAGCGGCGTCACCACTTCGCAGCCGTTTTGAGCCAACACCTCCACGGTGTCCAGGTTCACGTCGCTGAAAATCAAATCCTGAGCGCAACCGGTGAGCATCGCCACGCGATACTTCTTTTCGCCGCGCGCTGGAGTCACCGGCTCAATCAAATCATCGGAATACTCCGGTTGTATGACGGGCGTCATGGCTTCCAATTCGCGCAGGCGCTTCGGCATGAGCCGAAGAATTCCACTGCGCCGCACAAAGGATTGCAGACCCAATTTTTGATACAGGCGCAAGACGGAACCCACCAGTTGCAACCGGCTGTGCTCCATAAAGAGCCAGCGCAACGTAAACCCGCGGATGATTCCGCGTTGTGGGCCGTTCTGGTTTAACGCGCCACTGGCCTCAGCCTCGGCGCGGGCATGCTCGAACAATTCAGCATAATTAACACCCGCGGGACACGCGGTCATGCATGCCAAACAACCGAGGCAAAAATACATTTCGTCGGCAAACGCCTTGGTCGGCTCCAGCCGTTCATCTGCAATGGCACGCATCAGGGAGATACGTCCGCGTGGGCTGTTGCGTTCCAGTTTGGTGGCGTCGTACGTGGGGCAAGTGGGCAGGCAGAGGCCACAGTGCATACATTGCTGCACCACGGAGTAATCCAAATTTTTAAGATGCGAACCAGCCATACCCGTTTTCAGACTCAATTGAGCAGTTCAAGAAAACGGGTACGGCCGGATAAAGTCGAGGCGTAAATCCAACGGCCAATCCCACCTGACATCGACGGGCAATCTGCAATACCAGCAAAAGCCGCTCAACTACATCCAGGCGACTTCGCTCAAATCGAGAAACCAATCACTGCCATCGGTAACCCGGACGGCCTTGTTCTCAATCTTATAAATCACCTTGTCCAAATCGACCGTTGGCGGCAGCACATTCACGAGCAAATCCCCACTCACCAGAGAAATGATGCGCGTCCGCTTTTCCGGTCGCCGGATGAAGGAAAATTTTGCGCGATCCACCGTGAAAACATTGCCGGTGACACGAGCCACTCCACCTTCGTAATCATCCACCACGCCCACAAAGTGGCGGCGCGCTTCTTTTTCAAAATAACGCCGGTGAATGACATGAATTTTTTCGCCCCGCTTGAGAATCATAGTCGTTTTTTACTCACTTCCCGCAAACACGTAAAGTTTTTCTCCAAATTATGCCCGCAAAACCGAATTATGACTGCCAAAGGGGTTCGGAACCGATTCCGCCACCTTGGGGTCGGTTATCCAGACACCGTCCACGACAAACCGGTATTCATAGATGCCGGGTGGCAGAGCCAGTTCCTTGGCCCAAAGACCGGGTTTAAGGCGAATCATTTCGGTCACCTGAGGATGCCAATCATTAAAAGAGCCGGCCACAAACACAGCCTGGGCAGAAGAATGCTCAAATTCCAGATGGACTTTCCGGTTGCGATCCCGTTTTGAAACCGTCGGATTGTTATTCTTTTTCATAGCGCTCCATTTCTTAAACAAACTAACGGTGAGACAGTCATTGACGCCTCACCAGTTTTGCCAAAGGCCAGCCCTTTTTTGCTGAAGAAAAGCCATAATTCAGCCAGTCAACCCACAACAAAATGCGGCGCAATTCAGCCAAAACCGGAACAGCAATGGTTCGATATCCGGGTTACATAAATTGGTAGATCAGGATGAAGTATTCCATCGAACGGTCCCGATGAATCCTGATTTAACAGCTGGCTGGCACCAGCAGAGTGGATCGAAACACAACCAATGCCAGAAAAGGAATCGTTATGAATACACTTACACGTTGGCATCCCTTCAAGGAACTGGACGACCTGCAAACCAGGTTGGGAACACTGTTTGGGCGTTCCCCCGTGCGTTCCGAGAATGGGAATGAGACCATGACGCTGGCCGAGTGGGCTCCCCTCGTGGACATCACCGAAGACAAAGAGGCCTTTCTGATCAAAGCCGAATTGCCCGACGTGAAAAAGGAGGAAATCAAAGTCACCGTCAATGATGGCGTGCTTTCGATTTCCGGAGAACGCAAATTTGAAAAAGAAGAGAAAGACAAAAAATATCATCGCATTGAGCGGGCTTACGGCAGTTTCCAGCGGAGCTTTACATTGCCGGAAGGGACCGATGCGAGCAAGGTCAACGCTGAATTCAAAGATGGCATGCTGACCGTACGGCTGCCGAAGAGCGAAATCACCAAACCCCAGACGGTTGAGGTAAAAGTAGCCTGATACGCACAGTCTGGCGCAGGCCGGGAAATGAACTTGTATTCCCGGCCTGCGTAAAGCAATAACTGGTCGTCACACGCTATGAAGAAGCGGCCTCATCATCGAATTGAAATCAAGCTGCGGGACATCAGCCAGCTTTTCAATTCCATGGACCCGTCTCCCTTCAACGAGAAGGATCTCGATCACGACGCGGAAGAATTCATCGTCAGTTGGGTGCATGAATACCCGCGGGAAGACCCCATTTCACTGGTGATTTACCTGCAACAATGGCCGAGCCATCCCGACCCCAAAATACTCCTGGAGCAGGCGATCCATAACTACTTCGCCTACCGGGCACGGCTGAATTGGATGGAATTCAAGCGGTTGATGAAACAAGGCCGGACAAGCCTGATTATTGGACTCCTGTTCCTCTCCGCCTGTCTATTTGGCAGTGAAATGCTGCGGCATCAGGAACCGGGCACTTTCCTGAGCATCCTGCGCGAGAGCCTGACCATTGCCGGCTGGGTGGCGATGTGGCGGCCGATGGAAATTTATCTCTACGAATGGTGGCCCTTGCGGCGGCGCGGCCAAATCTTCGACAAAATGAGCCACATGCACGTGGAATTGCGAAAGCGCGAGGAAGCTTCTCCGAAAACTACAGTCCTCACGGCCAGCACTCCTGCGGCGACCTCAACGGAATCGTCCATGGCTACGCCGCTGACCGTTGCCACCAATAACCTACCGGGTTCACCGGACAGCAGCCATCCGCCTCAAAAATAGCCGGTCTTACCACCACTACCTTGCTTTTTGAACCTTTCCGGAAAAGCGTCCGTTTACGGGACGTCTTTTGAAGCGCTTCCTTATTCATTGATCCCCCAGCGGCGATAATCCACGGCTTCATGCCCGAAGGTATCGGGGTAAGCCAACAAGTTGCCTCCGCGCCATTCTGGTTGTGAAGCCAGTTGCATGGCGCGATAATTAACGAAGCAATCCATTTGCGCCCAATGGGCGATGCTTTTGAAATAATTGCGCACCACGGCCGCCGCCTCCGTGTTCCGGATACTTTGATCCAGCAATACCACCAGCGCCCGGTTACGGAGGGATGGGCCGGTGCAAACCCAATTGGCGAACCAATTTTTCAATTCGGGCGAAAGGCTTTCCGGCTGGCGCAACGAGATGATCACCAAGTCAGCCATTTTGGCTTCCCCGGAGGCCACACTGGCCAGGCATCCCATTTCCAACGCTTCAAACTTCCACAAGGTAGGATGAAAATCAGGCGCCGCCGGCAAGGAATGGTTCAGTTTTTCATATACGCGCCGGGCTTCGATCCCGGCCACGACATCTTCATAAGCAACAAAAATTTTAAAAGCGGGCTGGCTGGAAAAACATTCCAGGGAAATAGTGTTGGATTCAGAAATGTCGTAGTGCATGGCGACAAAGTAAATTACCGGAAGGCACTTCACAATTGGGCCTCACCCCATTCGCAACTAAGGGATTCTCCTAGCAACCGTCAGGCAGGATTTTGGCCGGGCAAAGACTAAACAAGGTTACGTGCGCTCACCCGCTTGTGATTCCACCCAGCGCACCGCTTCCCGAATCAGCTCCGGCGCGGTCTTGAGCTTGAGTTTCTGTTTGATATTGGCGCGATGCACTTCGACGGTTTTGACACTCACGTGAAGCTGGCCCGCAATGTCGCGCGTACCCTTGCCCTCGCCCAGCAACTGGAACACTTCAAATTCACGATCCGTCAGATTGCCTACTGGCGAGCCACCGTTACCAGTCCGGCGACCAGAAAAGATTTCCAGAATTTTGGCCGACATTTTTTCGCTGACATAAATCTGGCCCGCCAGCACCTGATGAATGGCAGCGATCAACTTCTGCCCTCCCTGCTGCTTCATAAGATAACCCCGGCCCCCGGCACGCAGCACACGCTCGGCATACACCGATTCATCGTGCATGGAAATGACCAGCACGTTGGTGCCGGGATACATCGCTTGAATGTCCTTGATCAATTCGAGACCATTTTTTCCAGGCATCGTGATATCCGTCAGCACCAGCTCCGGTTTGAGTGGGCCGATTACCGCCAAAGCTTCCGGCGCGCTCTCAGCCTCACCACACACCATCAGGTCCGGTTCATTATTGATCAGCAACGACAACCCCTGCCGCATGATGGGGTGATCGTCCACAATGAGAATCCGCTTTTTGGTGCGGGCGACTTTGCGTTTAGATGGGGTGCTCATCGTTCTTCCACCGGAATAATTTTGTCCGACTTCTTATGGACGGTGCATACAACCGTGGTTCCCCCTTCATTGCCCTTCTGTAAGGCCAGCGAGCCGCCAATCATCCCCGCCCGGTAGCGCATGATGCGCAGTCCCATGCCCCGCTTTTTCGGCATCGTCCGGGGCAACCCGCAGCCATTATCTTTCACCATCAAATTCGTCCGCTCGGGAGTATGGGTCAGCACAATTTCAATCGTGGTAGCTTTGCCGTGCCGGAGGGCATTGCTCACCGCCTCCTGCGCAATCCGAAATAAATGCGTGGCGGTAGAATTATCCGTCACAAGCACCGTCTCCGGGCAACGGAACGTGCACTTGGTCTTAAAGAGTTTTTCCGTATTCGCCGCCAGTTCCTGCAACGCGAGCATCAATCCTTCCGCATCTTCGACCACAGGCGAAAGACCGCGGGCCAAATTTCGCGTATCGGAAATGGCTTGCCGGACCAGTTTAGCAATCTCCGCAGCATGAACGGCCTCGGACTTCGCCTTGGCGCTTAACCGCTGTTCCAATACCTGGCTCATGAACTCAATTCCCGCGAGATGCTGGCAAAGGCCATCGTGCAAATCCTGGCCAATCCGCTGCTGTTCCATCTCGCTGATCTGCAGAATCTCCTGCTCCAGCCGTTTGCGTTCCGTAATGTCCAGCCCGGTGCCGATAATGTATTCCACTTTCCCATCCGCGCCTGAGAGCACGGCATTGGACCACGCAATCAGGCGTTTGTCTCCATCACGGGTTTGCCAGTAATTTTCAAAGCGGTTGTGCAATTCGCCCGAGCACAGCCGTTCAAAAACCCGCTTTACCTCGGTCAACTCGCCGGAAATAATCAATGTATCCCAAATATGTTTACCCCGGACTTCCTCGAAGGAGTAGCCCGTCGCCCGTTCGCACGCCGGATTGAAATGAATGACGCGACCATCCCGGTCCAGCACGACAACGAGCGCGCCGGACGTCCGCAGCAGGGCAGTGACAAAATCGTGTTCCTTACGAAACGCTTCCTCGGCCGCAACCAGTTTCCGCTCCTTTTCAATTTGCTGGAGCGTGCGCGCCACGATGGTGGGCAAAAGCTCCAAAAAATTCGCGTCTTTGACCAGATAATCGTGTGCGCCGCGCTTCATCATCTCGACCGCCACGCGTTCATCGCCCTGCCCGGTGATAATGATGAAAGCCAACTTGCTATTGAGAGCGGTGATCTGGTTGATTAACGCAGGACCTTCAATATCCCTGAGCTTTAAATCGAGCAGAAGCAAATCCGGAGTGTTTTGCGCGAGCCAGGCCATAGCGGCTTTGCCGGAGCTCGCGGTGGATACGCGGTAACCGGCCCGCGCGAGAATTCTCTCCATCAACCGCAGCAGCCCCAAGTCATCATCCACCACCAATAAGCCTGGCAGAGACGGTTCAACGACTTTTCTGAGATTAAGACTGGGCATGAATTTCGGGAACCTGCACGAGTGAGACGAACATGCCGAGATGTTTGATCGCATCGGCAAATTTATCGTAGTCCACCGGTTTGACGATGTAGTTATTGCATCCGAGGCTGTGGCAGCGTTCGACTTCGCGCGGATCGTCCGTAGTGGTCAGCATAACCACAGGTATCTTGCGGAGTTCCGTGTGCGTTTTGAGCTGGCGCAGGACTTCCACACCATCCACCTTGGGCATGCGAATATCCAGCAGCAGCAGGTAAGCCGCCTCCGTCAAACGATGGATTCCCGGCCCGCGGCAAAAAAGATAGTCCAGGATGGTCTGCCCGTTTTCAAAGCGTACGATGCGGTTGCGCAATCCCGCCCGTTCCAGATTTTTTTCGATCAGCCGTGCGTGACCCGCATCATCTTCGGCAATTAAAATGATCACCTCTTTAGCCATGCTCATTTGATATGCCTCCAACAATCAGGGTTTGGCAAGGAAACAAAAAAGGTGCAGCCCTTCCCCAGTTCAGATTCCACCCAGATACGACCGCCCTGGCGTTCCAGAATGCGTTGCGCAATGGTCAGCCCCAAGCCTTCCCCTTCACCGGCGTGGGGATCAAGCCGGTGAAAAATCTCGAAAATTTTTGCCTGATGTTCCCGGGCAATGCCGATGCCATTGTCTTTCACCGCGTAGATGGAAAACCCGCCATCCACCTGGCCGCTGACTTCAATCGTCACCGGACGCGAGGGGTCGCGATATTTCAAAGCGTTATCGATTAGATTCGAAAAGACCTGATTGATTAGAGTGGAATCACCGCTGGCGTCCGGCAGCTTCTGGATATTTAAGGTACCGGAATATTCTTTAAGCTGAAATTCCATGGTGAGCACAATGTTCTGCAACATCTCGGTCATGTTCAGCCGCTCGATCTTCAAAGCGGCGCGGCCAAGACGTGAAAACCGCAGGAATCCCGACAAGAGCGAGTCAATCTTGGACACGCCGGCCATAATGTATTCAATGGCTTCGGGGACATCCCGCGAAAGCATCTCCTCAAGTTGCGCAGGACTGGTCCGCCCATCACCGGCAATCGCTCCCCGCACCCGTTGGCAGGTATCGGCGAGTTCACGGCTAAACCCTTGAATATTTACCAGGGGCGAACGCAAATCGTGCGAGGCCACATAAACGATCGTTTCCAATTCCTTGTTTTTTTCCGCCAGGCTCTGAGCCAGTTCCGCCAGCCGTTCCTCGTCACGCTTGCGCTCCGTGATGTCCGTGCGGATGGCGATGTATTGCGTGGGCTTGCCCTGGGCATTGACAAAGGGAAAGATCGTGGTGGCTACCCAGTAATGGCTGCCATCTTTGGCCCGGTTGCGGATTTCGCCTTTCCAAATCTGCCCGTGCGCAATCGTGTTCCATAGATTTTGGAAAAACTCCCGGGGATGATAACGGGAATTGATGATGCGATGGTCCTGGCCAATCAACTCGTCCCGTGAGTATTTGGAAATCTCGCAGAACTTGTCGTTCACGTACGTAATGCGCCCCTGCGGGTCGGTAATCGCCACGATAGAGTGGGCATCGAGCGCGGCTTTGAGATCGCGAATCTCCTTTAAGCTGGCCGTTTCGGTGGACTCGGCCGCGCCTGAGGATTTCATCGCATCCGAAGCGCGCAAGCGCCCCGGTTCCGCCCCGGCGGTGAGTTCTTCCAGTGTGCGGACTAAATCAGCCTTGCTCATACGGGAGAAATCACTCATGTCGCCAGTGTAAGGCTTCGTCCGAAAGACTCACGCCAAAAATTGGCGCACTGTCCGCCTGAAGGCACCACTTACACCGAAGGCAATTTGGCACGATATTCCGTGGGTGATTGGCCGACAATTTTCTTGAACACACGATTAAAGTGCGTCAACGACTGAAAACCCACTTCGAAGGCGATTTCGCTGATGCGCAGGTTGGGGTTCAGCAATAGGTTCTTCGCCTTTTCAATCCGCACCCGCGAAACATAGTCGGTGAAGTTGATGCCGGTTACTTTCTTGAACATTTTGCAGAAGTAAAATGTGCTCGTATTGACCGCTTTGGCAACCTGCCCAAGCGAGAGTTCTTCAGCCTGATGTTCTTGAATGTATTGTTTGGCACGAGTGATGACAGGCGGTTCCGCGTTGTCCCGTTGTACGACGATTTGATTACTGATCATAGAAAGATGTTGGGCGAAAATATTCAGCAGGTTTACGACCGCATCATACTGACGGGTCGTCAGCACGTGGGTGTTGAAATACGCTTCACGTAACTGGGCGGCGTCGACTGGCAAACCCCAATCGGCGATTTGTTGGGCGGCGCGTTCAAATTGCGCTTCCGTGGGGCGTTTACGGAAAACCTGCCCCGTTTGCAGATAGGCCACGACTTGATCGCCCTGCCGGATCGGCACGGCGGTATCGCACAAACCCAGGGTGCAAGTAACCGTTTGCGGTTCTTGCGTGGCGGTTTCGCTTAGTTGCTGCTGGACGCGCAGACAAGCGGCGCAGGACCGGCTCTTCTCTGCCATCAAGGCGCAAAAGGGGCTTTCGTTCTTATGCCCGTGATGAGGCAATTGCCAGGATTCCACAGGCCGCAAGCTCACCGGCATGCCGGTCGTCTCATTGAAGGCGCGTTCGTAATCCCGGTAAATCTGGGAATTGACCAACGCCTCAATGATGCCCTTGTGGTGCTGAGAACCGTTCGCCGGCGCCGTTCGCGTCGCTGGGGCTGCCAGCGCCGCGATGCGGGCGATGCGCGAAACATTCGCACTGTTAACTTCTGTTTTATTCTGCCCGGTGGCGCTCGCATAAATTGTTTGCATGCCAGCAAAATAGGCGAAGCTGACGTGCGCAACAATTGGGCCACTTCCCATTCGTGAATGGCGGCAAATAACTAGACCCCCTAAGGGAATCCCTTAGCGCCCATTCTCCACGGAATTACTGCAAGCCTTCCGCTTTCAATAAGCGTGCCCGCGTGACTTGCAAACGCTCAATGACTACTTCCGACACACGCTTCATCAATTCATAACCAAAGTGGTGATTCGTTTCACACTCCTCGCGCAAACGCGTGCCATAAAAGAAAATCGCGCTTGCCGGTTCGACGACGCGGGCATCGAAATGCCAATAATACGGCGCAAACAACCAGGACCAGCCGAGCACTTCGCCCGCGCCTAATTCCTGGATCAATAACAAGCCTCCATCCTTGGCATGTGATTCCAAAACCACCTTGCCGGATTGAATCAAATAAAAGCGATTGGCCATTTCCCCTTCCTGAAAAATCAATTGGCCGCTGTTGAATTCGACCGCCATGGCGCAACTGGCCAGGATCTTGAGATAGCCGGGGTCGATGCCTTTGAAGAAAGGGTGCTCTGCAAGGATTGCTTCGAGATTTTGCATATTCATTTTCTCCCGCCCGTCATGGCCACGTGGATTTTCATTTGGTTCTGTTTCAGCCTAATCGCCACTCCGTCTGCCAGCTTCCTCCAATTTGGCCGTCAATCAACCTTTATTGCTCAGGCATCGGGACAATTCGCAAAAACAGGTGATCACCCCACAAATTACGGGTGGCTCTCTCCCCTGAGCCGGACGATATTGTGGTGCTCTTAATCTGGAGAGCCAACGCAATCAATGGCGTCATGAAAGCCTATTATGAACATTCCCAAGTGCGATCGCGCATGCTCGAATATCTCGGCGGCGATTCCGCCCGCAAACTGACGGCGCAGTTCATCACCGCTGGCGATATCGCCGCCTCGCATCACCGGGAACCGCATCCGCTGAGTGAATTGCCGGTGTTTTGGCAGCAGGGTTCTGATATCGGCCGCTCGCTTTGGGATCGTCAATCGCTCCTCGTCCATCTGGACATCGAATACGTTAATTTTGACTATCCGGCAGAGCCATATCTGGAACCCGAACGCATCTTTGAACTGCAACGTCCGATCGAGTGGGCCGTCGAAGGCTTGCTCCTGGATCATCAGATTCGTCCGCTCCACCTGCTGAGCGGACGCGGCCATCACTTTGTCTGGCGCGTGCGCCAGAATTCCCGCGTGTTCCAGCAATTGATCCAGCTTGGACGGCAACCGAAAGAGCTGCCCGAATTTAACGCGCAACCTCACGCCCCTCATAATCAAGCCGTCTCGGCCGACCTGGGAGCAGCCTTCGCTGGTCTCGGATTGGTGATGGAGTTTTTCGCGCATCAACTCAAAGTGGATGCCACCCCCATGTGCAAAATCCCCATTGCCCTAACTGCCGTGGAAGTTCCCCCGTCCAATTTCGGCCGTGAGCTGATCTCTCTCGATATTTCTGAATATGGCGATCCCTTGAGTTCGCGCACGATTCGTGTGCCGTTCAGTTATTATCTTAAACCGTGGCAGCAACGCGGCCTGCTGGGCGAAAGCACCGTGGAAAATCTGCTGCCCACATTTCTGATTCCGTTGCAAGGTCTGGATTCCTCGCACGGCAGCCGGGTGATGCACGATCAGGACAGTGTGCTGGCGCTTGCGGAACACGCCACCGCGAAAATACCCGATCAATCCAAAGCTATGGAGAACCTCGTTCAGACTTACAAGCGTTCGCCGCTGGCACAGTTTCACCACTGGTATTTTTCGCAGGAACATCATCCGCCGGAAACATGGCCGGAGAATTATGATCGCACGCCTCTGGAGGCCCTGCCCGCTTGTGCCCGCTACATCCTGGAACATCCCAATGATCTCCTGTTGAAACCCTCCGGCATTGAGCGCATCGTTCGGGTCATGCTTGCGCTGGGCTGGCATCCGCGCCATATCGCCGGCCTGATCCGCTCCCGTTTTGAACGCGATTATCAGTGGGGCGATCAATGGCAAGGTTACGTTCCCGCCATGCGCGCCGATTTTTACACCCGCATTTTCTCCGGCCTGATCGTCACCGGCCTGGATGACTTGCAGGACTTCACCTGCGCCACCGCACAAATGGAGAAAATGTGCTTTCATCCGGATTGTCCGGACAATTTGGCTTCATTCCGAAACTCATTATTAGAAAGGAAACGTTATGAGCGACTGGCCTGTCGGCCTTTCAACCGGCTGTTTTTATCAGCGGAACATTCTTGATTCACTCGAGCTGATCCGGCGCGGCGGATTCGATATGGTCGAAGTCTGCTCTTTTCCGGCGCACCTGGATTATCACGACAAAGCCGCCGTGCAACGCGCCGCTCAGCGAATCGAGGAATTGGGCATGGAAGCGTATTCTTTCCATGCGCCGTTTGCCGATCACATCGATATTACCTCGTTGTATCCGGATCAGCGCAGTCTCGCGACGAACGAAATTCTCCAGGCGGCGGAAGCTGCGGCCTTGCTCCAGGTGCGTTACTTCGTCATTCATCCGGGACCGGAACATGCCACTCTGCCGCCCGGCCATGAACGTTATCAGCGGATGGAGAACGCGGTCAGTGTCCTGAATCAGGTGGCCCGTCGCTGCCAGGAACTTGGAGTAGTCTGCGTGCTGGAAAATAAACTGCCACATCTGTTGTTCGGCACCACCAGCGACATCCTCTGGATCATGGGCGCCATGAATACCATTGAAATCGGCACCTGTCTGGACACCGGCCACGCCTATCTCTCCGGAGACATCTACAACGTCATGCACAAACTCTCGGCCCACTTACAGATGCTTCACGCCAACGACAACCTCGGCACTTACGACGACCACAAGCCGCCCGGCCTCGGTAATATTGATTGGTTTAAACTGCTCGCAGAACTTTCGGAAACCGGCTTTCACGGCGGGTTGATTCTGGAACTCGCAGGTAATCAGGACGCTGAACTGGTCCTTGCCGAAGCCCGTCGCGCGCGCCGCTTTTTGCGCGATATTTCGCGGCGTCTCAGCCTCTCCAGCCCGCCGACAGTTAATGTGCCTCACCGGCCTGTGCCGCCGGGCTGAACTTTAAAAACTTATTTCAAAGATCACATCTTGCCGTGACGCAAAATGGAAATCAGCAGCCCGAACCCCATCAAGGCCGCAATGATATAACCGATCAATCCGATCACCGGCACGTCATGCCATTTTGGCGGAATGCCCGAGTGAATAATCAGGGACGACCCGATAATCAATGACGCCAGCACGATGGAAAAAGATAAGCGGTTGCTGATCCGTTCGCCGGATGTAATCAACGGCCCCAGCCCTTCGTGCCGGAACACCATGCGCGCTTCTCCTGTTTTGATCTGTGAAAAAATCCGCCGCAATTCCGCCGGCAATTCCCGCGCCATCTCGGAAAAATCCATTCCGAATTCATACAACCCTTCCAGCAAACGCTTCGGCTTGACCCGTTGCATCCGCGCCCGCCGCATGAAAGGAATCGTCTGCTCAATCACATCGTGCTCCGGATACAAGCGGCGCACCAGGCTCTCCGTCAAACTCATTGCCTTGAGCATCACCAGAAAATCAGGCGGAATGCGCAGCCCGTAGCGCGACGTCAAATGGAAGAGCTGGCCAATGAGCTTGCCGAATTCCACATCCTTCATCGGTCGGTAAAAATGCTGGTGCATGAAGTCCGCTACATCCGCCTCCATGCCGTGCCGCGGCGGATCGCTATCGGCTGAAGCCAGTTTCAGCAAGGCGTTCGTCACACTGATTTCATTCCGGCGCGAAATGCCCCACACCAGGTCGGCAAATCCCTCCCGCCCGCGCTGATCGAAGAAACCCATCATGCCGAAATCCAGGAAACAGATCACCTGATTCGGCAGAATATGGATGTTGGCTGGATGCGGGTCAGCATGGAAAAATCCATATTCAAAAATCTGTTTCATCACCAGATCGGCAATCCGTTCCGCCACGATCTTCCGCTCCGCTTTCGTGAGATTGGATTCCTCCAGCTTCGACGCCTTGATGCCGTCGATATATTCCATCACCAGCACCCGCTCCGTCGTGTAGGCATGATACAGCTTCGGAATATAAATCGTCTTCTCCTGGGCAAATTGCCAGGCGAACCGTTCCAGATGCGCCGCTTCCACTCGGAAATCGATCTCCTTATAAAGGCTCTTGCTGATCTCCGCCACGATCGCCGTTGGCCGGTGCAACCGCCAGCTTTCCACGTGATTTTCGATCAACTGCGCCAGATGGTGCATGATCTCCAGGTCCACCTTCACCAACTCCTGAATGCCCGGCCGCTGCACCTTGAGCACCACATCTTCCCCCGTCAGCAAACGCGCCCGGTAAACCTGCGCCATCGACGCCGACCCGAGTGGGATCTGATCCACCGTCTCAAATAATTCCTCCAGTGGCTTCTTCAGTTCCTTTTCGATAATCGCCCGTGCCTCCTCGAACGAAAATGGCGCCACCTGATCCTGCAACTTGGCCAATTCTTTCGTGAACGCCTCCGGCAATAAATCCGCGCGGGTCGAAAAAATCTGCCCCATCTTCACAAACGTCGGGCCTAATTCCTCGCATGCCAGCCGCAACTTCTCCGGTTGCGTCAGGTGGGCAATCCGCTCCTGTTCTTCCCGCAACCGCCGCGAAGTCAGGTTCAGCAACCAGCCCGGCAAATGCAGTCGCTGGACGATATCCTCATAGCCGTACTTCAGGAATACCCGGAGAATCCCGCTGAAACGCTGGAGATGTTTATAGGTGCGCCCTATGTTTTCCAAACGTCGAATGAACATAAGTCACCTCAAGTTAACCCGCTCCTCAATAACTGCAACCTCTTGATTTACAATTTTGGACATGGATTAAGGTGTCATGCGGAAATGGCTCTCCGCTGCCCTGAGCCTGGCCATTAATCGACCTGCACTTCCTTGAATTGTGCCACTGGACTGGCGGCCACCGGTTCACTCTGCGCTGAACGCGCTTTGAGCGCATCGAACTCAGCTTCGTAATTCTTGTGATTGGTCCCCATCAATTGATCCCAGATATTGAAGTAGAGCCCATAGTTGCAATGCACCTGCCGGTGGTGCATATCGTGGTGCAGCGTCGTATTGTACCAGCGCAACACCGGCCTGTGCACAAAACCCGCCGGCATCAGTTCAAAACCGGAATGCCCCAGCGCATTCATCCCCGTCATGTAGAGCAGCCAGATTAACGCTGCCAGCGGATGCAGCGGCATGAACACCGCCACTAAAGGGAACACCCCCGCCTGCACAAAAGCCTCAATCGGATGAAACGAAAACGCCGCCCATGGGGTTGGTGTATGACTTAAATGATGAATCCGGTGCACCAGCGGAAACAACGGCTTCCAGTGCATTAACCGGTGCGTCCAATAAAAATACGTGTCATGCGCCAGAATCAGAACCACGACACTAAAAGCCAAGTATCCCCAACCCCGGCTTTTGAAATCACCATAAATATGCAGCCAGCCATGCCGATGAAGCAGAAACACCCCGACTCCCACCAGCGCGAAAATCGCCATCGAACATAAGCTATAAAGCACTTCCCTCCGCATATCGTTGCGGGACGCCTCTGCTTTCTGAATCTTGAACGGGCGCATCGCCTGCCGCCGCCAGACGTAGAACAATAGAAACACCCCGCCCGCAATCAAAAGGTAACGGAGCAGATTCGCCACGTAATCCGCCGCGAAAATCTTCGCCAGCAACTCCATGGAAATCGGTTTTTTCATCAGAAAAGCTCTAAATTCAGGTGTTTGTTTCAATCACACGTTTACCAGCCCCCCTCCCACCTGTAAAGCCACCATACAAAGCCATACACCCCGGTAATTTCCCATTCCGCACTCTGCAATCCGCCTTCCGCACTTAATTTATGCCGGAATAGCCCGGAATAAGCCAGACACTCCTCTCCCTCGGAGCGCGGACCGCCGAGTCCGCGTATCCCCGTGGCACCTCCACCATTCCGATCGATTTCCCGTCATTTTCGACCATTCCCCATTCACGCTGCATCAACCAAATCATCATCGTCACCTCATTGTTCCTATCCATCCTCTAAGCCCTATTTTCCATCATCTCAGGTTCTATGCGTAAGCACCTTTCGCTGCCGTCCATTTCTTAATTCTTCCTTCTGCATTTAATTTATCCCTGAATAGCCCTGAATAAGCCAGAATACCCCTGACAAGACGCCCGGCCGCGACCATTTTGCTTTCGCCTCCTCATCCGGTTCCTCTCTTGGGAGGGGTTAGGGGTGGGTTCTCCACCCGTGTTAATCCATCCATGGTTTAATCGGTTTTTCTTTTCGCGTATTCTGTGTCTTCCGCGGTTCAACGTCCCTTTCGGTTTCGTTATTAGGCATTCTTTCGGATTTCGTCATTCGGGCCTTCGTCATTTCCCCTCCCGTACACACCAAAGCCCCGCCGGCCTAACCCTCCAGCGCTCCAAATATTAAATCACACCCACGCCCCCTTGTATTTCCCACCGTGGTAAATTATCGCAAATAATTTAATAAAAACATCACCCCTCCCCCAGCGTACCAGCACAGTCCTTTCATTAACACCGCGCTTCAGCCCAGTGCCCTCGCGCTCACCCGCCCGGCTGTTTCAACAGCTTCCTCCCTATTTTCCCCATCCGTGTCTATCTGTGTGAATCCGTGGTAAAAAACCCTCCCCTCGGGTTTCTTTCGGATTTCGTCATTCGTCAATTCGTCATTCCCCTACGCCAACACCTCCTTCAGCACCTGCCCATACACATCCGTCAGCCTGAAATCTCTTCCCCCAAATCGATACGTCAACCGTTCATGATCCAGCCCCATCTGATGCAGCAACGTCGCGTATAAATCGTACACCGTCGTTACATTCTCCACCGCATGATATCCCAAATCATCCGTCGCTCCGTAAACCGTTCCTCCTTTAAAACCGCCCCCCGCCAGCCACACACTGAACCCAAACGGATTGTGGTCCCGCCCGTCGCTCCCCTGCGAAAACGGCGTCCGGCCAAACTCGCCCGTGAACAACACAATCGTGTGCTCCAGCAAACCCCGGCTCTTCAAATCTTTCAGCAACGCCGCAATCGGCTGATCCACCTGATACGCCATCGCCCCGTGCCCCTTTTGCAATTGCCCATGCTGATCCCACGGATTCGGCGGATTGCCCGCGCCGATATTCGCCGAGAGACAGCTCAGTTCCACGAACCGCACCCCGCGCTCCACCAACCGCCGCGCCATCAGGCATTGCCGCGCGTAGGCCGCCATCTCCTTGTGCGGCGCATCGATTCCGTAAAGTTTCTTCGTCGCCTCGCTCTCCCCGCTGATATCGCACAACTCCGGCACCGCAGTCTGCATCCGGTACGCCGTCTCGTAATTGTGAATTGCTGCGTCAATCTGCGGCTCCTGCGTCGTCGTCAGATATTTCTCGTCAAACTCATTGATGAAACTTAGCCGGCGTCGCTGCAACCCATCGCTCTCCCGCGGGCGAATATTCGCCAATGCAGATTCGCCATCCACCTTGAGAATCGATGCCTGATTCTGCGCCGGCAAATAACCGTTGCTGTACAGCCCCACCCCGCCATGCGGCACACTCGCCGCCCCGCTCTGTAACACCACGAACCCTGGTAAATCCTGATTCTCCGTCCCCAGCCCGTAACTCACCCACGCCCCTGCGCTCGGATGTCCCATGAAGGGAAACCCAGTGTGCATGAAATAATTCCCCTGCGCATGCTCGTTCACCTTGCTGGTCATCGACCGGATAATCGTCAAATCATCCGCGCAACTTGCGATGTTCGGAAACAACTCGCTCATCTCCAACCCGCTTTGCCCGCGCTTCTTGAACTCCCACGGGCTGGCCATAATGTTCCCGTTGTTATTGAACATCGTCCGATGCACCGGCACCGGCATCGGCTGCCCATGATCCCGCGTCAATCGCGGCTTCGGATCAAACGAATCCACGTGCGAAACCCCGCCGGACATATAACAAAAAATGACATTCTTCGCCCGCGGCGGAAAATGCGGCTGCGGCAGTATCCCCGCCACCGGTGCCGACACTGCCCCATACGCGCGCTCCGACAACAACCCGCTCAGCGCGAGCGAACCAAATCCCAGTGAACAACGCCGCAACATCTCGCGGCGAGAGAACGGCCTGTGAATTAAGGGAGTTTTCATCGGAGATAAATAAATTCTTTCAGATTAAACAATGACTGCGCGAAATCCTGCCACACCGGTTCGCTCGTCCCCATTTGCGCCACGGCCACCTGATGCGCCGCCGCCAGATCATCCAGATACTGCGCCGCGCCTGCCAGTTCCGTGTCCCCCGGCAAACGCCCAAAGGCCTGCTCAAACATCACCCGCACCCGCTCATCACGGGACTGCCCCGGTTGCGTCCGTAACAGTTCGTGCGCCCATTGCCGCGCCATCTCAATCACCATCGGGTCATTCAAAAACGCCAGCGATTGCGCCGGCACATTCGTCACGTCCCGCCGCCCCTGCGTCGTGAACGGCTTCGGCGCATCAAATACCGCGAGAAACGGACTCAGGCTATTCCGCCGGATCGTCAGATAAACACTGCGCCGCCGCTGATTATCGCCACCCGCCAGCGCATTCTCTCCCACGCCGTACATGCGCGTGTCCAATCGCGACGACACCGCCAACAGTGAATCCCGCACCGCCTCCGCTTCCAACCGTTGAATGCGCGCATGGGACAACAATTCATTTGCCGGGTCTTTCGCCCGCGCTTCCGCCGATGGCTCGCTGCTCAATTGATACGTCCGCGACAACAGTAAGAAACGCAGCATCCGTTTCGTGGACCAGCCGTCCGCCACAAATTTCGCCGCCAGATAATCCAGCAATTCCGGATGCGTCGGTTTTTCTCCCAACCGCCCAAAATTATCTACCGACGGCACAATCCCGCGCCCGAATAAATGCTGCCACAGCCGGTTCACCGCCACGCGCGCCGTCAACGGATTCGTCGGACTCGCAATATCGTTCGCCAGTTCCAATCGTCCGCTCAACTGCGTCTCATACGGTTTGCTGTCGAACGCCTCCAGAAAACGCCGCGGCACCGGTTCTGTCGGCTTCGTGAAATCTCCCCGCGTAAACAGCGGCTGATTGATCGCTACCGCCTCAATCACTCCCGGCGCACGCCGTGGCACCGCCAGTTCCGCTTCCAATTGGCGGTATTGCCTCACCAGTGGAGCCACCATCGGCAGTTGCGCCAACGAACGCGGCATTAAATCCCGCTGTACAAAAGCGTCGAGCAACGCGCGCTGAACTTCCGTCAGTTCACCCCGTTGCCAGGCTTGAATAGCTTGCGTTAATCCCTCCTCATATCGCCGCCCCAATTCCTGCGCTGAAGCCGGTGAGGTTTGTTGCCAGAGCCACGCATTCGCATCCACCGTCTCTCTCGGCGGCTCTTTGCCATCGTGAAATGTTATCGCCTGCACCCCAAACCACGAACGCCCTTCCCCTTCGGTCCCTGGACCATTCTTTGCCGGCGCATATCGTCGTGCCAAATCATCCGCCGTACCAATTTCCAGATACGCATACGAACCTTTTCGATACGCCGTATCCATTCGCACCCAACCCATCGTGTCACGCTTCAGTTCCGCCCGTGGAAAAATATTGTTCAATCCCAGCGGATAATTATCCACGATCAACCGCACCATCGCCCCCTGCCCGCCCAATGCCCGCACACTGATCCAATCGCTCGTCACCTTGAATCGCGGTGAAGTGAATAATCCATTGTCTTTCTGCGAGAGCAAATGCGTGTACACTCCCGCCGGCAATAATTCCCGCACCACCAGATCGCCAGCGGGTTCAATGCTAAAGGCTCCGGACCTGCTGACTGACTCACTTAATCCATCCCCATAACGAAACCACTTCGCCGCGCCATCCCCCGTCAAATCCCACGCGTTCGTAAAATTCGCACGATTGAACTGCACCCGGCCTTCCGTCTCGCCCATACCCTCTTTGCGAAGTTGTTGCCAGCCGTCCGTGAACGCCGAACCAACGCGTCCCCGCAGGATCGCCCACGCATGCAACGGATGCGCCGGGTCTTTATCCGCCTCGGCCAATACCTTGAGCCAACCGCCATTTTTCCGTTCCAGTTCCGTTAATTGTTTACGCGCCTGTTCCAATTCACTCACCAGCTTCGTGCGTTCCTCGTTGGAAACCGGTGTAGTCGCCTTGGCTAAATCTTCACTCTTCAAATGCACCGGCCCCGCTTTGAACGAAGCCGCCAGTTCCTCCGCCGTCAACGCCCGCGCGTAAAGCCTTACCTCTTCAATCTCCCCTTTCAGGAATGACTTCGCTCCGCCCAAATGCCGCTTCCCAAACAGCAGATGCCCATCACGCGCCCCAAACTCATGCAAAGCGGCCTCGTCACTTTCCGGAATATAACTGCTCCCATACAGCACTCCGTTACGGTAACCAGTGATGCGGTTTTCCTTATCGTAAACGATCGCCACGTGAACCAGTTCATTCGTCCCCGCCGTTTCCGTCACCCCGTTAAAATCCCGCGTGCGCCGGTGATTATTACTCCCTGCCAGCCATTTGCCCGCCTGCCGTTCCGCATACACAATCGAATCAAAAATACTGCCGTTCCCCGATTCCACGGTCACCACGCCGCCACCGCCCTGACTCAACGTAGCCAGCGAAACCCACGCCTCCAGCGTCTTCTCCCGCAACGGCTCCTTGAGCGCTTCCGTCCGCACATACGCATCTTCTCCATTCAAAACCAAACGCCCGTTGCGAATCACCGCGCCGCCTTCCAACGTGCCGTGCAGTGGACCCACCAGATCCCGCGCATCCCCTTCAAACGTCCACCAACTCGTCGGCGTGGGAAATTGCAGTTTATAACCGCCGTTCGCACCACCCATGGCTGCCAGTCGCGCCTGCAAATCCATCGCCGCCACCGCGTGCTCCAGCGACTGCACCCGCTGTTGCAACTCCTGATACTGCACGCCCATCGTGGTCGCCGTGTTTAATCGCTCCGGTAATTCCTGCGCCGCCGTCTGCCACGCACTGATCAATCCGCTCCGGATTTTTTCTTTCAACGCCGCCAGTTCCGCCCGATGCCGATTCAGCACTTCCGGCGCATCAATTGTCACCAGCGCCGGACGCGCGCTCTCGAAAATGCCGTATAACGCGTAAAAATCCTTCTGGCTGATCGCGTCGAATTTATGGTCATGACAACGCGCGCAGGAAACCGTCAGCCCCAGAAACGCCTTCGACACCACGTCGATCTGGTTGTCCACGTTACGCACCTGTTCATCCAGCGTATCCACCGGCTGAAACCCATGCTCCACCATCCGCAATTGCCCGATGCCCAGCACGGATTCATTAATCCCCTCCTCGCGATTCCACCGCGGCTTCGGCAATAAATCACCAGCCAGATTTTCACGAATGAGTTGATCCACCGGCACATCATTATTCAAGGCGCGAATCAGATAATCACGATACCGCCATGCCTCCGGAATTTCCGTGTCCCCTTCACTCCCGTGCGTCTCCGCAAACCGCACCAGGTCCATCCAATGCCGCGCCCACCGCTCACCAAATCGCGGCGACGCCAGCAGCCGGTCCACCAGCTTCGCGTAAGCCTCTGCTGAATTGTCCGCCAGAAAATCCGCAATCTCCGCTGTAGTAGGCGGCAACCCCGTCAGCGCAAACGTCACCCGCCGGATCAACACCCGTTTGTCTGCCGCCGCCGCCGGCTGCAAACCCGCCGCTTCCATTTTCGCGAGAATAAATCGATCCACCGGATGATCCGACCACGCCACATCTTTCACTGCCGGTACTTCCACTTTATGTACCGGTTGGAAACTCCACCACAGTTTGCGCGCCGCCAACGTCTGCGCCCACGGCACTGGTGCTGCCGCCACCGCTTCCGTCGGTGCTTCGTCCCGCGGATCAGGCGCTCCCATTTTCACCCACACGATGAAATCCTGAATAATCGCCTCATCCAGCTTCGGCGCCTTCTTCGGCATCTTCAATTCCTCTGTCTGATGCGTAATCGACGTAATCAACAGGCTCTTCGCTACGTCACCCGGCACAATCGATGGCCCCGTATCACCGCCCTTCAACAATCCGTCCCGGAAATCCACCCGCAACCCACCCTTCTGCTTCTTCACGCTGTGACACTCGTAACACTCCGCCACCAGCACCGGCCGGATTTTCTTCTCAAAAAACTCCGTCTGTTCCGTCGTCAATTTCGCCCCCGCCCCACTCACCGGCAAAACGAAACCCACCATCATCAAAATCATCCACGCCAGATAAGTCACCGCCCCCGGACAGCGACCGTCCCCGGTCGCAGCAACGTCCTCACTGCCATTCGTCCCAAATCTTACTCTCGCATCATCACGACGGCTCCCAACCCGCTTCTTTACAAAAGCAAAATTCACAAACCTCTTTATGTGTGTTGACCCAAACATATTCATTCCATCGCCTGCATCACCTTCCAGCCGCGCCCTCTCAATGTATCCACCAGCACCGCTCCCAAAATCACCAGCCCCAGCACCACCTTTTGCGTATAGCTTTCGACGTTCGTCAGATTCATTCCATTCTGAATAACTGCAATCGTAAACGCCCCGATCAACGTCCCAAAGATGCGCCCCTTTCCCCCATTCAAACTCGCTCCGCCCACCACCACCGCCGCTATCACATACAATTCATACATCTGCCCAAACGTCGGCGACCCGCTCTTAAGTTGCGACGCCAGCACCACTCCCCCGAGTCCCGCAAACAAACCGCTTAAAATGTAACTCACCAACAACACCCGCCGCACCGGAACGCCCGAATACCGAGCCGCGACCCGGTTACCGCCCACCGCGTACAAGTATCTCCCCAGCACCGTCCGCGACATCACCACGTGCGCCAGCCCATACAGTGCCAGCATCAGCAACACCGCATTCGGAATCCCCAAATTCACTCCGCGTCCCAGCCATACAAATGAATCCGGCACCTGATAAACCGATTGCCCGTGCGTCAGCAAATATGCCAGTCCGCTCGCCACCAGCATCATCGCCAGCGTTACGATAAACGGCGGCACTTGAAACAGCGTCACCATGCCTCCGGAAAAAGCCCCCACCGCTCCACAAATCAAAATCGCCGCTCCACACGCCAGCGCCATGCCCCACACACCCGCCTGCTGCGCTCCCGCAAAATTGCGAATAAACAACGCCGTCAACACCGCCGAGAGTGCAATCAAACTGCCTACTGATAAATCAATCCCGCCCGTAATAATCACCATCGTCATTCCAATCGCCACAATCGCAATCACCGCAATTTGATTCGCAATATTCAGCAAATTGTCCCGCTTCAAAAAGTTCGGCCATTTGTAAGCCTGTGGCGTCAACACCCGTGGCGCGCCCAGCGCTGGGAAATCCGTTTTCAAATCCGCAAACACCAGCCATGAAGCCGCTGTCTGATTGCACGCAATCGCCTCCAGCTTTCCTTTCGCCGCCATTGCCTCCAACGCCCCGCGCGCATCCTTCGGTTCTCCCTTCACCACCGCCACTACCTCAATTTGCGCCGCCTTCAATTCCGCCGCCACCGCGTCTGCAAACGCGGCGTCCTCCGCTTGCCCCGACACCGCCACCAACACCCTTGCCCCTTTGCCAAATTGCCCCGTGATATTTCGCGCCAGTTGTTTCGCCGCCTCCACTCCCACCGGATATTGCTCTGTATAAGTAATCGCGCTGAAAAACGCGCACATCGCCAGCAGCACCAGCAACATTCCATAATCCGTCACCCACTGAGACGCGGAATGTTTGGCGGACTGGCTCATGGGTAAAATATTCGAGTCAAAGCTTCAACGCCTGCTCCACCGCCCGCCGCAAGATTACCGGCTCCGGATCAACTCCCGTCCAATATTGGATGCAAATCACCCCTTGGTTCACAATCATCCCCAGCCCATCCAACACCTTGCATCCGCGCGCCTCCGCCTCGCGAATCAATCTTGTTCGCGGCGGACTGAACACCACATCCGCCACAATCATGCCTGCTTTGAGTGAACTCACGTCCAGCGCCAGCCGCGCCTCGCCATCATACAATCCAATCGATGTCCCATTGATCACCACATCCGTTCCCGCTGGAATAATGTAATCTCCCTCCCACCGCACCAGTTCCGCATTTAACTTCAGTTTATCCCGCAACAAACGAACCAACTCCTCTCCGCGCGCCGTCGAGCGATTCACCACCGTAATCTTCTTCACGCCCGCCAATGCCAGTTCCACCGCAATCGCCCGCGCCGCGCCGCCCGCCCCAAAAATCACCACGCTCTTTCCCTTCGGCTCAATTAATTCCTCCAGCGATTTTAAAAAACCTTTTCCATCCGTATTTTCGCCAATCAATTTGCCCTCGCGCCGCACCACACAATTCACCGCTCCCATCACCGCCGCCGATTCTCCCAACCCATCGAGATGCTGAATCACCGTCACCTTGTGCGGCAGGCTGCAATTGAACCCGCGAAACCCCATCGCCTTGGCCCCGCGCACCGCCACGCCCAAATCTGCTGGCGTCACTTCCATGTTCACATACCGCCAGTGCAAATCGTGATGCGCAAACGCCGCCTCAATCATCGCCACCGTCGGATTCCCCGCCGCCCCCTGCGACATCGACCCCACCAGTTCATGCAAAAAATTCGCTTCCATGATTATTAAACATTTAAAAATGCGCCCACACGCCCCGGACAGCGACCGTCCCCGGTCGCAGCAACGTAAATCCTTCAAGAGGTGTTATTACCTCCCGAAACCTTTCGTCCGCGCCAGCGTCCCCCCTGTAGCGGCAGTGCATCCTTGCCTGCCGGCAACCGCAGCATCCCTGCTGCGAATCTCCACCTGAAAACGCCATGCACTCAAAAGTTCTATCAATCACCCGCGTTCCGCTCAGTTTTGAAATCACCCTCATCTCAAGTTCCTTCAAATCACTTTAGCGTCGCATCCTTCTCCCCATCCGCCTTGCGATACAGACTCGTCGGAATCAGCAATTCCTTCGGCACCTCCTGCCCTTTGAAATGTTTGATAATCGACTGCACAATCTCTACCCCCATGCGATCCGGAAACTGAATCGGGTCCGCGTAAATCTTGCCTTCCTTGATCGCCTGTTTGCCCTCCGGCTGCCCGTCAAATCCCACGATGATCACCTGTTGCGTCTTCCCCGCCTTTTCAATCGCCGCCCGCGCTCCCAACGCCGAGGGATCATTGATCGCGAACACTCCGCGCAAATCTCCATGCGCCTGCAACGCATCTTCCGCCGCCTTATACCCCACGTCCTTCGCCCCGCCCCCATCCAGTTCCGTTACCAAATCAATCTTCCCCGTCGCCTTCGTATTGTAATCGTCAATCACCTCCCGAAAGCCCTTCACGCGCAACCGACACGACTCCGCCTGTTTGAAATGTAAAATCGCCACCTTGCCGCCCGCTGTGCCCAGCGCTTCAATCATCGCCCGTGCCGCTTCCTTGCCCCCGCCGTAATTATCCGTCGCAATTTGCGTCAACAATTTCACCCCCGGCTCATTGCACGGAATATCCACCGTCAACACCGGAATCCCCGCCGCGTTCGCCTCCTGAATCACCGGCACAATTGACCGCGATTCCGCCGGACTCAGCACAATCGCCGCCACTTTCTTCACAATAAAATCCTTCACCTGATTCGATTGCCGCGCCACGTCGTTATCCGCACTCAACACAATCGTTTCGTAACCATTCTTCTTCGCCTCTGCCGCAATCGTGTCACCAATGACCTTGAAGAACGGGTTCTGCAACGCCAGCAGCGTCACCCCAATCGTCCCTTTGCTCACCGGCGCCGGTGCTGGCGTGGCATCAGCCTTCGGTGCCTCCACTTGTTTGCCGCAACCCGCAATCAAACAGACGGCCATCAACGCCAGGGAGAAGAATTTCGCTTTCATAATCTTAGTGTTTTTTCAGGTTTACTCCGCAAACCGTTGCGCCGCCTCATTCGCTGCCTCAATCATAATGCGCCCAAACTCCGCGAATCGCCCCCGCGGAATGCGCTCCTTCGGCCCCGCAATGGTAATCGCCGCAATCGCCCGCCCGTGGTGATTCAACATCGGCGCCGCCACACAATGAATCCCGTCGAAATGCTCGCCCCGATCCACCGCATAACCGCTCGCGCGAATTTCCTCCAGTTCCGCCAGCAATTCTTTTCGCGTCGTCAGCGAATGTTGCGTAAACCGCTCCAGCTTGATGCTCCCCAGCAACGCCTCCAGTTCCTCCGGCGGCAGAAACGCCAGAATCGCCTTGCCCGGAGCCGCGCAATGAATCGGCGCGCGCGAACCGGGATCGACAATATATTTAAACGGATGAATCGACGGTAGTTGATCAATAATCACGCATTGATTCTCCGCCAGACAGCAAAGTTGCGTCGTTTCTCCCGTCGCCGTCAGCACCTTGCGCATCGCCTCCACACTGCATTCCACCAGACTGCGGGAATGCGATTGCGGCTGTCCCAGCAGCAATAATTTGCGCGTCACAAAAAAACGCTTGTTCTTCTCCTCCCGTCGCAAATATCCCAGCTCTTCCAACGCATTCGTAATGCGATGCGCCGAAGCCGGCGATACCGCCAAAGCCGCCGTCAGTTCGGAAAGCGTGGCCCCGCCCGGAATCTGCGCCAGATGCTCCAGCAAGGCCAAACCACGCTCCAAAGCCGGCACTCCGTAGCCGGAATCCGCGCCGTTTTTCACACCGTTACGCGGCTGAACAGAATCCGCCGTGGGCAGCGACATTTTCATAAGTGGAATGATTTCCGATAATGAAAACTCCCTCTCCAATAAATGCAAGCCCGGAATTTCTGTCCGCTCCAGTTTTTCCCGCTAAGCTTTTGCGCTGGTTAATTTCCCCCCGGAAACATGCTGCTCCGCGGCGGTTTAGGGTCTTCGTTCTGCATGACCTGCACCACCCCATGATGCGTCGCCAGTAGAAATCCCCCGCCCGCCAGCAGGCAACCCGCTGCCACCACAAACAGGCAAGCCGGTCCGAACCGCATATCTGCCACCGCTCCCAGCCAGCCGCCCGTTCCAAAGCCCAGAAACACCAGCACCAAAAAGCGTAGCTTCCACCCTTCAATCTCACGATGCCGAAGCCAATGCCCCAACATCACCCCGATATCCGTCACCATCCCCGTTACATGCGTCGTCCGGATCATCAGTCCGCAATAACTGCTGGTCATCGCATTTTGCAGGCCGCAAGCCATGGAGATCACCGGCAATGCGTACCGATGTTTCCCAATCAGCAAAGCCGTCGCCAGCGCCACCAGCAGCCCCTCCAGCATCAGCGCCGCCCCATAGCGCCGGCTGGGAATGAGTTTCAACGCGCCCACCAATAAACCCGCCAGTGTCGCGCCCGCGAGGAACCCAAGAATAATGCTCGCTGATGTAAAAACATTCTCCCCCTTCGCTTCCGCCACATCCATGCCCAAATGCGAAACCGCCCCCGTCATATGACTGACCGGCGTGCGGAAAAAGCCCAGTGAAACCGTATTGATGAACCCTGCCGTCGCCGATAGCAACACCGCCCCCGGCAGCAGGTGGCGCACGTTGCGAAACGCCTGCTGCCGATCAAAGCCTTGTGGATGCGAGTAAGGCATAACTTTCCAACCACTGCGGATGTCACGCGAACTTCCACAGCTCGTCCGATTCTAACCGGGAAACGCTCGTGAAAGTAAGCTGGCCAGTTCACGCCAGGGTTTTCGGGCGAACGGCTGACACCGACGACTGCTAAAACTATGGGCCTAAGATCCGTTGCTGGCAAGGGCACGGATTTTACCTTTTTTGGCATTTCCCCATCTCTCTACTTCCTCTTCGCCTTTCCCGCCAAATTTACACTAGGCAGTCGCGCGCAGGTTCGTTAGCGTTTTGCTTACCATCATGAGATTCCTGTTTAAAAGTATTGTTCTGACATTGGCGCTCCTCCCAGGTGTTGCTCTCACTCATTCTGCCTCTGCTGCCGAATCTTTCGATCTGGCAGAAGCCACCAAACATTCGCTCGTCGCCATGGGTGATACCGCCCGCTTGCAACATGCCCTGGCCAAAGCCCGCCGCGGCGAGAAAGTCACCGTTGCCGTCATCGGCGGCTCCATCACTCAAGGGGCTAAGGCGACCAAACCCGACAATCGTTACGGCAATGTCATCGCCGCGTGGTGGAAGCAAACCTTCCCGAAAGCCACCATCGCCTTTGTGAATGCCGGCATCGGCGCTACCGGTTCGGATTACGGTGCGCTACGCGCGCAACGCGATTTACTCTCTCACCAACCCGATTTTATTGTCGCTGAATACGCCGTGAATGATGGCAATACGCAAGCCGCCGCCGAAACTTTGGAAGGTCTCGTCCGTCAGTCCCTGGGCCAGCCGAATCAACCCGCCGTGATGCTGCTGTTCATGATGCACGAGGGTGGCGGCAACGCTCAGGAATGGCATTCCAAAGTCGGCGCTCATTATCATCTCCCCATGGTCAGCTTCCGCGATGGTCTCTGGCCTGAAATCAAAGCCGACAAAATCAAGTGGGCTGATGTCGAAGCCGATACCGTCCACCCCAACGACGTCGGCCACGGTTACGCTGGCAAATTCGTCATCAGCCTGCTCACTCAAGTTCTGGCCACCCTGCCCGCTGACAATGCCTTGCCTGCCGTCCAGCCCATCGCCTCACCGCTCTTCCATGATTCCTTCGAGCACACCGCCCTCCTCGAAGCGTCCGATCTCAAGCCTGTTAAAAACAACGGCTGGGAACTCGATCCCAAAACCGCCTCCTGGCATAGTGAAAAGCCCGGCAGCGTCGTCGAATTTGAAGTCACCGGTAAGATTATTTTCCTGATGGACTTCCACATCCGCAAACCGATGGGCAAAGCCAAAATCCAAGTGGATGACGCTCCCCCCATTATCCGTGACGGCTGGTTTGATCAAACCTGGGGCGGTTATCGTGCCACCACGATTATTGCTCACGACTTGAAGCCCGGCCCGCATCATGTCCGCGTGGAATTACTCGCAGAAAAGAATCCGCAAAGCGAAGGCCACGAATTTCGCATCATGGGCCTCGGCACAGCAGGAGTGACCACCAGGTAATCGTCGCTGGCAATTTTTCACCGGCTGAGAGCCTCTTTTCAAAGCGCCGTGCCCATGCTAGGATTCCCCTATGCGTTGGCTGACGCTGTTACTGTTTCTCGCTCACGGTTCCGTTGCCTGGTCGCAAGCGATTGCTCCACCTCTGCCGCCTAAAGAGGGCCCCGGCAGTGGTCAGGTTGCTCACTCCGCAGTAATCAAGCACCGGTACGGTGAAGGCACGCTCGAATATTGGATCTACGAACCCGATTCGCCCCGGCCCAAATCCGCTCCCGTCATCGCCTTCCTCCACGGCTGGGGTGGCACGAATCCCTCCATCTACGGCGCGTGGATCGAGCATCTCGTCAAACGCGGCAATATCGTCATTTATCCACGTTACCAGACGGACAATCGCACCCCGCTCGACGAATTTACCCCCAACACCATCAAATCCCTCCAGCAGGCGTTCGAAAAGCTGAAATCCGAACCCGGCCACGTATTGCCGGAACTGGATAAATTCGCCGTCGTCGGCCATTCTGTCGGCGGTCTGCTCACTGCCAATGTCGCCGCGTTGGCTAAATCATCCGGTCTGCCACCCGCCCGAGCGCTCATGTCCGTGCAGCCCGGCCGCACGTGGAATCCGTTGCCCCAGTTCAGCGTGCCACTGGAAGATTGTTCAAAAATCCCCGCCGAATCCCTGCTGCTCACGGTCGTTGGCGATGACGATCCCCTTGCTCGCGACATTGATGCGAAAAAGATTTTTCACGAATCCACCCGCGTTCCGCTCGTCAATAAGAACTATGTCACCCTCGTCTCCGATGACCACGGCAAGCCCGCCTTAAAAGCCAATCATTTCGCCCCGACTGCGCCCGGATTGCTATTCGATAATGGCGAGCACAGCGGCACGAACCATATGGAGAGCGGTGGTCTCTTGCGTGAGCGCATCCGCGAACGCATGGAAGAACGCAAACAGGCAAAAAGTGAAACCAACGAACCGTTTGCCAATCTCTCCGGCGGAACCGGCTTCAACGTCAACGCGCTCGATTATTACGGACTTTGGAAATTGTTTGACGGCCTCTGCGATGCCGCGTTCTACGGAAAGAATCGTGAATTCGCGCTCGGCAATACCCCGCAGCAAAGATTCATGGGCAAATGGAGCGACGGTACGCCCGTCAAAGAATTAAAGATTACCACCGATCCGTAACCTCGTTCTCCGGATTCAGCCCGCCTTTCACGCCACAGTAATTGCCGCATCCAGATACACGTCCTGAATTAGATTCAGCAGTTTCACGCCCTCCTTCATCGGACGTTGAAACGCTTTGCGTCCGGAGATCAATCCCGTACCACCCGCGCGTTTATTGATCACTGCCGTCTTCACGGCGTCCGCAAAATCATCCTTGCCGGAAGCGCCGCCTGAATTGATCAAACCCGCCCGCCCCATGTAGCAATTCACCACCTGATACCGCGTCAGATCAATCGGATGATCCGTCGTCAGCTTGCTGTACACCAGCGGATGCGTCTTGCCAAAATGTTCCAGTGCCAGATAACCACCGTTATTGGTCGGCTGCTTTTGCTTGATGATGTCCGCCTCAATCGTTACGCCCAGATGATTCGCCTGTCCGGTCAAATCCGCGCTCGTATGATAATCCTTATCTTTATTAAATGCGTTATTGCGCAAGTAGCACCACAAAACTGTCGCCATCCCCAGTTCATGCGCCCGCTTGAAAGCAATGGATGTCTCCTGAATCTGCCGGTGCGATTCCTCTGAGCCAAAATAAATCGTCGCTCCCACCGCGACGGCCCCCATATTCCACGCCTGCTCGACTTGTGCGAAATAAATCTGATCGAATGAATTGGGATACGTCAGCAATTCGTTGTGGTTCAGTTTCACCAGAAACGGAATCTTGTGCGCGTATTTGCGCGACACCGCGCCCAGCACACCCAGCGTGGACGCCACGGCATTGCAACCACCTTCGATCGCCAGCTTCACAATATTTTCCGGATCAAAATACTCCGGGTTGGGCGCAAAACTCGCTCCCGCAGAATGCTCAATCCCTTGATCCACCGGCAGAATGGACACGTAGCCCGTTCCCGCCAGGCGGCCATGTTTGAAAATATCCGCCAGACTCCTCAACACGGCATTCGACCGGTCGGATTGCGTGTAAACGCGATCCACGAAATCGGGTCCGGGAAGATATAACCTGTCTTTGGTAATCGTCTGACATTGATGTTCCAACAGGCTTTTCGCACTGTTGCCCAGCAATTGCTCAAGCTCCTGATTCATAGATTTATCCTGCAAGATGGCCGATATTTCGCCGAACGCAAGCGCGCAACCGTTACGATTCAAGGTCCATTAACGGCGCGGCCCGCAACCTGAGTTTGCCCCCCATTTAAACCCGGCAGACTCGCCGCCGCATTTTTACCCCGGATAAACTTGTGACAACTCACACAGCTCACCGTCATTTGAAAATAAGCGCCCGTGGCAGCATCCAGATTCTTTTGCTTCGCCGCGCGTTCCAGAGATTCAGCCTGCCGGCGGAATTCGTTCATCAAAAGATCGTATTCCGGTGTCTGCCGGGAATACCAGCCGCCCGCCTGGCTTAACTTTTTCAGCTTTTGCGAATTCTGCAGGATCAGGTCGTAATCCTCCATCGCAACCCCCTCGAGCACCTTCTGCGCATAGCCTAACTTTAATTGCATCGCCTCTTTGATCGGATCAGCGGCGCGGGCGGAACTTGGATGGAATGTCAACATGGCCAATGCCGTGAGAATGCTCAGGGCAGAGGAAAATAATTTCGCTTTCATATTTGGCCTTTCACGATGGGCAGCGCCGCCTTCGCCCTTTTCCCCTCTAACCCGGCGCGCGCTGCCATTCTGCGGTGCTCTAGACCGCAAATCCAAACCGGAACTTCTCTTCTTCCGGCGTCAACTTGAGCGAGGCACACAAATGCTTCGCCGCCAGTAAACCCGCGGCAGTCTTGACCAGTTTATCGAAGTCATGACGGGATAAAGCGACTCCTTCATGCTTGATCTGGTCAATCCGCACGCCGCGTTCGAGCAGTTCCACCAGAAACTCCTGACAGGCAATCGGATCATCCGTCTGATAATTGCCGCTCTGGGAGTGCTTGCGGAAATCCATGCTGTAATCGATGTGATATTTTGCAATCATAGGGATGTTTTGATTTTAAGGTTGTGCCAGACACGACTGTGTCTGACGGATTTTACGGACCCAACTTTGGAAAATGTCTTTCGCCAGCGGCATTACCTCTTCCCAGGCGACGGTTTCACGAACGATCTCGTCGGCGGGCAGCCAATCGGCATGCCAATGTTCCCGTGTCCTTTGCGGGTCGATTGGCCGCAAATAGGCGCGCAACTCGACTTCCATCCGGGAATTCACCTCATCGAATTGAGCCACCGCACTCGCGCAAACATCTGACTCACCACGTTCAGTCGCCATTTCCGCCACAATCTCAGTGATGGTAATGATCTTTTTCATTGGTAATTAGACTATCGGTGAGGCCACTGAAAACCGCTCTCCCTGGATTGTTAAAGGGCTAACAATTTTTGCAATGAATCCAAGCAGCCACTCCTTTCCCATCCGTCCCGCATGCGGTATCTGTGTGAATCCGTGGTTGGAACAATTTCACGCGATTCACAATTCAACCCTTTTAAAACTTCGGATCACTTAGAAAACTTCCACCTTTAACCCCGTGCTCTGACGCACCGTTTGAGCAATCAACGAAAGAGTCTTCAACGGCAGATGGCTGCACTCGGAATGCGGCGTCGGACGCGTGGCCGAATAAATCTGCACGAGTGAAATTTGCGTCCCTTGATTTTTTAATTCCAGGAGCCGGTGGGCAAACTGTTCCACTTCCTCGCGCGCGGGCGCGTGTCCGTACAGGCTGGGAAAAAGGCTTTGAATCACCACCGGTCGTTGACGGCCAAACTCCCGGATGTTTTCCAGAATCCGGGTCAGCGGCACTTGCGCTTTGTTGACTTTGTCCATGTAGGACTGCGTTCCGGCCTCCAGCTTGGCCCACACCTCATCCCGCTGCGTAAAATAGGAAAGCGCCTCCTTCACCTCCGGACGGTCTAAACCCGATGCGTTGGTGATCAGCACCAGTTTAAAGAAAGGCACCTTGCCTTTGGCGCGGATATGCACCACCGCTTCGACCGCTTCAAAAAAATTCGGACACAAGGTTGGTTCCCCATCGCCGCTGAGCGTCACATGCTTGAGGCGCAGCAGTTCTTCCGTCATCGCGGTGTAATTGGGCCGATTGCGCAATCCCCCCGCCTGGATCATCGCCAGCGTCCGCTCCAGTTCTTCCGCCATCACGTTGACGTCCAGCACGGTGTCACGCGGCGGCACAACGCGGTTCACCTCACAATAACCGCAATCGAAATTGCACACCTTGTCCGGGTTCATATTCACCCCCACAGATAACCCGCGCGCCCGGGGTGAAATCACCGCGTAAACAAAACGATTGTCAAAAAAATCCCGTGGGCAGCCGAAAGCGGTGCTTCGCGCCGTGGAACCGGGCGTTTTTTTGCTGGCGGGCAGGCTTTCAACACTGGCCATATGTTTTAAAGGAATGGGGGATAATATGGCCGGGTTTTCAGCCCGTAATGAATTCATGCTCATGTTCGCGAACGGTTAATACCGGACATGGCGCGTGCCGAACCACGTTTTCGGCCGTGCTGCCCAGAAATACATGCTTCAATCCTGTGTAACCATGCGTGGAAATAATGATCAAATCCACTTCCAGCTTGCGGGCCGTCGCGGCAATTTCGGTGGGCGGATGGCCCGTCTTGACTAACGTGCCAAACGGCAGGGAACTTCCCACTTCCGCATTGGCCAGCGCCAGTATTTCCCGGGAACTGGCCTCCACCATCTGCTGTTCAATCAGAGGAAAATCCAGAGCGGCAAATTCGGCCCCGGAATAACTCAACTGAACCACATGCAACAGGATCACTGTTGCGTCAAATTGCTTCGCAAAGGCCACGGCATAACGCAACGCCTTGCGTGAACAATCTGAAAAATCGATCGGAACCAGAATTTTCCGCAAACACAGTTCAGCGGCTGGAGGAACCGGATTGGCTGATGTCGTAGTGCTCATATCTTCACCTGTCACTTAGCTAACTTTCTAAGTTAACGTAAATGTCACTCCCGCCGGGCACTACCCGGACCTTGCCTTTAAGTAGACATATTTTGTGAAGACCAAACGGAGGGACGCGGACTACCTGGTAATCCCGCGGACCAGCAGGAGACGCAAACTGTTTCCCACCACCACCACGGTGCTGCCTTCATGTCCAACAACTCCTAATGTCAGTGGGATCAAGCCAAGGATGGCGAGGAAAACCAGCACCGCCACCGTTCCTAAAGAAATCACCAGATTCTGCCGGATGACATTGCGGGCACGGGAACTAAGCTGGTAGGCCGTTAGAAAATTCTCCAGCCGGTCGTGCATCAAAACCACTTCTGCCTGTTCCAAAGCCGCGTCCGAACCCCGCGCGCCCATCGCCACCCCCACGTGTGCGACCGCCAGGCTGGGAGCATCGTTAACCCCGTCCCCGATCATCGCCACTTTGTTTCCCTCTTTACTCAACGCTACGATCGCCGCCACTTTCTGTTCCGGTTTTAATTCCGGCCGGACATCGTCCAGTTCCAATGTCCGCCCCAGTTTTTCCGCCGCTGCTCGATGATCCCCCGTCAACACCACGGTCTTCAGCCCGGATTCCCGCAATTGCCGGATCACATCGCGCGCTTGCGGCCGGATATCGTCCCGCAAGAGAATGCGCCCGACCAGTTCCCCTTTGCTCACCCACACCTCGGATAATCCGGCTTCGGTCAAGGGCACTTCAGAAAAAACCGGGCGCGCAACGGCTTCGGCCAGCCATTCCCGCCGCCCAAGCAGCACCGTGCCAGCGCCAAAACGGGCGCGCAATCCCATCCCCGTGATGGATTCAAACTGCTCCAGTTCCAATTCCCGCAACTGTTGCTGTTTGCCGTAACGCGTGATCGCCCGCGCCAGTGGATGCGTGGACAACCGTTCCAGAGAATAAGCTAGTTGCGCCACTTCCTGTTCCCGTCCCGGCGGAAAACTCTCCACCCGGTCCACTGATAATTCACCGGTGGTCAACGTGCCGGTTTTATCCATGGCCACCACCGTCACCTCGTTCAATTTCTCCACGGCTGCGCCGCCGCGAAATAAAATCCCGCGTTTGGCTCCCCAGGCAATGGCGGCCAGAATGGCGGAAGGAATTGATAACACCAGCGCGCAGGGCGAAGCCACCACCAGCAGAGTCATGGCCCGGTAAAATGCGCTCTTGCTCTCCGGAGTAGAGACAAATGGCGCCCGGCCAAACCCCAGCCACCAGACAAAAAACATCACCAGCGAAAGCGACAGAATGCCGTAGGTATAGCGTGTTCCAAATTTATCAGTGAACCGTTGCGACGGCGCTTTGAGGTGCTGCGCTTCCCGGATCAGATGAATGATCTTTTGCAGCGCACTTTGGCTCGCAGGCCGCAATACCTTCAAATCGACCACGCCCCACAAATTGAGCGTACCCGCCATAACGTTGTCCCCGGTGGTTTTGTCCACCGGCGTTGCTTCTCCCGTCAGGTTTGCTTCATCGGCGGCCGTTTTTCCTTTGATGATCTCCGCATCCACCGGAAACAACTCCCCGGGCTTAACCCGCAAATTCATGCCCGCTTCCAACTGCTCCACTGGCAGCGTCTGTTCCTGCCCAGAACTGTCTAAAACAATGGCGGTTTTCGGAGCCGTCTTGAACAACGAACGGATTTCCCGCTGGGTACGCCCCATCGCGTAATGTTCCAGGGCTCCGGACAATGAGAAAAGAAACAGCAAAGTCGCCCCTTCCGCCCACGCACCAATACTCGCACTGCCCACTGCCACCGCCAGCATCAGGAAATGCACATCCAGCACTTTTTCCTGAAGCCCCTCCCAAACTTCTTCCGCCGTAAACCAGCCGCCCGCCAGATAAGCGGCCAGATAAAGAACAGTCACCACCGGACCATGGCTCAGGAAATACGCCATCAATCCAAACAGCCCACAAAGACCAGCCGCTACAAGTTGGAACTTCCACTCGTTCTCGTGCTCCTCCCCTTCCTCGGGCAAAACCACTTTGCGCGGCACGAACCGCGGCAAAGCCATGTTATGCCAGCGCCAGAATTTCGGCGCCGTGGGACACGTCACCCGGGCTATCGTTGTAGTGGTGGCGTCATTGGAAACCGTGACCCGCTGTTGTTCTCGCTTCGCCGCTGGCTGCATGCAACCGGAACAATCCGCCGCGCCCTCCAACAGCGTGCAACGTTCAACCGCCGATCCCTCTTGCACTTGTTGAATCTTCTCCGTGAGCAACTGATCCAGATCAGGTCTTAGGGGTTTGCCCAGTGTCGCCACGGAAATCGCCTGCGCCCGGTGGTCAATTTTCACCGCTTCCAGCGCTGGCTCATCCTTCATCACCTCCTCCACCGTGCGAACCAGGCAATGCTCTTCCCGGGAAGTCGAAGTTTGTGGTGTCGATCTATTCGCCATGAATCAATCCCTGCGATCAAACCATATCACATTACCCCTTGCTCCTGCCAGTGAACATAAACGCATCTGGTTTTGCACGGCAGCTCAGCAAATCCCAAATGATCTGCCGCCTCGCAGCGCAAAACCCTCTCCGCAAATAATCAGGGCGTTGTTCCCGACACCACTTTCTTCGTCTCCACCGTTTTTACGTAGTCGCGGAAATCCGGCTTGGTATCGAGCAGGATTTCATAAATGGCGCGTTTGGACTCAGCCGTCAGGTTTTGAAAATCGGGCTGCTTATCTTCTCCCGTCAAAATCTCTTTCAATCGTAGATAAACCCGTTCCTTCATCGGTTGCGGCAGACCATTGAAAGCATCCGAATAAATCAGGAAACTGCATGGATATTTAAACAGTCGTTTTTCCAAATCCAAATCGCGCAAAGACCGCCCCTGTTTATCTTTTGGCCCTTCCGCCAGAAAATCTTTCGCGAAACTGGAAACCCCTTTGATCGGACTCGTGATCGGCGCTTCTTCCACAAACAACAGATATTTCAAAAACCCTTCGGTCACACTGTGCAGATAATTGATGTGCTTGTATTGCGCCAGATGAAGGCTGGTTTCAAAGTGCAGGCGCGTGATAAAATTGTGCATGTGCGTCTCATGCTCCAGCACCATCAACGCCACAATATCACTCGCCGGTTCCAGGTATTTTCCGGTGTCGAAAAATTTGTTCAGGTTCGTAATATTGCCCTGGTAATTCGGGTCCTGCTCCTGCCGCGCCGCCGCCGCCTTGCCGATCAGATTGCCCCGGTGCAATTGATTCCCATGCGTTCCCGAGACATACCAGCCTCCCCAACGCTCCTCAATCGGCGTGCGATGATTCACTTGGGACGTGCCGCTGAGCATATCCGGATTGCCTTCTTCATCGGTCATGAAAGAGCGCATCAAATGTCCCGGCACACCCATGGTCTTCGAGGAGGCATGACATTCCAGACATTGATCCGTGCGCACGAAACGCGGGCGGGCCGTTTCGCGTTGTTCCAAAGCATAGAATACCCCGCCGAGTTTGGGATCGACTCCGGATAATTCCATCAACGGCGCGCCGGGAATCCAGCCGATATAAACGTCGTCATTAAAATAAAGCGCGCGCGGATTTTCCGGTGAGATATGCTGCCGTTGCAACGAGGTCTTGGAAAACACCAGCATTTGCGAGGACGGTTTGACATTGAGTTCCTTCAACAACGCCGGAAGATAACCATACTTGGCGTCGAACTTAAGCTGCTTTTCCCCGCTATCAATCAGCCGTTGCAAACGCGCCAGCGGATCGTTCGCTTTGGTCTGGTTGTACGCAATCGTGTCTTCATCAAACGGCGCCATTTGCGTGGACCCTTGAAAATCCTGTGCCCGCACCGTGATTACGCATCCCGCCACCACCGCCAACGCGAGGACCGCGAAACGACTAGAAAATCTGCCGCTCTCTAAAATACCGGAAAAATTCATGTCCCGCTTAATGTTCATCCACTGTAACATATTCCTCAGCAGACGCCATCGGAGCCTGCCGAGATGCCCGCAATTTAACCATTATTCACCCTTTCTTGCTTTCATTACCAGTGAACACCTAAATCTGACTCGAATCCATCCCGTTTCATTCAGCCGGTTACCCAAAAACTCCTGCCTTAACTTTTTGCAAACCACGCGCACAGTGCTATTAGTGGTAACGTGTTTGACGGAACTGAAAAAGAACAGCAATTGGGCGACGCCATCGTCATTCATGGCGCGCGCGAGCATAATTTAAAGAACCTCTCGGTTTCGATTCCCCGCGGTCAATTCGTCGTCCTCACCGGCGTCAGTGGTTCCGGCAAAAGCACTTTGGCCTTTGATATTCTTTTTTCCGAAGGCCAGCGCCGCTTTCTCGATTCCATGAATGCCTATGCCCGGCAATTCGTGGAACAACTCTCCCGTCCCGACGTCGATTTAATCACCGGCATCCCTCCCACCGTCAGCATTGAGCAGCGCAACTCCCGCGGCGGCGGCAAGAGCACGGTGGCGACCGTTACGGAAATCCATCATTTCATCCGCCTCCTGTTTGCCCGGCTTGGCACACAGCATTGCCCCGATTGCCATCTGCCGGTGACCGCCCAGACGAAAGACCAGGTCGGACGTCAGTTGCAGACGGAAATAAAACGGCGCGGCGACCTGCTCCTGCTCGCGCCAGTCGTAAAGAATCGCAAAGGCTTTCATACCGACGTGGCCGAATGGGCCGCCAAACACGGCTACGCTGAAATTCGCGCCGATGGCAAAATTCACGCCACCAAAGATCGCTTGCGCCTGGATCGTTTCCGTGAACATGACGTGGAAATTGTCGTGGGTGTTTTGGAAAAGAAAGCCCCTCGTGGTAAAACTCCGGCCAAATCGCCTCAGCAATTGATCGACGAAACCTTGAAGCTCGGCCACGGCACGTTGCTCGCGCTGGACAATCACGGCAAAACGACCATCCACTCCACCGAACGCGCCTGCGCGCAATGCGGTCGTTCGTTTGAGCCGCTGGACCCGAAAATGTTCAGTTACAATTCCGCGCAAGGCTGGTGTCCCCGTTGCCGCGGTTTTGGTGAATTATTTTACCTCCCGGAAGTAGATCGCGGCGCGCGGGCCGAGGCCATTGAAGAATCCTGGTTTGAATGGCAGGAAGGTAAACGCGAGCCATGCCCGGAATGCCATGGCGCCCGCTTGAATCCGATTGTGCGGGCTGTGCATTTGGATGTGGCTGGCGCAAAGTTCCCTGGTGAAAAAAACACTCCCACGATCGACACCTTCTCCCGGGCATCCGTCGTCGAAGGGTTTGATTATTTCCGCACGCTGAAATTCAAAGGCCACGAAGCCGAGATCGCGCGCGATATTTTACCGGAAATCCGTGAGCGCCTGAAATTCCTGAATGAAGTCGGCCTGGATTATTTGCAACTCGGCCGCAGCGTCACCACCTTGTCCGGCGGCGAAGCCCAGCGCATTCGTCTGGCCGCTCAACTCGGCTCGAATCTCAGTGGCGTCATGTATGTGCTGGACGAACCCACCATTGGCCTGCACGCGCGCGACAATGAGAAACTGCTCGAATCGCTCGCTAAACTCCGTTCGCGCGGCAACTCGCTCATCGTCGTCGAGCACGATGAAGACACGATGCGTCACGCCGATTACATTATCGATCTCGGTCCCGGAGCCGGCATCAATGGTGGCCGCATTGTCGCCAGTGGCACGCTCGCGGAACTTATGGAGCACGAAAACTCCATCACGGGCCAATGTCTGCGCCACAAAAAGGCATTCCCTACCCGTGGCGAACGTCGTCCCGTCAAGCGCACGGCAACGGCCAAATCCGCCGCCATGCCCAGCCTCACCTTGCACGGTGCGAGCACAAACAATCTCCACGACCTGACCGTCTCGTTCCCCTTGAACCGCCTCGTCGTCATCACGGGCGTCAGCGGCTCCGGCAAGAGCACGATGATCCGTGAATGCCTCTTGCCGGCGGTTACCTCCGCCTTGAAATCCAAGCGGCCAAAAACCGAAGGTTTGCACGTGACCGGCCACGAATTGATTCAAGCCGTTTACGAAGTCGATCAAACTCCCATTGGCCGCACGCCCCGTTCGACTCCCGCGACCTACGTGGGCTTCTTCAATCAAATCCGGGAACTTTTCGCGCAAGTGCCCGAAGCCCGCTTGCGGGGTTATTCACCCAGCCGCTTTTCCTTCAACAGCGCGCAAGGTCGCTGTCCGGAATGTGAAGGCGCCGGCACGATTAAATTGGAAATGAATTTCCTGCCGCCCGCGTATGTGCGTTGCGAAACGTGCAACGGCACCCGTTTCAATCGCGAAACCTTGGACATCGAATTTGGCGGCAAAAATATCGCTCAGGTGCTCGAACTCAGCGTGGCCGAAGCGATTGAATTCTTCAGCTCCTTCCAGCGCTTGCGCCGTCCGCTCGAAGCCTTGCGCGATACCGGGCTGGATTATCTCAAGCTCGGCCAGACCAGCCCCACGCTCAGCGGCGGAGAAGCGCAACGCGTCAAACTCGTCTCCCATTTATTAACCGGATTAAAAGCCGGACCTGCCGCCGTGGAAACCACGTTGCAGCGCGGCCGCTTCAAACCTTCGCACAACCTGTTTATCCTGGAAGAACCGACCATCGGCCTGCACATGGCGGATGTGCAACGGCTCGTCGATGTCTTACAACGCCTGGTCGATGCCGGTCATTCAGTCATTGTCATTGAACATAACCTCGAATTGATTGCCGAGGCCGATTGGCTGATCGATCTCGGCCCTGAAGGCGGTGAAGGTGGCGGGAAAATTGTTGGCGCGGGAACCCCTGAACAGATTGCCGCCAATAAGCGCTCGCACACCGGACGCTTTTTGCGTAGTGTGCTCGGCAAAGCATGAGTCAGGCGTACGAAGAAATCATCGAGGGCGAAACGATGCACCGTTATGCGCCAGGCGTCCGTCACGAAGAGATTTGCGCCCGCCTGCACGCCCACGTCAGTGCCTGTCTGGAATTTCAAACCACTGCCCGCTTATTAAGCCCGCGTGAACTGGTGCAGATCACCCCCGGCAGCATGATCCGCCCCGATCTCGCCCTTGTCACTAAAGCCACCGGCAAACTCTGGTTGGCCGCGGAAATCATCAGTTCCGATGACAACCGCGCCGATACCGTCGTCAAAAAACAGCTTTACGAAGAAATCAATCTTCCCCGCCTCTGGATGATCGATCCGCGTTACGACAATCTGGAAATCTATCAAGCGGGGGCTTATGGCATGGCCTTGAAAACCATCCTTGCTCAGCGCGATACGCTCACGGAAGCGTTGCTGCCCAAATTTGAATTGAGCATTGCGGAATTGTTCGGTTTGAAAAAACTGTCATAGAAGCGCGGATTATTGGTAACGCGCGAACAAATCTTCCTTCGGCCATTCCTTCACCGCCTCCGCTGCGCGATGCAAAGCGGCATCAATCGCCCCATCCGGCAATTGCGGATCGTTACTGCGTTGATTAAACACCACCGCCCAGCTTAACCCATCCCACCGCCGCACCAGCAACGTAGAGGTGCCGGGCAAACTGCCGTTGTGCCAATAATTCGCCTTGCCGTTTCTCACCGGGCGGACCAGCCAGCCGCAACCATAATACGCATCGGTAACGCTGCCATCGGGCTTGCGTGACACCGGCGCTTCAGGCGGACGATACATCGTCGCCAGCGTCTCCGCTTTGAGCACCGGACAATGCGCCGGATCATCCAGCCCTGCCGCGAAACGAACCAAATCCACCGCCGACGCAATCCATCCACCGTGAGCATCCATCGCCTCCAGGTTAAACGCGCCATCAGGCCACGGCACCATTCCCGGATGCTCCGGGAAAACACTTTCTCCCAAATCGTTCTTCGGTGTGTAGTAACACACCTCTCCTTCCGCCCGTTTCGTGGATAACGTGCCGCCGATCCGCATGTGTTTAATCCCTAGCGGAGCCAGCACCTGCTCCTTCACGTATTGCTCATACGGCATGCCGGTAATCGTTTCAATTACGCGCCCGAGCACACAAAAACCAAAATTGGAGTAAACGTATTTTGTGCCTGGATCAAACTCCAGCGGCTTGCCGAGCATGAAGCGAATAATCGATTTCGGGTCCGCCGGTCCGGGAATCCCCGCCGCTTTCGAAATACGTTTCGATTGAAACATGGGATCAAACCCCTGATCCCGGTCCCAGCCGCCCGTGTGATGCAGCAACTGTTCAATGGTGATGGCTTGCAAACGCGGGTCCAGCGGCTTGCCCGTAAAGACAATCGGCGGCAGCTTCACAATCGCAAAAGCCCGATCCTCCAATTTCAACCGTCCTTCCTCGACCAGTTTCAAGATCGCCACGGCCGTGAACGGTTTGGAAATGCTCGCAATCCGAAAAAGAGAATCCGGTTGCGCGGGAATCTTTTTTTCCCGATCGGCCCAGCCATAGCCGCGCGCGTAAACCAGTTTGCGATTCTTCACCACCGCCAATGCGCCACCCGGAACTTTGCGCGCCTGCATGAACTGCTCCATCTCCTGATCGAAACTGGCGAAGGGAAGGGATTTCTTTTCCTCTTCCGCCAGCAACGGTGGTATCGAAACACCCACTACACCCGCTGCGCTAATGTCCAGAAAATGACGGCGGGACCAGGAATTGCGAGCAGGTTTCATGCGTCCATGAAATCGCTTCTCACATGGAATACCAGCCAATTCGGACGCGATTCTTGTAATACAATACCCCCAGCAATCGCATCTCCACTGTCAGGAAATAGAGCGTTAGAAAGCCCGTTGGAATACTTGGCAATATTGGTATCGGAATAATTGTTTTCAACAAGGTCTCACTCAGATAACGCAGCACGACCATTAAAAAGAATACGACGCAAGCAATGATGTATTCGACCGGAACCTTGGTAATCGCTGGAATCACCACGAATGGATTAATGGCGATGAAGCTATCGGACATCGCCGTGGCCAGCAAAGCCATGGGAAAATAAAGCAGACCTAATCCAATCAGCGGAAAAGCAATCAGGTAATTGACATCCTCTTTGGAATTGCCGGCCATAACCAGATAAGCAAGTGCCGGCCCAAAACAAACCAGCACAGTAAATACGAGCGTAAAGAAGGGCACCGCCACATCACTCCACCACTCTGCAAATTCCGGCCAGTCCGGCAGCCGGTCTTCGCCCCGGGCCGTGGTGGTAATGATGCTTTGCAGGTAAACAAATAGATAGCCGCCGGCAAAAATGGTCATCCACCAGGAAAATCTCGCCACAAAATCCAACACCAGAAAAGTCAACGTTCCCAGCACCAGCATAAATGTCCCGCCATGGCCGAAAGGATATTTTAAAATGCCGGGTAATTCTTGAATGAACGTCCGGTTTTCCCGCGCGACCCGTTCTTTTTCCTGCCGCTCATATTCCTCCACCGGAATGCAAGCGCCTTTGCACACCAGACAATAAGCGCGCACCTTGGATTTCCCCGGACGAACATCCGCACATTGTGCGCAAAGCCGGTTGTGGCATTGCGTGCAAATATATTGGGCGCGCGTTTGCGGATGATTCCGGCAGGATGGACCGGTAAAATCTACCACCGGCGACGCTTCATCCGCCATCGCTTCCGGCGGTCGCGAGGCCACACCCAACCCGGTTTTAGGAATGGCCGGAGGCAAAGTAAGTGCCGGTTGCACCGGTGGAACTGCTGCTGAGTCAGCGATTACCGGCGCGTGAACACTCCGGCTGATTCCCAGCTTTGGAGCGGCGGGCGCTTCCACTGCCACGGCCGCTTCTTCGTAAGTGAATTGAACACCTCCCAATTGTAGCGTTTGCCCCGTGTTAATATTAGAAATGCGGACCGGCTGTCCATCAATGAAGGTCCCATTGGCTGAATTCAAATCTTTGATGACCACCGGACCGTCATACACCTGCACCTCGCAGTGGAAGCCGGAAACTGTCGAATCATTCACCACAAAATGATTCTCGCCATTGCGCCCGAGTTTATTCACTCCCGGCTTTAATTCGATATCCCCAATCCCCAACCCCTGGCTCTTGATTTTCAGACGCGGCATAATGAGCTGCTCACTCTTCGTGTTTTATTTTCCGTTTCTATTGTCTCCTGAGTTCCGGACGCGATTCGGTTTCCGTTTCTCTTCACTCACTTGACGCGATGGCTCTTTCAAATACGTTTGAATCCACGCCGAATCCATCGCCTTAAACTCCGGCTTCACTTTTAACTGCTCCCATTTTTGAATTAATCGTGTAATCCGCTCATCCGTGGCTGGATGCGTGCTCAAAGCTTGAGCGGCCGAAAAGTCGCCATTCCCCTGCATCTTTTTTAGAAAAGTCTCCAAACCACGCGGATCAATTCCCGCGTCCATCAAATATTGCCAGCCGGTTTCATCGGCCTCACGTTCACTCTCCCGTGAAAAGCTCATGCCAATCAATACCGTGGAACTCGCTGCCAGCGTGGCGATCGAGCTATCGCTGCCGCCGAAGACAAAATTCAACAAATGACCCGGTCCAACCTGAGTTAACAATGCACGCGTGCCATGCCGCCGGTTCACATGCGCAATTTCATGCGCCAGCACTCCGGCCAACTCTTCCGCTGTCGGTTCCAGACTCAACAACCCGCGGTTAACGAAAATGCGCCCACCCGGTATCGCGCAGGCATTCGGCATCGCATCATCGACAACGTAAACTTTGAACTGAAATTTGTTCTGCGCCTGTGCCCGGGTCAGGCGATTCACCAGTTCCGTCAGATGAGTCTCCAATCCGGCATCCTCTACCAGCTCAACTTTGTTTTTCGCTTCCGCGAAAACAACATCTCCCAATTTATTATCCACACTGGCGGGCAACCGCTTCAACGTAAAGCCAACCGCTGAGCCCGCTACGATCAATCCGGTTACCGAGACCACTGCAAAAACCGCCAGCGCAATGAGCGTTACCTTCACCCGTTGCGCTCCTTCTTTGCCTTCGTTCAAATAACCGACCTGTCGTTTCAGATTGTGGTTCAGACGAAAGACCCGGTGTTCGAGAATATCCAGATTGGAAGTCATCACGGTCCAATCGGGAAAATCCGGATGCTGAAAACTGACCCGCTCCTCCGCTTCATCGACGTCCACTTCCAATTGTTTCAGGGAAAACTCCACCGTGGCCGCAGCCGACTCGAACTGTAAAAAGGACGAAGTAATCGTGATCTTTCCCAATAGCGGTTGATCGCCGAAACCCGGATGGGACGCATTCCCCAAAAAGCTGGTAGTCTCCTCACTCACACGCTAGTAGCTATAGCAAGGCCGGTTGATAAGGCAAACTCAATTAAAACGTTGGTGGCATAATTTGCGCCATCACTGAAGATTTTAGCGATTATTCACCAGCATGCACATTCGCCCTTACCAACCGGAAGATGAGCCCGCCGTAATCGACCTGTGGCAACGCTGTCAACTTGTGCGGCCGGCGAACAATCCGAAAAAAGATATTCAGCGCAAATTAAAGGTGCAGCCGGATTTATTCCTCGTGGGTGTGGTGGACGGAATCGTCGTCGCCACTGCGATGGCCGGTTACGAAGGGCATCGCGGTTGGATCAATTATCTGGCGGTCGCTCCCGGTCAACAACGGCAGGGATATGGCCGTCAAATCATGGCGGAAGCCGAACGTCTCCTGAAGTTGGCGGGGTGTCCGAAAATCAACCTGCAAGTGCGTACGAACAATCGCGAAGTAATCGCCTTCTATCAAAGCATTGGCTTTGCCGTGGACGACGTGTTGAGCCTGGGAAAACGTTTGGAGCAGGATTGAGAAACGGGCGAACGCTTCTGGTAACATTCAAGGACTTTCAGCCCTGGCCTTATGTCCGTAGCACGCTCACTCAAGCGCTGGAATTTCACGTCGTTGCCGGCCATTCAGGTTGGGTCGAATAAACGATCGAACCAGCGCCAGAACCCATCCTTAATACTCTGCCTGAAAGAAGGTTCGGCCACGAAATCATCCGGACGCCGGGGCGGTTGACGCCGCAGATTCGGCATCAATTGCCCGTGATCATTCACGCGAAACTGGAGATGATGCACCGTCGCCATTTTCTTGACCGGGAGACTCATAATTGCGCTTGAGTCCTTTAAGCAACTGGTATGCCATTTGTGCGCCCGCAGCAATCGGGCTTGGCCATGCAATTAAACTATCATTCCTTCGGAACCGGTCACCCGCTGCTGATCCTGCACGGGCTGCTCGGTTCAGCCGATAACTGGCTGCCGCTGGCCCGCCAGTGGGGTGAGCGTTATCACGTCCTGGCGCTTGATTTGCGCAATCACGGTCACTCACCTCACGGCGAACCCTTTGACTACGCAACGATGGCCGGCGATATCTGCGAATTTATGGACGCTCAGATGTTGCCCACGGCTCACGTGCTCGGGCATTCCATGGGGGGCAAAGCGGCTATGTATCTGGCGCTGCATTTTCCTGAACGTGTCAGCAAACTCATCGTGGCTGATATAGCGCCACGCGCTTACCGGCCGCAACATCTCGAAATCTTTGACGCGCTATTAACGCTGCCATTAAGGCACTTTTCACAACGCACCGAAATCGATGCCGCCTTGGTTCAACGCATTCCCGAATCAGCCGTTCGCCAGTTTCTCCTGAAAAATCTCACCCGTGATCAAACCGGTGCTTTTCGTTGGAAAATTCCGTTGGCCCTTATTCACAAGTATTATGCTGGTTTGAATGAAGCTCTGGTCACTGATCGCGTCTTCTCTGCTCCCACGTTGTTCTTGCGTGGTGAACGTTCTGCTTATATCCGGGAGACAGACACTCCGCTGATTCAGCGCTTGTTTCCGAACGCACAAATTCACACGGTTGCTGGTGCGGGTCACTGGCTTCACGCCGATGCTCCCGGAGAATTTTCCAATCTGGTTTCCCGGTTCCTGGCCGAAGCTTGAATCCCACCTTCCCGCCAGGAGCGCGGCGTTCACGCCGCTTCAATATCCGAAATCTCCGGCGTATTCGTTTGCCATAAAAGCACTCGTAACTTGAAGCGGCGTAAACGCCGCGCTCCTATGTCCGAACGTCAGCCATACTTTCGCTCCAGCAATTTTCCTGGCACGATCTTAAATAATGACGCTTTTTATTGGCAGTCGTAGTACTGTCGAGCCAGTCAAATTGAAATGATGCAAAAGAACAACCAATGGATCGCGCTGGGTTTAGGCGTTTGGTTCCTGCTGGCATTGGCAGCCGGTGGGGCCGGTTTGTTGACCTCGGCCCGCCCGCCGTTTCCCCAATTGTTAATTGCGGTCTTAACCGGATTTCTATTGATCTGCTGCTGGGCCGTAAAACCATTGCGCGAATGGACCACCACCGTTGAGCCAGCCGCGTTGGTTTGGCTGCATGTCACCCGTTACGTCGGTTTTTATTTTATCTATCTGCTGAAACGCGGCGAACTGCCGGAAGCCTTCGCCAAACCGGCCGGCTGGGGCGACATCGCCGTGGCCACCACCGCGTTGATTGTCGCCTTCTACCGTCCGCCACCCGTTGGTGAAGGCCGGAAAATCTATCTGTTTTGGAATATTCTCGGATTCGTGGACATCGTGCTGGTTGTCATCACGGCGGCCCGCGTGGGCATAGCCAATCCGGATTCCCTGCGGGCGTTAATCCAGTTGCCGCTCAGCCTGCTGCCCACCTTTCTCGTGCCGCTTATTCTGGCAACCCACCTCCTGCTTTTCTGGCGGCTGTGGAAATTATCGGACCAGCAGAGCCCGAAACCATGATCCGGCGAAACGCAAAAAGCGCTGACTTCCCCTTGCCCTAAATCCAGCGGCTAGGCAAACTTCCCCCCTCATGCGCGAAACGTTACGGCTTTGGATGGAAAGTCTGGAAACGTTTGTCCTGGAAGTTATCTTTGAACAACGAAAGGGCAAACGGGCCGCGCTCCTGCGCTCATTTCTCTTTTTACTGTCCAAAGTATTCGAGGTGATCGTCCGGCTCCGCAAATTTCTTTACGATTTGCGCATCCTCCGCGACACCACGCTGGGTATTCAGGTGATCACGGTCGGAAACCTGACGGTAGGTGGCACCGGTAAAACACCGGTGGTTGAGAAATTTGCCCGCGTCTTGCAGGATCAAGGCCGCACCGTCGCCATTCTGTCACGCGGCTACCGCTCCAAACCGCCTCCGTTGCGGCATCGCTTTATCAACAAAGTTCTTTTCCGTGAAGATAGCACGCCGCCCCGCGTCGTTTCAGATGGTAAATCGCTTTTGCTCGATTCGGAAACCGCCGGGGATGAACCCTACATGCTCGCGTCCAATCTCAAGGACGTCGTCGTACTGGTCGATAAAGACCGCGTTAAAAGCGGGCGCTACGCGATTGAAAAATTTGGTTGCGATACCTTGCTGCTGGATGACGGGTTTCAATATTGGAAATTAAAAGGCCGCCGGCGTGACATCGTGCTGATCGATTGCCAGCAACCGTTCGGCAATGAATACCTGTTGCCGCGCGGCACCTTGCGCGAACCGCATCGGCATCTGGCCCGGGCCAGCACTATTTTCATCACGAAAAGCGACGGCAAAACAGAGGCCTTGCGCAAGCGCATCGCGCAGTTCAATTCCACCGCCAGCATTATCGAGTGCATTCATCATCCGCTCTATTTTGAAGATGTTTTCACTGGTGAACGTCAGGGGCTGGATTTTCTGAAAGGCCGCCGAATCGCTTCGTTCAGCGGCATCGCCCAGCCCGAAAGCTTTGAACAAAGCCTGGTAAGCCTGGGCGGTGAACTGGTTTACACCAAACGTTTCGCGGATCACCATCGTTTCACGCAACAGGAAGTATTGAACGCCATTAACCGCAGTAAAAAGCGGCAGGCCGAATTCATTATCACCACGCAAAAAGATGCGGTGCGTTTCCCGAAAATTGACCGGCGCGACCTGCCCTTTCTGTTCATGCGCGTGGAAATCAAAATCCTCAGCGGAGCGGATGGCTTTGAAGATTGCGTGCGGCAAATCTGTTTCCGCTGAACATGGACACCCTGCTTTACCTGATTGTCCGGGCGCTCATCGGGTTTTTACAGGCGCTGCCATTGCCCTGGGTGGCGCGATTGGGACGCTGGGGTGGCGGCGTGTTTTACTATCTGGATGCACGGCATCGGCGCATGGCTTTTAAGAACATGAAGCGGTTCATTGGCGAAGGACGGACGGATGCAGAAATCCGCTCGCTGGCACAGGAGAACTTCCGTCGCATTGGAGAAAACTTCTGCTGCACCGTTAAAACCGCGGCCATGCCGCGTGAAGAAATTCTCAAAGTGGTGGAAGTGAGCGGTTGGGAAAACTTTACCGAGACCGCGGGGAAACTCGCTACGGTCGGTCCAGTCTTTGCGCTGGGACATTTCGGGAATTTTGAAATGTACGGGCGGGCGAACTTGTACCTGCCGGGAGTTCAAATGGCGACCACATACCGCGGCTTGCGCCAGCCCTCTTTGAATCGGTTGTTGCTCTCTTTGCGCGAACGTTCGGGCACCTTGTTTTTTGAACGCCGGACACAAGCAGCCGAACTGAAAGAGGCGATGAACAACCCGCGCCTGTTCCTGGGCTTGTTCTCCGATCAACACGCGGGCGATCGCGGGCTGCGCCTGCCGTTCTTCGGAGAGGATTGTTCCACCAGCGCCGCTCCAGCGGTCTTCGCCCTGCGTTACCGCCGGCCTTT
>JBEHZA010000002.1:0-44492 GCA_048497895.1 Verrucomicrobiota bacterium
TTTTCTTCCGCGAAATCACGGAACGCGCCCGTCTGGAACAGCAATTGCGCCAGGCAGAGAAGCTTTCCGCCCTGGGCCAAATGATCTCGGGTGTCGCCCATGAATTGAACAACCCCCTGGCCGTCATCAAAGGTTACATGGAGTTGGTGCTCTCTCGGCACGAATTGGCCACTCATACCCGCACGGATTTGGAAAAAGTCGCTCGGGAATGCAATCGGGCGGCCAAGCTGGTCAGCAACTTCCTCTCATTCGCACGGGAACAGCCAGCCCAGAAGGAGATGGTTGATCTCAACGAATTGATTCAGCGCGTCACGGAACTGCGCCGCTTTGACCTGCGCGTGGCTGGCGTTGAACTGACCTTGCAACTCGCGCCGGATTTGCCCCAGACACTGGCGGATGCGGACCAAATCCAACAAGTAGCGCTTAATTTGGTCAACAATGCCGCTCAGGCCATGGTGGAAGGTGAACCGCCTCATAAGCTCTTTATTGGCAGCCAATCACGGGATGGCATGCTGGAAATTGTGATTCAAGATAACGGCCCCGGTGTGCCGGATGAAATCGCCGCACGCATCTTTGAACCGTTCTTTACCACCAAAGAAGTCGGCACCGGCACTGGCCTGGGTTTATCGATTGCCCACAGCATTATGGCCGACCACGAAGGGCGCATTTATTATGAACATGCGCCCGGTGGCGGAGCCCGGTTCGTCCTGGAATTTCCGATTCGTCAAGCTCCTACGCCGCGCCCTTCGGTCATCTCCGACACTCAGATTATTGTCAGCACGCCCAAGCCGGCCACTCCCACGCCTGCTCCCAATGCCCGGATTCTCATCCTGGACGACGAAAAATCCATCGCCGAACTGCTCAGCGAAATGCTGGGTATCCTGGGTTACCAACCCACCATGTGCAATTCCGCTCCGCAGGCGCTCGAACTCATCGATCAAAAGGAATTTGACGTCATTCTCTCGGATTTCCGCATGCCGGTCATGGATGGAGAAGAATTCTACAAACGGATGGTCGTCAAAAAGCCGGCGCTCGCCAAACGGATCATCTTCCTCACGGGGGACGTAGTCAACGAAGTCACTCAGGATTTCCTCCGTTCCACTGGCAATCCGCACATCGCGAAGCCATTCCAACTGGATAACGTGGAGAAAGCAGTTGCCCGCGTACTGGCCGAAGCGGAACGCAATGCGAGTCAGACACCCGTTAGCACTGCTGAAATGACAGTCTGACGCCTTCCGGATCAACCGATGGCCGCGTGACCGGGTAATTTAGAACTTTTAGAACCTTGGCCGTGGCATATTCCCGCCCCCCATGCCGCCCATCTTGCCCATCATCTTTTGCAGCTTGCCCATCTTTTTCATCATCTGCTGCATTTGATTGAAACGGTTCAGCAGATTGTTCAATTCAGCCACATTGACTCCGCTGCCTTTGGCAATGCGCACGCGGCGTTTGGCGTTTAAGATATTTGGATTGCGGCGCTCTTCCAAAGTCATGGAGCAAATCATGCCTTCCATGCGGCTGAACTCTTTTTCACCCTTGCTCAAGTCAGCCCCTTTGATGGCTTCCGCACCACCCGGTAACATGCCCACAATCTTTTCCAACGGCCCCAGCTTCTTCATCTGGCGCAGTTGCTCAAGAAAATCCTCCAGCGTGAACTGCCCCTTGCGCATCTTTTCTTCCAGCCGTTGCGCATCCTCAAGGTCCACCGCTTCCGCCGCCTTTTCCACCAGGCTCACCACGTCACCCATCCCCAGAATACGGGAGGTCATGCGTTCCGGATGAAACGGTTCAAAGTCATCCAGCTTTTCGCCGACGCCGACAAATTTGATCGGCTTGCCAGTGACCGATTTCAAACTTAAAGCCGCGCCACCGCGCGCATCGCCGTCCAATTTTGTCAGCACCGCGCCAGTGATATTCAGCGCTTTATCAAAATGCGTCGCCACATTTACCGCTTCCTGACCCGTCGCGGCATCCAGCACGAGCAGAATTTCCTGCGGCTTGACCAGATCACGCAAACGGACCAGTTCCTGCACCAAAGGTTCATCGATCTGCAAACGGCCAGCCGTATCGAAAATCAGCGTGTTGCGGCCATTCGCCCGCGCGAACTCCTGCGCTTCGCGCGCAATCTTCAGCACATCGGTCTCGCCCTTGATCAGAAACACCGGCACGTCGAGCTGTTTGCCCAGCGTTTCCAATTGATCCATGGCCGCCGGACGATACACGTCACAAGCCACCAACAACGGCAGCCGTCCCTGTTTTTGCAGCAGCTTGGCCAATTTGCCCGAGGAAGTCGTTTTGCCGGAACCATGCAAACCGACCATCATGATCGACGTCGGGCTCCCGCTGAGATTTAAAGCGGCATTGGTGGACCCGAGCAGCGCGACCAGTTCATCATGAATAATCTTGATGATCTGCTGGCCGGGATGAATTGTCTGAATTACCTGCTGACCGATCGCCTTTTCTTTGACCGTCTCAATGAAATCACGGGCGACCTTGAAATTAACGTCGGCATCCAGCAGCGCCATGCGCACGTCCCGCAACGAATCGCTGACGTTGGTCTCGGAAATCTTTCCGAGCCCGCGCAAGTTCTTGAACACGTTCTGCAGTTTGCCGCTTAAGGAATCGAACATGGCGTTACGCTAGCTCGAATCTTTCTGGCTGTCATCGCGAAATATTACCGTGATGACAAACACTCGTGCCTCTGCCTTTCCCATTGAATTCCTGAAGAATCCGGCCATCCTGAACGTCATCACCTTGGCTCTGCGCGTTTATGCGTCCATTAAACCAGCTTTCCCGTCGCCGTTTCCTCACCCGCTCCGCCATCCTGCTTGCTGTCAGCCAGCTTCCACCTCCGCTCGAAGCCGCTGACCTCGTAGAACCGATCATCGACATCCATCAGCACACCCACTACACCGGCCGCACCGACGACCAGCTTTACGCCCATCAAAAAGCCATGGGTGTAACCCAAACCATTCTTCTGCCCGCCGGACGAGTAATCGACCAGCCGTCCACTCACAATGGAAAGTCCAACGGCCTGGCCGCGCAATGCGGCGGCAATGAAACGGCGGTCGAATTCGCGAAACACTACCCGCAGGAATATGTTTTCTTCGCCAATGAAGTGGCGGATTTACCGGATGCCCGGGCCGAAATTGAGAAATATTTGAAGCTCGGTGCGCTCGGGATTGGCGAACAAAAATTTGGCGTCGATTGTGATTCGCGCGCCATCGAAATTCTGGCGGAGTTGGCTCAAGAATACCACGTGCCCATCCTGCTCCACTTTCAGCATATGATGTACAATCTGGGCTTCGACCGTTTCCACAAGGTGCTGGAGAAGTTTCCCAAGGTGAATTTCATTGGTCATGCTCAAACCTGGTGGGCCAACATTGATAAGAATTATACCGATCCGACCGTGCTCTACCCGATGGGCAAAGTCACGCCGGGCGGCGTTACCGACCGTTTGCTGACGGATTACCCGAATATGTACGCGGATATGTCCGCGGGCTCAGGTCTGAACTCGCTCATCCGCGATGAAGAACATACGCGTGGATTTCTGGAACGGCATCAGGATAAAATCCTGTACGGCAGCGATTGCACCGATACCATTGGCCGCGGTCCCGGTTGTCAGGGTGCGCAAACGATTGCGGCCTTGCGCCGTCTGGCGCCCACCAAAGCGATTGAACGCAAGATTCTTTACGGGAACGCGAAAAAACTGTTTCGTCTTTAATTCCCGGTTTCCCAAGCAACCGGTCTGGCTACTTCTTTAAATTCTTGTCGAAGAATGCCAACACGGCCGCGTTCAGCCCATTGCGATCCGGCTCTGCCGCAGGCTCACCCGGCGCGGCCTGCATATTGTGCCCGCCCCCTTTCACGGTAATGAGGTCTGCGGATACTTTGGCCTTTTGAAGCGCGGCCAATAACCGTTCGGACTGCTCATGCGGCACGGTGCGGTCTTTATCACCATGGACAATCAGGAATGGTGGCGCATCCGATTTCACGTATACAATCGGGCTGCCCTGCTTCCAGAGTTCCGGCTTTTCCGTGTGCGAAGCGCCAAATAAACCCAGCAACGCGGGTGGATCCTTTTCCCCCGCCCCCTGAATATCGGACGACTTCATCGTAAAATCAGCCGGGCCACAATAATCCACTACGGCCTGCACCCGGCTGCTCACTCCTCCGTAGCCACCCTTCCCCTCAAATTGTTTTTCCTCCCCCATCGTGCCGAGGCAGGCAACCAGATGCCCACCAGCACTGGAACCCCAACACCCAATCCGGTCAGGATCGACATTGTATTTCTTGGCGTTGGCCCGCAGCCAGCGCACAGCCAGCTTGCAATCTTCAATCTGTGCCGGCCATTTGGCTTCACTGCTCAGACGGTATTCAATGCTGGCGGTAAAATATCCTTTCGTGGCAAGCATCATTGCCGAATTGGATTTATGCGATCCCGCCGACCAACCGCCTCCATGAATCCAAAGCACGGCGGGCATCGGGGTCTTCGCCGGTTCTTTCGGTTGCGCAATCTCGGCGTGAAGTGAGCGATCACCGCCTTTGCCGATCTCAACGTCGTGAATGATTTCCACTCCGGGAGGAGTGCGCGGCGCCGATGAAGTTTTGGCTGCGGGCGGTTGACTGGCCGGTTCAGCCGCATGAACCAGGTTGAGTGAGCAAAATAGAACCAGAGACCAGCGCAGGGCTTTCATGTCCGCTAGAAAACCAAAAAAGAAGTGTCGTTGCAACTCTGGTGAAGCCAACCACAGCGCACTGAATACTCTTACAGGACGGAAGCAATTTTATACGCGCTGCGCGAACCCCCAATATCCATTTGCAGCCGATCGCCTTGCTTTTTGCCCACGAGTTGCTGCCCCAGCGGAGATTGCGGAGTAATCACCAGAATCTCTTTTTTCAAATGCACGATCTCAGTTCCCCCAGCCCGTGGTCCGATGAAATAGTATGAATGCTCTCCCTTCCCTTCCAGCTCCACAAAAGCTCCCAGATCAACCGGATCCTGAGCCCCGAAATCGCGCACGATCAATTTCTCAAACTGCTCAATGGCCAGTTCCATTTCCGTGATTTGCTTCGATTGGCCGCGGGCGAGGTAAGAAGCTTCCAGTCCGCGCGTGTCGTATTTGTTTTCAGCCTTGTTTTGCTCATGTGTGGCTTCGTCGCGGGAAGTGCGGGCGGCTTTGGTGTACAGCTCCAGCCCGGCAGTCAATTCAGCCACAATCTTTTTAACGAGCGCAGACTTGTTCATAAAAAATGCCGGGGGGATAAAACAAAAAGGAGCGCCCGGAGGCAACTCCCATTTGTCGTCCGCCAGAAAAAAGCAGCGCTGGTCAGGGCAATTCTTTGAGGCGAATATGGCGATATTCCATTTGGCCACGGTCGCCTTCCAGGCCGATGCCACCTGTCTCCGGAACCTTGAGCGCAGCTTCGAGAACTTCACCGTTGCAGGTGCAGTAAGCCACCCCGCCCTTCACTGTGACTTCAATTTCGTTCCAATCCTGCGCCTTGTATTTCTTCAATTCTTTGTACGGCCCGGCCACGAGGTAATCGCGGCATTGCAACTGAGGTTTGCGAATGAAAATCCCGCTGTCGGCGTTGATTTCCGCGCGAAACTCCAGCTTCAGGATGAAGTCTTTGGGAAACTGTTGCGTGGTCCACAGTTGTTGAATCAGGCGCGGTGTTTTGGGATGCACCGTGAGAATGCCATCCTTGGCCGAATAACGCTCATCCATACTTACGGTTTTCCCATCGAAGTTATTCGTCTTGTAACCCCAGCCTGTCAGGTCTTTGCCGTTGAACAGACTGACGTAACCGGGTTCGAGTTTAAAATCATCGGCGTGGACAACGGTGATCGCCAGAGCAGCCAGACACAAGGCGATGCTGCCACGGCACAGGTATTGAATCAGGTTCATATTTTTAAAACCGGTTTAAATTTGTGAATAGCTGGTGGGCACGAGGAAAATATTAGAACTCTTCGAAACCGTGTCGGTGTATTGCGGATCGTTTTTCAATTTACTCCAGGTGGCGTTTTTACCGAATCCGCCCCACTTGGCTTTGTGAGCCACCAGACTCTCGCTGGAAACCATGTAGGTCAGATGCGGCAGATTGCTGCCAATCAGCGCTTGCCCGTAGAAAATGGGGTTCAACCCCACTTCGTGCATGACCTGGATTTCTCCGGCATTAAACATTTCCACTTTCTTGAGCGCTTTCGCTTCGCTGAAGCTCTCGTAGGTGCGCAGCTCAAAAATGCGCGCCGTCTTTTCGCGCGAGTAAGCCGGCAGTTCGATCTTCGGCATGCCGGCAAAGGCGAGCAGGAACCAGCTCTCAATCCGGTCGAAAGCCGGACTGGCCTTGGTAACTTGCAGGTAATCTGCACCCGCTTTTTGATATTCCGGGTCGGCATGAAGTTGCGCCGTGACCGTGGCAAAAGCTTCCAATGAAGGATACGGAATCAGCACGTAAACGGCCGGGCCATCCTTGGGCTCGGATTCAGTAAAAACACCCACGGGTTTAACCCCCAACCGGTTCAGCGCCGGAATCGCAGCTTTCTCTAAAAAGGCATCCAGTAAATCGTGACTGGCGCCAGCTTTGAAACGGTACACCCGCAATTCATAATATTCGCGCGTGCCAGATTTTGCTTCCGCAGCCGTAACCGCTGCCGGACTCAAACCCGCCAGAGTAGATACAGCCAGAGAGGTTTTTAAAAACTCGCGTCTTTTCATAAATGCCAAAGAAAAATCGTATCGGTGTTGGTAACGCGAACCATTGAAGCGATTTCCCGAAAACAAGGCCATCAAAATCGCATCCCGGTGAAACTGGAATGACCTGCATCAACGGCTATCTACACCTTAAAAACCCGCGAACCCGCAGACTATCGCGGCTTGATCTGTCGCAGCGGACTGGACAACGTCAGCGTTGAACCATTCCGCGTGTCCTGATGCACGGTGACAAAATCGACTGTCTCCAGATCTCCCGCCAGAGTCACTTCGCCGGTAAAAGTTCCGCGCGCGGTCGGCTGGAGCGTTACGGATTGCCAGGCATCGTATTCCATGGCCAGCGTGTAATCAGGATGTTTGTTAACGCTCCACCACAGAGTATTCTTCTGCGGTTCGGAGTGATCCGGAAACGTGACCATGACGGTGAGCAACCGGACGGACTTATCCCAGCGCCATTTGATTTTCGGCGTGGCCACCAGCGGACGGGCATGAAAGAAATGGTGCTGAGCGAAAGCATACAGATTTTCATTCACTTCCGGCAAAGAACCGACCTGCCGCAGAAAACCGGTTTCTTTGGAACCGCCATGCTGACCGCCGGGAACTACATAAATCGGAAGATCAGGAAACCGTTCACCAAGTGTCGCCAGGCCGGGACTGACGTTGTCGTTCGCGCCTTCGTTATAGAAAATTTCCAAACCGCGCTTCCGCAAAGCCGGCAGGTAATTGGTAATACGCGAAACTTCCCAGGCCAGTGTGCTTGCCGCGCGAATCTCGCTCTCACTCCAGCCCGCTTCCCGCGCTTGCTGCAAAGTAATCCGTTCATCCGCGCGGACTTTCTGCCGGTACACGAGCGCCGCTTGCGCTGAAACCGGGGCATTGGTGATTTTGCCCGCGCCCAGATCGGCGAGAAATTGCTCATTCATCCGGGTAATTTCGGGAGGCGCAGTCCCTTCCACATACGGGCCACCCGGACTATCGATAATGGGTGCCACCACCGGCAGAATAGCCGTGACGCGACTATCAAATATTCCCGCCGCGGCAGTCGCCACGCCCCGCTTGGAACCTCCGGTCACCAATACCTTCTGCGGCTGAAACACGTCCTTTTCGGCCATCGCAGCCGTAATCGCCCGCATATCACTCATGCCCCAAATCCACGCGGGCGTGTATCGGGCATCTTTGGTCTTCAGGAAATGCTCCTTCATCCCCACGTCCAGTTTTCCCACCGGTGCCATGGTATCCACAGTATCCATGCCAATCAGCACCACCCCCACTCCATTTTCTTTGAGCAGACGCAGCATCGCGCCGGAAGGTAGAGCGGCCTTCACCGGCAGCCCGGCATTGCTGATAATCACGTTGGTGCACACGCCGCCCGTGGCCAGAACGTTGAAAGTAACCGGCAGGCGCACCTTTTGGCCCGCCCACCATTCACAGATCGTAATCTCAACCAGCTTTTGCTTCACGGTGGGATCTTTGGCAGCGGGATGCCAATCCTCCACCACGCGCGTCTCCAACGTCGAAGCATCTCTCACCGCGGCCAGATCATATTTGCCAGCGACAACTTCCGCCTGCAAAGCGGTGAACCCGACGGATAAAGCCAACGAAAAAGCGATAAGGGATTTCATGTTTAGTGAACGAATGGACGTTGCGGCGGTAAAAGATATTCGGAAGGCGATGCGGGCGTGGCTTTTTAGCGGCGTCCTTTGACCTGTCTCCTAGCCAGAAAGCAGTTGTGCTTCCCCCCTGTTTCACCTACTAATGTCATTACTGCCATGAATGCACGCCCTATGCAATTGGTCGCCAGCCTCGTCTGCGCCGCTTCCGTTGGAACTACCCTTTTTGCCGCCTCTTCGGATTGGCCGCAGTGGCATGGGCCGGCACGGGATGGTTATGCCGCGCCGGATGCACCCGCCGTCGGCTCGCTCCCCGGTGAATTGAAGCCCATCTGGAAACTGAACATTGGTGGCGGCTTTTCCGGGGCCGTGATTGCGAATGGCAAACTCATTTACCTCGATGAGGCCGAAGGTCAGGAAATCGCCCATGCCGTGGATGCCGCCACCGGCAAGGAATTGTGGAAAACGCCTTACTCCCCGGTCTATACAGATGAGTGGGGCGCTGGCCCTCGTTCCACTCCCATTATTGAAAACGACCGTGTTTACGTACAGTCCTGCTCCGGTGAATTCCGTTGTTTGAAACTGGCCGATGGCAAAGTGATTTGGGGCACCAGCTTTGATCAAAATTTCGGGGTTAAATTTCTCGGCAGCAAAGCCCAATCCGGCACCGCCTCGCGTCGTGGCAATAACGGCTCCGGCGTCATTGATGGCAACTCCATCTACCTGCCCGTAGGCAGCACCGAAGGCGCCAGTGTGGTGGCCTTCGATAAAATGAATGGCAAGGTTCTGTGGAAAACCGGCGACGATGAAGCCGCTTATTCTTCGTTCCGCATGGCCACGTTTGCCGGTGTGAAACAAGTCGTCGCATTTACCGCCGATGCCTTGATGGGCGTGGAAGCCAGTTCCGGCAAAATCCTGTGGCGCCTGCCCTTGAAAACCGGGGCCAAACGTCATGCCTGCACACCAGTCATTATCGGGGACACGATCACTGTTAACTCGCAAACCATCGGCCTCGTCTCCTTCAAAATCACCAAAGGCGCGGACGGTTTTCAAATCACCCAGCTATGGGCCAATAAGCAACTGAAGATCAACCTCTCCACCCCCGTGTATGTAGATGGTTATTTCTACACGCAAGGAGCGGCTAAAGATTTTGTGTGTGTCGATGCGAAAACCGGAGCCACCGTTTGGTCGCAACCGGGCTTCGGCAAGGATTACTCCTCTACCCTGGTTGCCGGCAAAAACCTGCTCGTGCTGTCCGATGACGGCCAATTATTTCTGCTCGCGGCGGACCCCCAGAAATACCACGAAATCGCCCGCTTGCAGGTTTGCGGCAAAACCTGGAGCTTTCCGGCGTATGCTGGTGGACGGTTGTACGTGCGCGATGGCAAACAACTGCTCTGCATCGATCTGCTTCCCGTTAAGACGGCTTCCCGTTAATTTGTTCTCTCTTCGTCTGAAGCCTTATTTCCTTCAAGGTATCGGAACACTTTAGTGCGTCTTTACCTGTTGAACCCGCGTATGTCGCGGTTTATGCTTTCACCTAAGTTCGGGACAAGTGGTTTTCTGTGGTCATCACTGGGCCCATTAAACATTCATGAATCGCCTCACGGCTAATGTTTTGCGCAGCGTTATCCTCCTGCTTTGCTGGCTGGCGGGCAACGGGGCCTTGCTGACGGCCGCAGATGAGTCAGGCAAGCCTGCTGACAGTAACCCGGAAGCCGCTACGACGAAGGACCAGCCAATCCCCAAAGAAATTGCGGAGGCTTTTGCCAACGTCGAGAATAACGAGCAATTGCTTGTCGCCCGGCGGGCATTGCGTCTCACGCGCCTGCCGCACGCGCCGGTTCCACCAACTGTCACCGGTCCCATTTTCAATCCGATTGACGCCTTCATTACCGCCAGTTGGGAATCCAATCATCTGGCCGAAGCCAAACAAGCGCCGGAAATCTGTGACGACAGCACGTTTATCCGGCGCGTCTATCTGGACCTCATTGGCGCGATTCCCAAAACTCAGGATGCCCAGCGTTTCGTCAGTGATCCGTTTTCCCATAAACGGACGCGCCTTGTGGATGACCTGTTGGCCCGCAATTCAGATTACGCGGCCCACTGGACACCCTTCTGGGAGGAAGCACTTGGCAGCGCCAACGTGAACACACAAGGCGGCATTCTCACCCGCGGTAATTATCGCATCTGGATTCTCAATAATTTTGCCAGGAATCGGCCTTATGATGTCATGGTGGCGGAACTGATCGATCCGACCATGCCCGGCCACCTTCGCTTTCAGGAACAGGAAGTTTTTGGCCAGAAGTTTCCCATTTCATTTATCCGCAACAGCACTCACACCGCGACTATTCAAACTGCGTCCGACATCGGCCAGGTCTTTCTCGGCACCGCGATGAAATGTGCGAGTTGCCACAGTCATTTTGAAAACAAAGAATGGCCGCAAGCCCGTTTCCTCGCTTTTGCCGGCATGTTTGCTCCGCAAGACCTGGAATTGATTCGTTGTGAAAAGCGCAGCGGTGAAATCATTCCCGCCCGCTTTCCGTTTGAAATTCCGGATACGGCCCTCGACGCCCCGGCTGATATTAACGCCCGTTTACATCGGGTCGCGCAACTCCTGGTGGACCCGGCCAATCCGCGCTTTGCCAAAACCATTGTCAACCGGCTTTGGAAACGTTACTTCGGGCTCGGCTTGTTTGAACCAGTCGATGATTTTCGTGCGGATCGATCCGCCGCAAATCCGGCTCTGCTGGAATGGCTCGCCGACGATTTCATGCGGCACAATTACGACCTGAAACACACCATCCGCTTGATTCTGACCAGCCGGACTTATCAGCTCAAATACGATCCCACGCTGGAAGATAAGTATGATTCCGCCAATCCCGCCCTGCCACGTTATTACCGTTCCCCGGCTTTGCGGCGACTGACGGCGGAGCAACTGCTCGACAGTGTAGCCGTCGCCGTGCGTCAGGAATGGTCACCCGGCAAACGGCTTTATCTCCGTTCCACTTCCAGTGCTTTGACCCGCGCGCTCGGACGCCCTTCGGTGCGTAATGAAATCAGCACCGCACGCTCGGATGAGTCTGCCATCGTTCAGGCGCTCGAACTTCTCAACGGCGACGAGTATCACGAACTCATTTATTCCGGACGGGTATTGGACGTTTTTGCGGAGGAAAAAGATTTTCGTGTGACGGTCGAGCAAGTTTATCGCGCAGTGCTGGGACGCGCTCCAAATGCGCCGGAGTTAACTCTCGGAGTGAAGTTCCTGGAAACGAACCGGATTTCTACTCCAACCACATCTGGGCCGCCGGTAGAAACGGTTCTGATTGATGACCAACTTCCTTTTCTGAGCGAACCGGATGGCAGTCTAGGCACGAATTCCTGGAAATGGGTGTCCGCACCGGATTACCCCGTATTCAGCGGCCAACGCGCTCATACCTTTGCCGGCACCAATGAAGTGCATCAGCACGCCTTGAATCTGGACCGGCGACCATTGTCGATTAACCCGCAGGACGTCTTTTTTACTCACATTTATTTAGACCCGAAGAATCTGCCCAAACGCATCATGATCCAATGGCATGAAGGGAATATTTATTATCAGGGGTTGTGGACGGATGAGCCAAACCCGCAGCTTTATCCGAGCGAAGGCCGAATTCCTTTTTTTCTGGGCAAGCTGCCTCCACCCGGCGTCTGGACCCGTCTACAAGTCCCCTTTCAATCCGTCAAACTGGAGGGCGGACGCATTACCGGTATTTCATTTGATGAACTGGGGGGCACGGTTTATTGGGATAAAACTGGCATCACCCGAACTCCGCGCAACCCGATGACCATTCCGTTGGGGGATATGGTGTGGGCTTTAATCACCAGTCCGGAGTTTCAATATATTAAGTAAGCGCTGCTCATGAACGCCCAAATCAATCGCCGTCAATTTCTGCAAGCCAGTTCCGGTGCGCTGGCTGGATTGAGTCTGGCGGGCCACTTGCCGGCGGCCGAAACGGAAACCAAAGTTAAAGACCCGCTAAAGCCCAAAGCCGACTCGGTTATCCTGATTTGGCTGCCGGGAGGCGTCGCTCAAACAGATACCTGGGATACCAAGCGCTTCACGCCCTACCGCCAGGGCATGAAGGGCAACGAGTTGTTATCCACCTGTGAATCGATTCCGACTGCGGCCGACGGCATCCGGTTGGGCCAGGGATTGGAAAATCTCGCCACGGTGATGGATCAGGCAACTGTTCTGCGCAGCCTGACGAATAAAACCAAATTTGGAGCCGTACATCTCCGGGCCCAATATTATATGATGACCGGCTACATTCCGCCGGTAGGTGTGAAAGCGCCGAGCATCGGTTCCATTGTAGCGCGCACCCGGGGACGGCGTCATCCCTATGTGCCGGGGTATATTTATTTGGGCCGGGACATTGATACCAGTGATGAAGAAAAGCTGTTCATCAACGAATATATCGGCTCCGGTTTTTACGGCATTAATTACGCGCCGTTCATGATCCCCGAACCCGATCAGGGTTTACCCACGCTCCAAACCATGGCAGGCATGGACCAAAACCGCTTCGACCGGCGGCTGGCATATTTGCGCGGTCTGGTCGATCTATCCGGCAATGAACTGCATGATTCGCCCAAAGCGAACGCCTATTTAAAGATGATCGAGGACGCCCGCGGGATGATGGATTCTCCGGTCAAAAAGGCTTTTGATTTTGCACGTTACGAAAAACCGGAAACGCTGGCCGCATATCAATCACAGGTCAGCCCGCTCGATCTGCTCGACAAATCCTATTACAACGGCGATCGCTTCGGCCCCAGCCTGCTGTTAGCCCGTCGTCTGGTGGAAGCTGGCGCGCGGTTCGTGCAGGTGGAATATCAGTATGGCCCGTTCAAAGGTTTTGACACGCATGAAAACGGACGGGACCGGCTGTTTGAAATGAAGAAACAAGTCGATCGACCGGTTGCTCAGTTGATCCGTGATTTAAAGGAGCGCGGCTTGTTGGAACGCACTCTGGTGATTGTGGCCACGGAATTTGGACGGACCATTGCCAGCGCGCCTTCCGCCGGCAAAGAACCGGAAGGTTTTGCCGAACACCATAACGGCTCTGAACTCGTGATTGAAAACGAGGCGATGTACGGCTTGCATGGTCACTTCAGCAGTTGCAGTTCAATGCTATTTTTTGGTGGTGGATTCAAAAAGGGATTCGTTTATGGCAAGACCGCACCGGAACATCCCATGATCGCGATCGAAAATCCTGTTACGCTGGAAGACGTTCACGCCACCATTTACAAGGCGCTCGGCATTCCCGCCGACACGATGTACGAAACCGAAGGCCGCCCCTTCTATGTCACCAATAACGGCAAAGGCCAGCCGATTGAGGCTTTGCTGGCGTAAGATTAACTCATTGGATTAACGCTTAAAGGAGACGCAGTGGCCACTCGCGTCTCTTTATCGAGGCAGATTGCTCCTGATTTTTGTTTCGATTTCCGCACGCAATTCTTCCGTGCGTTTTCGCACGTTTTCAATTTGTGCTGGTGACATGGTTTTCTCCAAGGTTTTGCTACGTTGAGCGGCTTGGATATTCCTCGCGACGCAGAGGTTGAACCACGCGTCTGCTTCGACGGGATTTTTATCCACGCCCAAACCTTCCTGATAGCATATGCCGAGATAAAACTGCGCCCGATCGTCATTGTGGTTGGCCGCCTTTTGCAGCCATTTCAAGCCTGCTGCGTAATTCCGTTCCGAACCTTCAGTGGTGAGATAGAAGCCTCCCAGGTTTGCTTGCGCGTTAAGATCGTTCTGTTCGGCCGCCCGGGTCAACCATTTCATGGCTTCGGCTTGGTTCTTCTCTATTCCGAGTCCAGAGAAATAACAGGCCCCGAGCATCGATTGCGCCTCGGCGAGATTTTGATCGGCGGCACGGCGGAACCATTTGACTGCTTCGACCTGGTTTTTCTCCACGCCTTTGCCCTCCCAATAACTGCTACCTAAATGAAACTGAGCCTTGGCGTAACCCTGATTGGCGGACTTTTCCCACCACGCGGCTGCTTCTGCTGTGTTCTCCTCCATTCCTTCGCCACGGGCATAGCAATTACCTAATGAGAATTGGGCTTCGGGATCATTCTGCAAGGCGCCCTTTTGATACCATTTAACAGCTTCGTCATAATCTCTGGCCACGCCATTGCCGTAGTAATAGCACGCGCCCAGAGCACATTGAGCCGGTGGAAAATTTTGTCCCGCCGCCTTGAACCACCATTTGACCGCCTCATTCCAACTTTGCTCTATGCCTTCGCCACGCGAATAACTTTTGCCCAAATGGAATTGAGCTTCAGCATTATTCTGTTCCGCTGCCCGCTGCCACCATTTGACGGCTTCCACATCACTTTTATTAACGCCCTGGCCGGTGTTGTAGCTATTGCCGACGATCAACTGGGCTTCGCTATGTCCCTGGTCGGCTGCCTTGCGATACCATTTGAATGCTTCCGCATAATCTTTGGCTACCCCCTGACCATTACCAAAACAGGCGCCGAGACCAGCTTGAGCAAAGGCAAAATTCTGTAGCGCCGCCAGGCGAAACCATTGCACCGCTTCGGTATAATTCGTCTCCACGCCGCGGCCGAAATAATAGCATTCGCCCAACATGGATTGTGCTTCGACAAGGTTTTTTGCCGCCGCTTTCCGGAAAAAATGCAGCGCCGTGGAATCATCTTTCTTCACCCCTTTGCCTTCCTGATAACACAAGCCGAGATTATATTCCGCTTCGGGATAGTTTTCCGCCGCTGCCCGGCGATACCATTTCAAAGCCTCGGTCATGCTTCGCTCCACGCCCTGGCCCTTTTCGTAACAGAATCCCAAATTTAATTGCGCTGCGAGATGATTTTGCTCCGCCGCCTTGCGATACCATTCGACGGCTTCGACAAAGTTGGTCTTCATTCCCAGACCACGCATGTAATAGATTCCCAGATTGTATTGCGCGTCCGCCTCGCCATGTTCAGCCCTGACTTTATACTCCTGAAACTGGTTTAGAGCCGGTTCGCCTTGCTTGGCCTGGGCAAAGGCCAAAAGGAAGCCGGTCAGGCAACAGCCAAGAATGCCAGAGTGACCTCTCATTGTTTGGAAAATAACGTTAGCACGTTGTTGTCAGCAAGCAGATGTCTGCACGTTTTCATCACAGTCGAATTGACGATTTATTTAAATAAACTTCACAGGAAGGCAATGAACTGTGGAAACTTATTGTGCCTCGAAAGGTTCTGCTTATTTCAACTCCGGCGGGACATTGCCATACGCCCAGGGCGCGCGGAAAGGCGGAGCTTTCTTTGGTTCCGGCACTTTGCCTGGAGTTAAGCTGTTGGCGAGTTCAATGCCTGTGTCGGCCATCTGACGACCCGCAGTGACTTCCAGATTGCTGTAACTGGTCAGGCGGGTTTCGTAGCCGCCGCCATGGGGGCCCATGGCTTCTTCGGTTGGAACATAGCCCACACAGCCGTTGGCCAATTCAACCGGAAATGTGAATGGGAATTTACTCCCCTTTTTAATATCGAGCCCGTATTGCACAAAGTATTCGGCGGGATCAGAGACAAAGACCGCTGGCCCTACTTGAATCACCTGCACCTCTGCTTCCGCGCTGGGATGTTTGGCCAGAATCGCATCCAACATCACGATTTCCTTGGCAAAGGTCCACTCGGTGGCTCCCACTTCCTTGGGATCTTTCTGCACCAGCTCGATGCTCGCTTTTACCCGCTCTGGTGCTGGCACGCGACGTTTGAGATTCAGCACTTTCGCTTTGGCATTCAGCGTTACTTCATCGCTGGCGGCTACGGAGAGCAATACTTTCACCGCTTCAGCGCCCACACGGCCACCAACCAGTTGTGACCATTTTTCTGGCGCGGGATTGTCGTAAGGACTGAGGTTATCAACTTGCGTAATATCACCGCACGCGCCTTGCAGATAGACCACTGGGGCTTCGGTGCCGAGCGCACCTTGAATGGTTTTCTCCAAATAATGAATCCAGTTCGCGGAGATGCCACCGGGATTGGTGGTGGCATGACAGGCATAATTCACGAGGCAGCCCAGTAATTTACCTTCTTTATCCCACACGCCAATCACTCCCACTTGCGGATCAATTGGCCCCGCATACTCGAAAATATCGGGATTGCCCTTGCCGGGATGAGAAAACGTGAGGCCATTTTTCATTCGCAACCGCCGGTTAAAGGCCGCCTTGTCTTCCAGGCCGGAACCAAAACCGCAACGCGCTTCCACCCGCGCCGCATTGGCCTGGCACACTGCATTGACGAGTTCCGTCCGCACCAATTCCAAATAACGCGAATCGGCTGCGGAAGAATCTACGTACGCCAGTTTCCTGACCAAAGGCGAGGCATCATCAAATTCGCCCGGTTGCACCATGCCGGTTGGCCCTGAAGAATGCGAGTGTGAGGCCCCAATCAGAATGGCTTCCGCGGGAATGCCGCAACGGGCTTCGATTTCGCGGCGCACCGCTTTGACCAGATCCCGATGAATCATCAAGGCATCAATCCCCACCAGCGCCACCCGTTGGTTGCCATCATCAAATACGACCGCCCGCACCTTGCAGGCATCATGGAGACTGCGGTGGAACGCTTTACCGTAACCACCCGGTTGTTCCATGCCGATTTCCGGAGTGATGTCCCGTTCGCAGAAGCCGGCTTTAAGCTTCAGCGGAGGCTCTGCCGGTTTAGCCGCAGGAGCGGCCAGGGCGGAATTTACCATGAGTGACAGAACGGCGAGGTTCCTCACCAGCCAACGCAGTGAGCCAACTCGACCACGAGGGCAATTCCGAATAAACTGAGCCGTTTCACAGACTTGAATCATAGGGTTCATAAGCCGTTGTTGGGGAATTGAGGTGATAATAATGGGTTCGCGTCGGCTTGAAAACCACTTTGTGGCCAACCGCAAGCTCCGGAAGAAGAGACGGCCCGCCCACCACGATAATTCATTCCCCTTGCGGAGCGGGTTTCCATGATTGCAAAACCAGTGGAAAACCCATTAGTTTACCCCTATGTCGTCCGTTGCTGAACAACTCCGCACTGCTCGCGAGGCTCAAAACCTCTCGATTCATGAGGTGGCTGAAGCCACCAAAATCAAATCTGACCACGTGCGTGCGTTGGAAGAGGGCAACTATGACTTCTTTGCAGCTCCGGTTTATATTCGCGGCTTCGTCCGCACCTACGGCAAGCTGCTGAAGCTGGACGAACGGGATTTAATGCGTGAGTTGGACCTGGAACTGGCGCTAACCAAGCGCTTCAGTGAACCGCCCAGCCTCACCGGACCTGCCAAAGGGCCCTTGGATTGGGTTTTGTTCCGGCTTTCGCGAATTAACTGGAGCGTCGTCCTGCCTGTGGGGGGGCTGATTATCGTGCTGACCGTTTCGATCTTCAGCTATCGTGCCTGGCGGCACTATAAGACCTCCGATCCACTGGCACATCTGGGACCCGGCATCTATCAGCCGGAAAAGCCCCAACCCGGTGAAACGTTGCCTTTGCCCACGGGCACTCCACCGCATCGCTGATTTTTTAAAGCGGCGTTCGGGTTACGGATATTTAACTTTTCCGTTATTGCCATAACGTCGGCCCGTTGCATAATTCGCTCCCTTTGTGAAAATATGACTGACTCGAAAAAACGCCCCGTGCGCGTGGGTATGATTTCTCTGGGTTGCGCCAAGAACCTGGTGGACGCAGAAATTATGCTCGGCTCGCTCATGAAAGAGGGCGTGGAAATCACGAATGATGCCGCCTCGGCTGACGCGGTGATCGTGAACACTTGTTCCTTTATTGACGCTGCCCAGGAAGAGAGCGTCGATACCATTCTTGAATCCGCCGAAGTCCGCGAAGCGAAGAATCGCGGTCAGGCACTCATCGTTTCCGGCTGTTTGCCGCAACGTTTCCGGGAGGATTTGCCCAAGCTCATTCCGGAAGTGGACGCTTTCATGGGCATCGATCAAGTCGCTCAGGTCGGCCAAATTGTTCAACAGGCGCTGGATCATCGTGCCGCGCTATTAGCCGCACCGCCGGCCAAAGGCAAAAAGGCCAAAGCGAAAGTTGTAGCGCATCTGGCTGAGTTGGAAAAAGGGCACAAAACCTCGGCGCACGAGGAGGAAGAGAAACTGCGCGGAACCGATAAATTCGGAAAAACCAAAACAGTGGTTGTTCCCGGCGCCTCGGCGAAGTCAGAACCGTTGTTCAATGTCACTCAACGCCCGGTTTACATTCAGGATTTTGGCACACCCCGCTTCCGCCTCACGCCAAACCATTTCGCTTATGTAAAGATTGCGGAAGGTTGCAACCATACGTGCAGCTTTTGCATCATCCCCCGCATGCGCGGCACTCACCGCAGCCGCACCCAGGCAGACGTAGTGCAGGAAGCCCGGTTATTGATTGCCGATGGCGTCAAAGAGCTAAATCTCATTTCGCAGGATTCGACTTATTACGGGCTCGATTTGCGGCCCAATCACAGTCGCAACATTGCCTCGCCGGAGAAGTTCAAAGCCGCCGCCAAATCGCTCGCGGCGGATGCCACCACCCTCTGCACACTGTTGCGTGAATTGAACGCTTTGCCCGGTGATTTCTGGATTCGCCTGCTTTACACCCATCCGGCGCACTGGACCGATGAATTAATTCAGACCATTGCCGAGTGTCCCAAAGTGGCGCGCTATATCGACATGCCGTTGCAGCATATTCACCACACCATGCTCGAACGGATGCGGCGCGAAACCTCGCAGCAATATATTGTCGATTTGATCGCGAAGATTCGTGCAGGCATTCCGGGTATTGCGATCCGCACGACGTTCATCGTCGGTTTTCCCGGCGAGACCGAAGCTTATTTCCAAACGCTGCTCGATTTCATTCGCGATACCAAATTTGAACGTCTCGGCGTATTTACTTATTCGCATGAGGATGGCACGCGGGCAGCCTCTATGCAGAGCCAAATTACCGATGAGCTCAAACAGGAACGCCGTGAACGCGCCATGGCAGAGCAGTTGCAGGTGGCACGGCAGATTTCCGAATCGTTTGTGGGCAAAACCATGCGTGTGCTCGTGGAAAGTGAAGCCAGCGCGCGCGATTTGAAGAACGCGAATGTCAGTTCGTGGGAACACGGCCTGATTCGCAATGCAGATGAACACACCGAAATGTTAAAAGGCCGCTACCTCGTCGCCCGGGGCGAAGCCGATGCGCCGGACATTGATGGACGGGTTTATGTGCGCGGCAAATTGCCCCTGGGCAAATTTGCGCAAGTGAAGATCATCGGCCATACGGACTATGATTTGATCGCCGAGCCAGCCTAGAATTTTGACAGCCACGCAAAAATGAACACTATTAACACTATGCCGTTCGCCTGGGTGAAACCGGCGAGCGCGGTTGTCGAAGCTGTTGCCTCATGAATCTGCCCAACAAATTAACCCTCTCGCGGTTGGTGCTGACCGTGGCCTTTTTAATGGTCATGTTTTCTCAGATGCCCCACCACGAGACCCTGGGGTTGATTTTGTTCAGCGTAGCCAGTCTGACCGATTATTTCGACGGCATGATCGCCCGCCGGGATAAGCTGATTACCAATTTTGGTATTCTGATGGATCCCCTGGCAGACAAAATCCTCATTTGCTCTGCCTTCATTGCGTTTGTGGATCGGGATTTGATGCCTGCGTGGATGGTCGTGGTCATTGTCTCGCGGGAATTGGCTATCACGGGCCTGCGGTTGCTGGCCGCTTCCAAGCAGGTCGTTTTAGCTGCGGAGGGTTATGGCAAGCACAAGACCATTTCGCAAATTGTCTGCATCCTATCCATTCTGGTAATGCTCAGTTATCCCAATTGGGGCGCGCTGGGCGAATACACTTTCGGACTCAAATTATTTGGCGTGGCCTGGGTAGTCTGGTTCACCGAACTCTCCAAATGGGTTGCGGTGCTGCTCACCATTATCTCTGGCTCACTCTACCTTTGGCGAAATCGCCAGCTCTACTTGCAGGATATGTAATTTAACTGGGGGCACAGTATGTATGTCATCCCATTACTGGGCGGAATAATTGGAGGTTTCGAGCTGGTGTTGATCTTGGCGGTCGTAGTCTTGATGTATGGCGCACGAAAACTGTCAGAACTAACTACTCGACTTCAAGATCTGGAAAATTCCCCGCACGAATCCGACCGGGAAAAAGCGCAGGCTCTTTCGCTCCGTGATGGCTGGGTTCTATTTTTAGCTCAAGGATTAGGCGCGGGCGAAATCCCGTTTGCCCCCGGCACCTTCGGTTCGCTCATCGGCATCCTTTTTTTTGGCCTGCTGGTTTCAACCGGTAGCATTTGGCTTTATGCCCTGGGCATCATCGCCGGATTTTTCGTATCCGTGTGGGCTTGTGGCGAAGCCGAAAAGATTCTGAAGCAGTCAGACCCCTCCTCCGTCGTCATCGACGAAATCATTGCCATTCCGATTTGTTTTACGGCATGGGTAGTCATTCTGATGTTGAAAACCGGTCAATTCCCTACGCCAGACGATTTCTTTTCTGAATCCACCGCTTTATGGACGGTGGCCGTATTCGCTGCGTTCCGCTGCTTTGACATCGCCAAGCCGCCGCCGGTGTATCAAAGCCAATCTTTGCCCGGCGGTTGGGGGGTGACCATGGACGATGTGCTCGCCGCTCTCTATGTCAATCTGGCCACGCTGATCGTTTATTGGGTCGCCCGTTGAAAGAATCAATCCGTCACGGACCTCCGGAATTACCTCCATTACGGTTGGGCATGAATTTATTGATAAAAAATCTGCTGGCAGAAGCGGCCTGCTTTTGTATGGTACCCGCCTATTTTCGAGGATAACTAAAAATGGAACCTATAGCTGATATCGCACTGATCGGTCTGGCCGTAATGGGTCAGAACCTCATCTTGAACATGAACGACCACGGTTACACCGTGGTGGCTTACAACCGCACGACGGCCAAAGTGGACGAATTTTTGGCCAAAGAAGCCAAAGGGACGAAAGTCGTTGGCGCGCACTCCATTGAAGAGATGGTTGGGCTGCTCAAAAAGCCCCGTCGCGTCATGATGCTGGTCAAAGCCGGCAAACCGGTGGATGAATTCATCGACCAACTCATCCCTCACTTGGAAGCGGGTGACATTATCATCGACGGTGGCAACTCCCTCTTTGATGACACCAACCGCCGTCAGAAGTATGTGGAAAGCAAAGGCTTGCTCTACATTGGCACGGGCGTTTCCGGTGGTGAAGAAGGCGCTCGTCGCGGTCCTTCGATCATGCCTGGTGGCTCTCCGGCAGCCTGGCCGCACGTGAAAGATATTTTCCAGGCGGTTTCCGCTAAAGTCGATGGCGGTGCTCCCTGCTGCGATTGGGTCGGCGAACAAGGCGCGGGTCACTACGTGAAGATGGTGCATAACGGCATCGAGTACGGTGACATGCAGCTCATCTGCGAAGCCTACAACATCATGAAGAACGGCCTCGGCATGAGCGCCGACGAGATGCACGAAGTGTTCTCCGAATGGAACAAGGGCGATCTCGACAGCTACCTGATCGAAATCAGCCGCGACATTCTCGGCACCAAAGATACTGACGGAGCGCCGTTGGTGGACAAAATTCTCGACACGGCCGGCCAAAAAGGCACCGGCAAATGGACCGTCATTAACTCGCAGGAACTCGGCATCCCCATCACTTTGATGGCTGAAGCCGTGTATGCCCGCTGCGTTTCCGCGTTGAAAGAAGAACGCGTGAAAGCCGCCCGCAAACTCAAAGGCCCGCGTCCCGCCATTGGCGCTGCGAACAAGCCGGAAACCAAGAAAGCCTTCATCGAAGACATCAAGAGCGCGCTCTACGCCTCCAAGATCGTCAGCTATGCTCAGGGCTACATGCTCATGCGCGCCGCGGCCAAGGAATACAACTGGAACCTGAATTACGGCGGTATCGCCCTCATGTGGCGCGGCGGCTGCATCATCCGTTCCCGTTTCCTCGGCAAGATCAAGGACGCTTACGACGGCAACCCGAAACTGTCCAACCTCATGCTGGACGATTATTTCCGTGGCGAAATCAAGAAGTCGCAGAAGGGCTGGCGCAATGTCGTGGCCACGGCAGCCAAAAAAGGCATCCCGGTGCCTGCTTTTAGCACGGCGCTGTCGTTCTACGATCAATACCGCAACGCGGTGTTGCCGGCGAACCTGCTCCAGGCGCAACGTGATTACTTCGGCGCGCACACCTACGAACGCGTGGACAAACCGCGCGGCGAATTCTTCCACACCAACTGGACCGGCCGTGGTGGTGACGTTTCGTCCAGCACGTACAACGTCTGATTCAATTGCGAATTGGCGATTGCGGATTGCGGATTTAACTCCCGCCGCAATCGCCAATTCCAACGAAACTCAGTAAAAAATGAATGCGGCGGAATTCAAGAACCGGACCAAGACCTATGCCTGCCGGGTCGTTCGGGTCGTCAATTCTCTCCCGCATTCTTTGGCAGGCGATTATTTCGGCCGACAACTACTCCGAAGTGCAAGTTCCGTAGCTGCCAATTATCACGCCTCCTGCCGGGCCAAGTCGCGCGCCGATTTCATTTCCAAAATGAATACCGTTGAAGAAGAATGTGACGAATCCCTCTTCTGGATGGAAATGTTGGTCGATAATGAACTCGTCAAGCCGAACAAACTTTCCGGTTTGATGGATGAAGGCAGTCAGATTTTAGCGTTGGTTGTCGCCTCGGCGAAAACCGCGCGCAGCAACAAATCAGTTAACTAAGATAAACCATAACTCAGATTGCGCCCGGAAGTTTCGTTGCCCACCCGCACGTAGCCAATCCGCAATCCGCAATCGCCAATCCGCAATCGCATGTCAGATCCCGCTCAAGTTCTACGTGACTTCAAGCCCTCCAAAGAGTTCTTCGTCGGCATTGATTCCGACGGTTGTATTTTCGATAGCATGGAGATCAAGCACCAGGAGTGCTTCACGCCCATGTTCATCAAACATTTTCACCTGCAAGCGGTGAGCAAATACGCCCGTGAAACCTGGGCGTTTGTGAATCTTTACTCCAAGACCCGTGGGGCGAACCGTTTCCCCGCACTCGTCCGGGCCTTGAATCTGTTACGTGAACGCTCACAGGTAAATGCCCGCGGTGTCACTATCCCTGACACCAAGGCACTGGATGAATGGATCACCCGCGAAACCAAGCTCGGCAATGCCACGCTGGCCGCTGAAGTCAACCGCGGCAATAAGGGTCTGGAGCAGGTCAAAGTCTGGTCGGACGCTGTGAATGCGACGATTGAAGACCTCGTGCATGGGGTGCCCCCCTTCCCGCTCGTGCCCGAGAGCCTCGCAAAATTGAATCAATTCGCGGATGCGATGTGCATTTCCCAAACTCCGGTGGATGCCTTGCAACGGGAATGGTCCGAACACGGCATCGAGAAATTTGTTAAGATCATTGCTGGTCAGGAAATGGGCACCAAGACCGAGCATTTGAAGTTCGCCGCCAAAGATAAATACGCGCCGAATAAAATTCTCATGATCGGTGACGCTCCCGGTGACTTCAAAGCCGCCAAATCCAATGGCGCGCTGTTCTTCCCGATTAATCCAGGCAAAGAAGAAGCCTCCTGGGAACGGCTGCATAACGAAGCTCTGGATCGTTTCTTCAAAGGGACTTACGCCGGCGATTACGAAAAGACACTCGTTCAGGAATTCGACGCCTGCCTCCCGGAACACCCGCATTGGTAATCAACTGTTCTCTGTAACCGGCCATGCAGTCCACTTACAACCTCCACGTAACCGAAACCAAACGCTTGCTGCCTCCGCGTGCGCTGAAAGACGAATTGCCGCTCGGCAATGCGAATGCAGAAACCGTCGTTGAAAGCCGGGAGGTGATTAAGCGGATTCTGGCCGGGAAAGACGAACGCCTGTTGGTGGTCGTAGGCCCCTGCTCCATTCACGACCCCAAGGCTGCGCTGGAATACGCGAACCGGCTTGCGACGTTGCGCCGCGAATTGATCGATCAACTCTACATCGTGATGCGCGTTTATTTTGAAAAACCGCGCACCACCATTGGCTGGAAGGGCTTGATCAATGACCCGCATCTGGATGGCAGTTACGACATCGAAACCGGTTTGAAGATCGGGCGCCGCTTATTACTGGACATCACCGCGCTCGGTTTGCCTACCGCCACGGAATTCCTTGATCCGATTGTGCCGCAATATCTCGCGGATCTCGTCAGTTGGGCCGCCATTGGAGCGCGCACCACGGAATCTCAGACGCATCGGGAAATGGCCAGCGGGCTCTCCATGCCAATTGGATTGAAAAACGCCACCGATGGCAGCTTGCAGGTGGCGATCGACGCCATGGCCGCCACGCGCACCCCGCACAGCTTCCTGGGCATCGATCAGGAAGGGGTCACCAGTATTGTCCGCACGACCGGCAATCCGGATTGCCACGTCGTCCTGCGCGGTGGTCGTCAGCGCACCAATTACGATCCTACGAGCATTGCTGAAGCCAACGCTCAACTCGCCAAAGCCGGTCTGCCGCCCGTATTGATGGTTGATTGCAGCCATGCTAATTCCGGCAAACAACATGCGAAGCAGGAAGAAGTCTGGCGTAGCGTCATCGAACAGCGCGTCGCCGGGGATAAATCTTTGATCGGTGTCATGGTGGAAAGCCATCTGCACGAAGGCAGTCAGGCTTTCCCGCAAGAACTTTCCAAACTCAAGTATGGAGTTTCCATTACTGACGCCTGCGTGAATTGGGAAACCACCGAACGCATCCTGCACCACGGAGCCCAAAGGCTCGCACCTTCACCCGCCATCGCCGTCCGTTCCTGACTGGATCAGGCCGTATCGTTTCATCACGGGACTTTTTAGTCCTCCGGCATAGGCTGGCCCTTGGTTTCAGGCGCAAACGGCAGGGCGATCAAACCCAATAAGAAAATAGCGCTCATCCAGCCACAGGCATTGCGAAATGCTTCAAGCTTTTGCTCTGGAGTCGTGCTCCCCTTGGCAAGCCAAGCCGTCAAATTGCCCATGAACAACGGGCCTGAAGCCGCAATAAACCTGCCCACGTTATAGCAAAAGCTCGTGCCCGTGCTCCGTAAACTAACAGGGAATAACTCCGGCAGATAAATCGCGAATCCCGCAAACAGTGAAAGTTGGAAAAAACCCATGATCGGAATCATCCAGAAAATGTCTGATTTTTGATTCAGAAATTTGAACACCGCAATGGTGCTAATCATGGCGCAAATATATCCAATCGCAAAGACCGGCTTGCGGCCATAGCGGCTGGCCATCTTGGTAAATACCATCATTCCGGCAAACGCGCCGATGTTTTGGATGATCATATTCAATCCCGTCCACATCGTCCGGTAGCCCGGCAATTTTTCCGGCGTAACTCCCTCCGCCTTCAAGGCACGCCCAATAACATCATTAATTAATTCCGGGCTAAAGAAACCGATTCCCCACAGCCCCACGACCGCCGAAATGCACATCAGCATCCCCACAATCGCCCGGGAGCGCCACCGTTTGTCTCCCAGCAGGGATGCATAAGATCCGAATTTTACCCCACTCACCCGTCCCGCCTCGCGGGCTTTCACCCATTTTTCCGGTTCTTTTAGCCGGATTTGAATGAAGACACACAGGAAGGCGGGCAGTGCTCCAATCAGGAACATATAGCGCCACGCACTGCCCGGTACGATTTTAAAAGTTTCCAGCCAGCCAACCAAAACGCCAATCAATCCCGCCGTGACATTTCCCACCGCTGACAATGCTTGAAGCAAACCTAAGGCGTGCGGACGTGCCGAATCCGGCAACGCATCTGCCACCAGTGCAACCGACAAACCGAACACCCCGCCCACTCCCAGCCCCGTCACAAACCGGAACGCCTCAAACATCTCCACACTCTGCGAAAATGCCGAGAGCCCTGTAAAAACCGAATACATCAACACCGTCAATGTCAAGGTCTTCGCCCGCCCGATCCGATCCCCTACTGAACCGAAAATCAGCCCGCCCATGGCCCAGCCCGCCACAAAAATCGCTGTCGCGGTGCCCCCCGCCTGCTTCAGAATTGCCGGATCGGTCCCCTTCGGCAGCAGCGCAGACAACGCCGAGTTGCGTGCCAGGATGAACAACTGTTGATCTAAGCAATCAAACAGCCACGCCAGCGAAGCCACCAGGAACACAAACCAGTGATAACGGCTTAATTCTTTCCACCAGGGTTTGGCGCCAGCGGCATCCGTAGCAGGCATGGAACTCATATTCTATCTCGGTAATTTCGGTGTGAAAACAATTTATTACCTACACGTATTTCTTTGCCGCGCCAAGGCTTTATTTCGGAATGCGGCGGTTTTGTTTGGCGGAATGGTAAAAATAAAAAAGCCCGTTCCGAAGAACGGGCTTTGATAAGAGCTAAGTAAGCGGGCGTTTAGGCCTTCGCTTCTGCCGGTTTGGCTTCCGCAGCGGCGTCAACGACAACCGGAGCAGCTCCAGCCGGAGCGTCCACGAATTCGAGGATCGCAAGTTCCGCTGAGTCACCCTGGCGTTGATGCAATTTCAGAATGCGGGTATAGCCACCCGGACGTTCTTTTTGCGCCGGAGCGATTTCAGTGAAGAGCAGCTTCACAATATCTTCCTGGTGCAAACGCGCAGCCGCGAGCCGGCGGTGATGCAAGGTGCCCTTCTTGCCGAGGGTCACCATCTTCTCCGCGACGGAGCGGGCCGCCTTGGCTTTCGCCAACGTGGTCTGCACGCGCTTGTGCTTGATGAGGCTGCAAACCAAATTGGCCAACATCGCATTGCGATGCGAACTGGTACGCCCCAGTTTGGCTGTTCTTTTAAGGTGTCGCATAAAACTATTCCAGAACCGGCTTGATTTCTTCCTTGGCAGCTTCCAGCAACGCCGGATCGATGTTCATGCCCAAGGTCAGTCCAAGGCCGGAGAGTTTCTCTTTAATTTCGTTCAGTGATTTCTTGCCGAAGTTGCGGTATTTGAGCATTTCCGCTTCGGTCTTCATCGCCAATTGACCCACCGTGGTGATATTGGCGTTGTTCAAGCAGTTGGCGGCGCGAACGCTGAGTTCGATTTCATTCACGCTCATGTTCAACAGCTTCTTGAGCTTGGCCTTTTCTTCGTCCTGCTTGTCCACCACTTCTTCAAACTCAACGGCGTTCTTGTCGTAACCGACGAACACGTCGAGATGGTGTTGCAGAATCGCCGAGGCTTGCGTCAAGGCGTCATCCGGAGTCAAACGGCCATCCGTCCAGACTTCCAGCAACAGGCGGTCATAATCCGTGCGCTGGCCGACACGCGCGCTCTCCACCGCGTAACGAACGCGGGTCACCGGAGAGAACAACGAGTCAATGGCGACCACGCCAATGGGTTGATCCACCTTCTTGTTCTCGTCCCCAGGACAGAAACCGCGGCCTACTTTGACCTCGAGTTCCATCGTCAATTTCTTCTTCTTGTCGAGCGTGCAGATCAACTGCTTCGGATTCACCAGTTCAATGTTCTGGTTCAGCTCGATGTCTTCGGCCAGCACGGCCCCGTCCTTGTTCACCGACAGAATCAACATCTGCGGTTCACGGGAGTGCGCCTTGAAGAGGACTTTCTTAAGATTCAAAACCACATCCGTCACGTCTTCCACCACACCTTCAATGGTGGTGAATTCGTGCATCGCACCGTCAATCTTTACGGAAGTGACAGCCGCGCCTTCCAGCGAGGAAAGGAGCACGCGACGAAGGGAGTTGCCAATGGTATGGCCGTAACCGGTTTCAAACGGTTCGGCAACAAACTTGGCGTAAGTGGGCGTAGCTGTTGACTCATCTTTGGTCAACCGCTTCGGCATTTCAAAACGACCTAAACGTACTGGCATAGTTCTTTATTGGAGCAATTTTAATCTGACCGGCGGCGGTTTTATTCCCGCCACGCCGACGGTCCGTATAATTGCGTTATGTTCCCCTCGCGGGGAACGGGTTGATTAGCGGGAATAAAATTCGACGACCGCCTGCTCATTGGCAACCGGCTGGATGTCATCCCGGGAAGGGATGCGGACGATGGAACCCTTGAAGGCTTCCTTGTTCACCGTCACCCAATCCGGCACCACGCGGCTCGTGGACAATTCCAGATTCTTGGTGACGATCTGACGGGAAACGGTCGTGTCTTTGATATCGACGACGTCGTTCACCTTGAGGGCAAAAGAAGGGATGCTGACCTTGCGGCCATTGACGCGCACGTGACCGTGCGAGACGAGCTGACGGGCAGCAGCGCGAGTATTCGCGAAGCCCAGGTTGTAAACGATGCTGTCGAGACGGGTCTCGAGGATTTGCAGCATGGTTTCACCCGTAACACCGCGGCGGCGCAACGCGCGTTCATACACACCACGGAACTGGCGTTCCATCAAACCGTAATAGTAACGGAGCTTTTGCTTTTCGATCAGGCCGAGGGCGTAATCAGTATTCTTGCGACGGGCCTTCGGGCCGTGCATGCCGGGGCCGTAGTTGCGGCGTTCCAGATATTTCGAGGGGCCGAAAATCGGCGTGCCAAAACGGCGGCTGATGCGGATGCGGGGACCTGTATAACGTGCCATGGTAAAATCTCGGTTTAGAGTTGAAAAAGTGGTTTACACGCGGCGTTGTTTGCGCGGGCGGCAGCCGTTATGCGGCACCGGGGTCACGTCCTTGATGGAGGTGATTTCCAAACCAATCGCCTGCAAAGCGCGGATGGCGGATTCACGGCCGGAACCCGGCCCTTTGACGCGAACTTCGACTTCCTTCATGCCGTGTGACATGGCCTGGCGGGCGGCGTCCTGAGAAACCTGCTGCGCGGCAAAAGCCGTGCTCTTGCGGGAACCCTTGAAACCGACGCGGCCAGCGCTGGACCAGCCGAGGATATTCCCCTGCATGTCCGTGATGGAAACGAGCGTATTGTTGAAGGTAGCCAGAATATTCGCCACGCCGGTGGTGATGTTCTTGGCACCTTTGGCCTTGACGATTTTCTTACCGGCATTTTCGTCCGCCAGCAATTCAGCGGCAGTCGGTGCGGCCACGGCGGCCGGAGCGATCGCATCTTCTGCTTTGGGCGCTGCTGCGGCTGCTGCTTCAGGCTTTTTCGCCGCTTTGGCTGATTTCTCAGCCGCCGGAGCGGCTTCGGTTTTCGCTTCCTTCTTCGGAGCTTTAGGAGTCTTGGATTCTTCTGCCATAACAAATCAAATTTTAGTGAATGCCCGTCTTGGCGTTCGGATTACGTTGCACGCCGACTGTCTTACGCGGACCTTTGCGGGTACGGGCGTTGGTTTGAGTGCGTTGACCGCGCACCGGCAGGCTGCGCAGATGGCGCACCCCACGATAGCATTTGATACCCTGGAGACGTTTCAGGTTCATGCCGATTTCCCGGCGGAGATCGCCTTCGATCACATACTTGCCCGCCTGAATGGCGTGCACGATCTGGGAGAGCTGTTGTTCGTCAAGGTCCTTAGCCCGGATCGCGGGGTCAATCTTGGCGTTAGCGAGGATCTCTTTCGCGTTTACCGGCCCAATGCCGTAAATGTAGCGCAGGGCGATGTCGATCCGTTTGTGACCCGGAATATCAATACCAATAATGCGTGGCATAAACTTGTTCTTAACCTTGACGTTGTTTGTGACGGGCGTTGCTGCAAATGACGCGGATAACGCCTTTGCGTTTCACGATTTTGCAATGCTCGCACATCTTTTTAACTGAAGCGCGGACTTTCATATTTCTCGATTTAACTTTCCGTAAATATTATTCTGCCTGTGGACATGTCGAACGGCGACATCTGCACAGTTAATTGATCACCCGGCACTACCCCGCGTAACCGCGGTTGCAGTCTCGCTGGCGCATGCGCCAGAATCCGATGACCATTCGGCAACACTACCCGAAATAACGTGTTCGGCAGCGTTTCCGCCACCGTGCCGACTACTTTGATGGCGTCTGTTCCGGACACGTCAAAATCTCTGGCTCACCTTCGGTGATCAAAACCGTATGCTCAAAATGAGCGGACGGTTGACCATCAGCAGTCACCACCGTCCAACCATCATTCAATCTACGCACTTGAGCCGTGCCTGCATTGACCATTGGCTCAATCGCCAGGGTCATCCCGGGCTGCAATTTTGGAGATGTTTTAGCATCAACAAAATTCGGCACCTGCGGGTCTTCATGCAATGATCGACCCACACCGTGACCGACAAATTCTCGCACTATGCCGAAGCCATTGGCTTCGACCAGGGTCTGAATCGCGCGCGAAATATCTGACACGCGCTTTCCAGCGACAGCCTGAGAAATACCTTCATACAAGGCTTTCTCGGTTACATCAATCAGTTTTTGCGACAAAATTGCACAGCCACCGACTGCCACAGTCCGGGCTGTGTCGCCTATAAAACCGTTGTAAACCACACCTACGTCGAGGCTTACGATGTCACCAAACTGCACCCGCCGGTCATTCGCCAGCCCATGCACGACTTGTTCATTAACCGAAATGCACAAGTGGCACGGATATCTCCGGCCTTCTACCCGATACCCTAAAAAAGCACTTTTGCCGCCGTAATGACTGATGCGGCCCGCCGCAAAATCGTCAATCGCCTTCGTGGTGACGCCCGGAGTAATCCAAGCCGCCACTTCGCTTAACACCTGGCCAGCTACCTTGCCGGCTGCCCGCATTCCGTCCTGCTCCCGCGGATTTTTTAAAATAATCATAGCGCGTGTTCCATCACGCCCGCCATTGACCACTTAAAACCGGCCGCGGAGACGTCCCTTTTTCAGGAACCCATCATAGTGGCGCATCAGCAGATGGGATTCCATTTGACGCATGGTATCCAGCATCACACCCACCAGAATCAACAAACTCGTGCCACCGAAAAAGGTCGAGACTTCAAACGGAATGCCCATGGCATGGCTCAAAATAATCGGCAACGTCGCGATGGCCGTTAGAAAGACCGCTCCAGCCAGCGTGATGCGACTCATCGCAAAGTGGAGGAACTCGGTCGTCTTGGCGCCCGGACGCACGCCCGGAATGTAACCGCCATACTTCTTCAAATCGTCAGCAATCTGCAATTCATTGAACTGCGTCGCCACCCAGAAATAGGAGAAGAACAAAATCATGCCGCCGAACGTTAACAGGTAAAAGACCGAGCCTTCACGAAAGTGCATCGCCCACTGCTGGAGTGCCGTCACATCCAGACTCTTACCCAGCATGCTCAGCAACCGTTCCGGGAACATCAGAATCGCCTGCGCGAAGATAATCGGCATGACCCCCGCGTAATTAACGCGCAGAGGCATGAACGAACTGTTGCCAGCGTAAACTTTACGGCCCACGGCGCGCTGCGCGTATTGAACCGGAATTTTACGTTGCGCCTGCGTTACCGCAATAACACCTGCAATCACCACGGCCAACAGGAACAACAAGGCCAGCGCGTGAAAAATATTCTTATGATCACCCTGACCAAAGAACATGCCGTAAATCGCCTGCATAGCCCGGGGTAAGCGAGCCAAAATGCCAATCGTAATCACCAGCGAAATACCGTTGCCAATGCCGCGTTCGGTGATTTGTTCACCCAGCCACATCAATAACAACGTTCCCGAGGTCAGGATCATCATGGTTTCAAACCGATACCACCAGATGTGATCCGGATTCAGCACCAGCGTGCCCTGGAAACCCTGGAAAATGTTCGTGGCATTTTCCCAACCCAAGGCCATCACAAACCCCTGCCCCAGGCAAAGAATCACGGTCAGGTACCGTCCGTATTGAACGATCTTGGCCCGACCACCTTCTTCACGGGACATTTTGCTTAAGCTCGGGATCACCGCGCTCAGCAATTGAATAATAATGGTTGCACTGATGTACGGCATGATGCCCAGCGAACCAACCGCGCAACGCTCCAGAGCGCCACCGGTGAACATGCTATACATACCCAACAGCCCGCCACCACCGTCATCTTTGGGGAGCGTGTCGAAAAAGTGCTTCAAAGCCGCACCGTCCAGACCGGGAATGGGAACCAATCCCACCAGACGGCAGATGATCAACACCAGCATGGTGAAGACAATCCGCGACTTCAATTCAGGAATTTTGAAGCAATTCGCGAACGTGTTAAGTATGGATGAAAACATGCGCCGGAAGTAATCGGGAGAAATACTCTACTTGGCCGCTGCCGCTTTCGTCTTGGCGACGACTTCACAAGCCCCACCCAGAGCTTCGATCTTGGCCCGAGCGGCCGCGCTGAAAGCGTGAGCACTAACGGTCAATTTCTTGGTGAGTTCACCACGAGCGAGAATCTTAATGCCAGCCGCTTTGCCATTAGCCAGACCAATGGAACGCAAGGCCGCTTCATCAACCCGGGCGCCGTCTTCAAAACGGTTCAAACCATCCAGGTTCACCGGAATGTATTCGACCGCGTGCGAGGCATTATTAAAGCCGCGCTTGGGAATACGACGGATCAAAGGCATCTGACCGCCTTCGAAGCCAATCCGGATAGAACTACCGGAACGGGCGCTCTGGCCCTTGCCACCGCGACCGCTGGTTTTGCCGTGACCGCTGGATTCACCCTGGCCTAAACGCTTGCGGCGATGTTTGGCTCCCGGACGAGGTTTTAAATCATGTAAACGCATACAAATCAGCTAATAGAAGGGGTTGTGGCTTTAATTTCGCGACCACGGGAACGATAGATCTCTTCACGCAAGCGCAACTGTTGGAGCGCGGCCAGAGTGGCCTTGGCCACATTGGCGGCATTCTTGGAGCCGAGCGATTTCGTCAAGACGTCCTTGACCCCGGCGGATTCCACCACGGCACGAACAGTCTTGCCCGCGATGATCCCAGTACCAGGAGAGGCAGGGCGCAATAAAACTTTGGCGCCACCGTAAGCCGAAATCACTTCGTGCGGAATCGTGCTGCCGTTGAGCGACACGCTCAGCATGTGCGCCTTGGAAACTTCACTGCCCTTGCGAATGGCGTCCGCCACTTCGCTGGCTTTGCCAAGACCCAGGCCGACGCGGCCCAGCTTGTCACCCGTTACTACGAGCGCGCTAAAGCTGAAACGACGACCTCCTTTGACAACTTTGGACGAACGATTGATGAAAACTACTTTTTCAGTCAATTCGTTGCCGGTCTTGCTATCCGTATCCGGAGTTTCGCTCGGACGGCCACGGCGGCCACCGCGTCCCGGACCGCGACCGAAGCCGCGCTGGTTGTTCTCGCTAGTATTTGGTAGATCAGCCACAGTAAATTCTCCTCTTGCAGTTAAAATTGAAGTCCCGCTTCGCGCGCGGCATCCGCGAGCGCTTTGACCTTGCCGTGATAACGGAGACCGCTGCGATCAAACACAACGCTCTTGATTCCTTTGCTCAAAGCCGCTTCGGCAGCCGCCTGCCCGATGCGTTTGGCGCTGACGACGTTGGCCGCCAGAGTTTCGCGGTCGGTCAGGGCTTTGCTCAACGTGGACGTTGCGGCCAAAGTCTGCCCGGCAATGTCGTCGATGAACTGCACATGAATGTTGCGGCCGGTAAAACGGACGCTCATGCGGGGACGTTCTCCCGTGCCACGAACTTTCTTGCGCGTGCGCCAGCGGCGCAACTGTAATAAATGGTGCTTCTTGTCTGTTCTCATTGTTTTTGGGCACACGGATTTTGCCGTGTGCCCGGATAATTGTTATTGGACTGTCTTGCCTTCCTTGCGGATGACCTTTTCGTCCGAGTAGCGAACACCTTTGCCCTTATACGGCTCCGGCGGGTAATAGCTGCGGATTTCAGCCGCGACTTTACCGACGACCTGTTTGTCAGGTCCTTCGATGGTTAACTTGGTGTTTTCTTCCACCGTTACTTTAATCTGGTCAGGAATCGGGTAGGCAATCGGGTGAGAAAAACCCAAGGTCAAATTCACCAGCTTGCCGGCCACCGCGGCCTTGAAACCGACGCCCTGGATTTCCAGCTTCTTGCTGAAACCCGTGGCAACCCCGATCACCATGTTATTGATGATGGAGCGGCTCAAACCGTGCAGGGCCTTCGCTTCTGCGTCCTCGCCTTTGCGGGTAACGACAACTTTGGCGCCTTCCACTGCGGCCGAAGTGCGTTTGGGTAATTCGAAGCTGAGTTTGCCCTTCGGCCCCTCAACCGCTACTTGCTGGCCTTTGACTTCCACCTTTACTTTGGCGGGAATATCAATCGGCATTCTTCCAATTCGTGACATAAAATATTAAATTAGAGTTACCAGACGAAGCAGACCAGCTCGCCACCGAGCTTCTGCTTGCGGGCGTCAACGCCCGTCATTACCCCCTGAGGAGTGGAAACAATCGCGGTTCCCATGCCGCCCAAAACGCGCGGAATCTCAGTGGACTTCACATACCGGCGCAAACCGGGCTTGCTCACACGGCGCAAACCGGTGATCACACCTTTGCGGCCGGTAAACTTCAACTTCAATTTCAGGCGTTTAACAGGCGCGCCTTCAACAGTGCATTCTGCAATATACCCTTCCCGCTTGAGGATCTGGGCAATGCTTTCCTTCAACTTGGAGTGGGACATATCCACCGTAGGCAGCAAGGCCACATTGGCGTTGCGGATTCGCGTGAGCATGTCGGCGATCGGATCAGTCATAAATTTACCAGCTAGCTTTGGTCACACCCGGAATCAAACCGTTCAGGGCCGCTTCCCGGAACGTCAAACGGGAGCAGGAGAATTTGCGGAGATAGCCGTGACGACGGCCGCTCATTTCACAGCGATTGGTCAACCGTGTGCGGCTGGCATTGCGCGGCAATTTGGACAAGCCGGCATAGTCATGCTTCGCTTTCAATTCCGCCCGCAAGGCGGCGTATTTCTTAACCGTTTCGCGCTTTTTCTTTTCGCGCTCAATCCATGATTTCTTGGCCATAAAAATTATCTTCCTTCCGCAAATGGCATGCCCATCAGTTTCAACAGTTCCAAGGCTTCCGCATCCGTCGGGGCGGTGGTCACGATGGTGATGTCCATACCCTGAGTGCGCTTGATTTTGTCCATTTCGATTTCCGGAAAAATGGTTTGATCAGCAATCCCGATTGAGTAATTGCCCCGGCCGTCAAAGGAACGGCTGGAAACCCCACGAAAATCACGGATACGCGGCAGCGCAGCGGCCACCAGACGATCCAAAAATTCATACATTTGATCGCGCCGCAAAGTCACCCGGCAACCGATCGCCTGGTTTTCACGGAGCTTGAAGTTCGCGATGCTCTTGCGTGACATGCTGATGACCGGTTTGCGGCCGGTAATCGTCGTCATATCCCGGGCCGCGTCTTCCACCGCGTTCTTTTCCAGGCTCGCGCTTACCCCCATGTTCACCACGATCTTTTCGATGCGCGGCACCTGGTGCACGTTCTTGTATTTGCGTTTCTCGATCAACGCGGGCTTTACCGAGTTGATATATTTTTCGTAAAGTCTGGACTTCATACACTAATCTTAGCTTGCGACCACAGCGCCGCGCTTGGCTGCACGGGCGTCATAGGTTGCGGCCAACTCAACGTTGGAAATGTGAATGGTGCCTTCGCGTTCCACGATCGCACCCTGCGGTTGCTGCTGGTTCTTGCGGACGTGCTTTTTGATCATCCGCGCGCCTTCAACGATGACGCGCTGCTTTTCCTTCAGGACTTCGATGATCTTGCCGCGCTTGCCCCGCGCGGTCCCGGCGATGATCACGACTTCATCGCCCTTTTTTACATGAGCTTTCGGCATAATATCAAATCACTTCTGGAGCGAGGGAGATGATCTTCATGAACTTCTTGTCACGCAATTCGCGCGCCACCGGTCCGAAGATGCGGGTCCCCCGCGGGTTGTTTTCCTTGTCGATAATCACAATGGCATTGCTGTCAAAACGCAGGTAGGAACCATCGTTCCGGCGGATCGCCTTGCGGGTGCGCACGATCACGGCGTTGACTACTTCACCCTTTTTCACGGTGCCGTCCGGCGCCGCTTCCTTGATGTGAGCCTTGATCACATCGCCCACTTCAGCGTAGCGCTGATTGCGTCCGATGACGCCGATCGCCGCGGCCCGTTTGGCCCCGGTGTTATCGGCCACATCCAATATGGAACGTATTTGTAACATAAGAACAATTCCCGGTTAACTTGCCAGCGCGACATCGCCGCTGCGCTCCACCACTTCGACTAAACGCCAGCACTTGGTCTTGGACAGCGGGCGGGTTTCTTCAATGCGAACGCGATCACCAACTTTGGCTTCGCCCTTTTCATCGTGCGCGTAGAACTTTTTATAGCTCGTCACGATTTTTTTGAACTCGGGATGGCGGAAACGGCGTTCCACGCGCACCACGATCGTCTTGGTCATCTTGTTGGAGACGACATCTCCCACGCGCTCTTTGCGGGTTTTGCGGGCGATTTTATTCTCTGGCATATAAAAATTCCACTCAGGCTGCCTTCTTGCGGAGAAGGGAAATTTGGGTTTCTACGCGGGCTATGTCCCGGCGCAACGTGCGAAGGCGCGACGGCTTTTCCAACTGGCTGCTGGCCTTCTGCAGGTTCAGGTTAAACAACTCCTGGCGCAACTCGCGGCTTTTGCCGGCGAGTTCCGGAGCGGTCATTTCGTTCAATTGCTTTAATTCAGTCTTCTTCATCGCGAAATCCTCTGCTTAGCTGATTTTGTGGCGCGAGATGAACTTCGTGCGGATCGGCAGCTTGTCGGCCGCCAGGCGCATTGATTCACGGGCGACCGCTTCCGGCACGCCATCCACTTCAAATAATACGTTCGCCGGACGGATCACCGCCACCCAGCCTTCCACCCCGGCTTTACCGTGACCCATGCGGGTTTCCAACGGTTTCTTGGTATAGGATTTGTCCGGGAAAATCCGGATCCAAACCTTGCCCCGGCGTTTCATGAAGCGGGTAATCGCCACACGGGCGGCTTCAATCTGCTTGGCGTCCAGCCAGCAGCGCTCCAAAGCTTGCAAACCATACTCGCCGAACGCGACATTCGCGCCCCGGGTTGCTAAACCGGTACGGGCGCCGCGTTGCATTTTGCGGTACTTAACTCTTGCGGGCATCATTGCCATATCAAAATCCTTACTTTCTGGGTTCCACTGGCCTTAGTTCGCCGCGGTTGTTACCGCCGGAGTGGGCGCCTTTTCCTTCTTCATTTCACCTTTGCAAATCCAGCACTTGACTCCGAGCTTGCCGTAAACCGTTTTGGCTTCAGCAAAACCATAGTCAATGTTCGCACGCAGGGTGTGCAACGGCACACTGCCTTCGTGATAAATTTCCACGCGCGCCAATTCCGCGCCGCCCAGGCGGCCAGCGCAACGGATCTTGATGCCGTCGGCACCGAAGTCCATCGCCGTTTGCACGGCTTTTTTCATCGCGCGGCGGAAAGAAATACGGCGTTCCAATTGCAAGGCCACGTTCTCGGCCACCAATTGGGCGTCGAGTTCAGGCGATTTGACTTCCTGGATGTCGACATAGATTTCCTTGCCGGTCATCTTGCTCAATTCTTCCTTGAGCTTGTCGATTTCCGAGCCTTTGCGACCAATCACCACACCCGGACGGGCGGTGAAAATGGTGATGCGGCAACGGGTGGCAGCGCGCTCAATCTGAATCTTGGGAACGGAGGCCGACTCAAGCTTCTTCTTGAGTAACTCCCGGATCTTGCGATCTTCGTTCAGCAGCTTGCCAAAGTCTTTTTTGTCGGAATACCACTTGGAGCGCCAGTCTTTCGTGACGGCGATCCGCAGGCCTATCGGATTAGATTTTTGACCCATAGGTAATTATTCGTCTGATAACACAATTTTCACGTGGCAGGTCCGTTTTAAGATCGGGCCGGCGGAACCGCGCGCTTTCGGCGTGAAACGCTTGAGCGTCGCTGCCGTTTGCGCTACCGCTTCGCGCACTTTCAGGTTTTCCGCCTTCGCGCCGGGCGGGTTGTTTTCCGCGTTAGCGATGGCAGATTTCAAAGTCTTGGCCACGACCCGGGCGGATTTGCGCGGCACAACCGCGAGAACTGCTTGCGCCTGGAGGGCAGGCAGACCCTGAATCTGACGCACGACTTCGCGCATCTTCTGGGCTGACATGCGCACGTTGCGCGTAATTGCTTGGACTTGCATAAAATGACTACTTGGCTTCGGCCTTGGCGGTGTGAGCGCCGTGTTTCTTGAAAGTGCGCGTCAGGGAGAATTCACCCAGACGATGTCCCACCATGTTTTCGGTGACGAACACCGGGTTGAACACCTTGCCATTATGGACGTTGAACGTGAGCCCCACGAAATCAGGGGTAATCATCGAACGGCGTGACCACGTCTTGATCGGCGTCTTGGACTTCGTTTCCTTCGCCTTGACGATTTTGTCCAGCAAATGTTGGTCGACAAATGGACCTTTTTTAATCGAGCGTCCCATATAATATTATTTCTGTTTCATCGGACGGCCATCACGGCGAACGATGATAAAGCGGTTTGAATACTTGCGCTTGTTACGGGTCTTGTAACCCTTGGTGATAACACCCCAGGGAGTCACCGGATGACCACCACCGGAAGTTTTGCCGGCACCGCCACCCATCGGATGGTCCACCGGGTTCTTCGCCACCGCGCGGCTCATCGGGCGCTTGCCACGATGACGGCTGCGACCAGCTTTGCCGAGCACCACGTTTTCATGTTCCGTATTGCCCACCTGGCCAATCGTGGCGTAGCACTCTTCGTTGACTTTGCGGATTTCACCGGAAGGCAAACGAATCTGCGCGTAACCTTCATCCCGCGACATCAGCGTGGCAGACGAACCGGCGGAACGCACGATCTGGCCACCTTTGCCGGCGTGCAGTTCGATGTTGTGAATCATGATGCCCACCGGAATGTTCTTCAACGGCAGGGAGTTGCCCAATTCCGGAATCGCATTCGGGCCGCTCAACAACTTCGCCCCAACCGCCAGACCACTCGGAGCTACAATATAACGCTTGTCGCCATCCTTATATTCAAGCAAAGCGAGGCGCGCGGAACGCATCGGATCATATTCAATCGCCGCCACAGTGGCTTCCACGCCATGCTTATTGCGTTTGAAATCAACCAGACGAATCTTCTGCTTGTGTCCACCGCCAATGCCACGGCTGGTCACCCGGCCAAAGGAATTGCGGCCACCCGTCTTTTTCTTGATGAAAACCAGCTTCTTTTCCGGCTTGGTCTTCGTGATTTCGTCGTACGACGCGATCGTAATATAGCGCGTCGAGGGCGTCAGCGGTCTAAAGCTTTTTACTGCCATAAAATCTTAATCGGTTTACGTGAGGCTGATCTTATCGCCATCTTTCAAAGTAACGATGGCCTTCTTCCAGTTCGGGGTCTTGCCCGCTTGCGCCGTGCGTTTGCGACGGTCCTTGCCAGTGACATTCAGCGTATTGACGCTGAGCACTTTGACGTTGAACAATTCCTGCACTGCCTGACGGATTTGGATCTTATTCGCGCGCGGATCAGCCACCACCGTATATTGGTTGCTCTTCTCAGCTTGCGTGGCGCCCTTTTCCGTGAGGCGAACACTCTTAATGACAACAAACGATTTCATGAAAATTAGTCCTGATTCAGGCGTTGGCCAACTTGTTCAAACGCGCTGCGAGTGAACACCAGCTTGTCGCTGCGCAAGATTTCGTAGGTATTCAGGTTTTCGCCCGTGGCGATTTCCACTTTCTCGATGTTGCGCGCAGCCAGAAGAAGATTCTTCTCGACAGCACTGGCCACCAGCAAAGTCGTACCCTTGAGTTCGAGCGCCGCCAGAATGGCAACCAATTCCTTGGTCTTCGGCGTGCTGAGCTTCAAGTCGTCCACGATCAGCACATCCCCGGCTTTCAAACGCTCACTCAGCGCCTTGCGCAAGGCAAGCTGCTTGGTGGATTTGGAAACCTTCTTGGAGAAATCACGCGGTTTCGGACCGAACACCACACCACCGCCACGCCAAAGCGGCGAGGCGAAGGAACCGGCGCGAGCGCGACCAGTGCCCTTTTGGCGCCAGGGTTTCTTATTGGTGCCGTTGACATCGCCAACGTTCTTGGTGCAAGCCGTGCCGCTGCGTTGAGCCGCCCGATAGGCGACCACGGTATCATGAACGGCCTGGGTGCCTTTCCCGTTTTCAATGAGCTGGAAATTGACATCCAGTTCACCCTGGCTTTTGCCCTTAATATCTTTAACTGTGAGCTTCATCGGAATTCTTCCTGATTACTTCTTGGCAGCCGCAGCAGCCTTAGGGTTCTTCTTGGATTCACGGATGACGACGTAATCGCCCTTTGCGCCCGGAATCGCACCTTTGATCAATAAAACATTGTCCGCTTCACGAACCTGCACGACTTGCAGATTCTGCGTGGTGCGGCGCACCTGGCCCATGTGACCGGGCATCTTCATCCCGCGCATAACCGTGCCGGGGAACAAGCGCTGACCGATCGCGCCAGAGCGGCGATGCCAGCCTTTAGCACCGTGGGTCGAATCACCACCGGCGAACCGATGACGCTTAACGACACCTTCAAAACCGCGGCCTTTGGTGACGCCAATCGCGTCCACATAATCACCGGCGGCAAAAATGTTCACTCCGACGACGTCGCCGGGTTTGACATCCAGCGTGAAGTCGCGAAATTCGCGGACCTGCTTGACCGCTTTCGAGCCACCTTTTTTGAAGTGACCGAGCAACGGCTTCGTCACGCGGCTTTCCTTCTGATCAGCGAAACCGAGCTGAACGGCATTGTAGCCGTCGCTTTCCACCGTTTTGCGCTGGATAACCCGGTTCGGGCCAGCCAATACGACGGTCACTGACACAGCGTTACCCGCCGCATCATACACGCGGGTTTGTCCAATTTTTTTTCCGAGCAAGCCTATCATAAAACTCAAATCTTGATGGTAATGTCCACCCCGGCCGGGAGGTTCAGTTTCTTCAATTCATCGACAGTTTTTGCCGTGGGGTCGATAATGTCCAGCAGACGCTTGTGGGTGCGTTGCTCGAAAGTTTCCTGGGACTTTTTGTCAGCGTGAGGGGAGCGCAGTACCGTGAAGCGTTCCACGCGAGTCGGCAGCGGAATGGGGCCCGCGACGCGAGCACCGGTGCGTTTGACGGTCTCCACGATGTCGTGGGCCGATTGATCGATCACCCGGTGATCGTACGCCTTTAAGCGGATGCGAATTCGTTGTCCAGCCATAAGAAAGAACAGTTAATCGGTTTACGTTGTTATGAGCGCGCCGCCGGTTTTTTCGCCGCCGCGTCCAAAATTGTTGTCAAAACACTATTCGGCACTTGTTCGAACGTGGAGGGTTCCATGGAATAGGAAGCCCGTCCCTTCGACAGCGAGCGAATCGCCGTCGCATAGCCGAACATTTCTGCCAGAGGCACCTTCGCATTCAGAATGGTCTGACCATTCTTCGCATCAATGCCGTTGATCACACCACGGCGACGGTTAATGTCACCGAGCAGATCACCCTGATATTCATCCGGGGTGGTCACTTCCACCTTCATGATCGGTTCCAACAGAATGGGACCGGCCTTTTTGAAGGCTTCTTTCAGCGCGAAAATACCAGCCATCTTAAACGCTAACTCGTTAGAGTCAACTTCGTGGAATGAACCGTCGATGACGTTCGCTTTGAGATCGATAACCTGGTAGCCGGCGTAAACACCGCTACGGATGGCTTCTTCGATGCCGTTGATGACCGCCGGGACATATTCCTTCGGAATCGCGCCGCCGACAATCTTATTATTGATCTCAATGCCTTTACCGGGTTCATTAGGCTCAATCGTGATCACTGCGTGACCATATTGACCACGACCACCCGATTGGCGAATGAATTTGCCTTCACCTTCAGCTGCCTTCGTAATCGTTTCACGATAAGCGATTTGCGGCGCGCCGGAATTGGCTTCGACTTTAAATTCGCGTTTGAGACGGTCGCAAATGATTTCCAAATGCAACTCACCCATCCCCGCGATAATTAATTGACCGGTCTCTTCGTTGGTGAAGCAACGGAAGGTCGGATCTTCTTCCGCCAGACGTTGCAGACCTTCGCCCATCTTGTCGCGGTCAGCCTTCGTCTTCGGCTCAACTGCCATGCTGATCACCGGTTCAGGGAACGTCGGCGGTTCGAGCATCACGTCGAAATCTTCATTACAGAGGGTGTCACCCGTAGTAATGTTACGCAGACCCACCAGAGCCGCGATATCACCCGAGTAAGCAACTTCCACGTCTTTGCGTTCGCTGCCTTGAATAACCATCAAGCGGCTGACGCGTTCACGTCTGCGCGTGCGGGGATTATAAATCGTGTCACCCTTCTTCAAGGCACCGGTATAAACGCGGAAGAAAACGAGCTTGCCCGCGTATGGGTCGGTCCAAAGTTTGAAAGCCAAGGAGCAAAACTTGTTATTGTCATCCGGCTCAACTGCCACCTGGTCTGCAGTGCCCGGGACGTGACCGGTTGCCGCCGGAATGTCCAGCGGAGAAGGCAGATAGTCCACCACCGCGTCGATCAAAACCTGAACACCTTTTTTCTTAAAGGCTGAACCGCACAGCACGGGAACCAGTTCAATTTTGCAGGTCAAACGGCGAATCGCATTCTTCAGCGTGACCGCATCAATCGGCTTCTCTTCGATCACTAATTCAGCAATCGTATCGTCTTTATTAGAAACCGCTTCGATCAATTCCTGCAAAGCATCCGCGGCCTTTTCCTTCAGGTCAGCCGGAATTTCTTTGGTTTCGTACTTCAAACCTTCGTTCGTTACGTCACCAGGGCCCCAAACGATCGCCTTCTGGTTCACCACGTCGATCACGCCGGCAAAATTATCTTCCGCACCGATCGGCAGGAAAATCGGGAACGCGTAAGCATTGAGCTTCTTACGCATGTCATTCAAAGCGTTTTCAAAATTCGCGCCAGTACGGTCCATCTTGTTGACGAACGCGATCCGGGGAACTTTATATTTGGTCGCCTGACGCCAAACCGTTTCCGATTGCGGCTGAACCCCAGCCACACCGCAGAACACAGCGACAGCACCGTCCAAAACCCGCATGGAACGTTCGACTTCCGCCGTGAAATCCACGTGACCCGGAGTGTCGATAATATTGATCCGGTGCGGGATAGCCGAATACAATTTGGTCAGACTTTCTTCCTTCTTCTGAGTCCAGAAGCAGGTGACAGCAGCCGAAGTGATCGTGATGCCGCGCTCGCGTTCCTGCTCCATCCAGTCGGTGACGGTATTGCCGTCATCAACGTCACCGATCTTATGAATAAGACCGGTGTAGAAGAGGATACGCTCCGTGGTCGTGGTCTTGCCGGCGTCAATGTGGGCCGCAATACCAATATTGCGGGTCCGCTCCATCGTATATTGACGGTTCGGCGAGTTGATCGCTTTATTTTCTGCTACAGCTTCCATCTGATTTCTTAGAGACTAAAAGCGCCCCGTCGACATCGGCCTTCGGGGCGCTAAATTAAACCGCAAAAACTACCACCGGAAATGGGCGAAGGCCTTATTGGCCTGGGCCATCTTATGCACTTCGTCACGCTTACGAATCGCACTCCCCTGCCCTTGATAGGCTTCGAGGATTTCAGCCGCCAGCGCTTCACGCATCGGCATGCCCTTGCGATTATCAGCATTTTCCACCAGCCAACGCATGGCCAGCGAGAGCTGACGATCCACTGTCACTTCGACAGGAACCTGATAAGTGGCACCGCCCACGCGGCGGGCTTTGACTTCCAGGCGGGGCTTGGCGTTATCCACCGCGCGCTGCAAAATTTCCAGCGGGTTGGAGTTGGCCTGCTTTTCCGCAATCTGGTCGAACGCGCCGTAAACGATGCGTTGAGCCGTGGTCTTGTTACCGCCCTGCATGACGGTGTTCACAAGCCGCGAAACGAGCGTGCTCTGAAACTTGCCATCCGCCAGGAGCGGCCTTTTAGTTGCTTGACGACGTCGAGACATATCAAATTAATTATTTAGCACCTTTAGCGGCGGCAGCTTTGGGGCGTTTCACGCCATACTTGGAACGGCTGACACGGCGTTTTTCAACCCCCGCGGCATCCAACGTCCCGCGGACGATGTGATAGCGCACACCCGGCAAATCTTTTACCCGGCCGCCACGAACGAGAACGATCGAGTGTTCCTGAAGGTTGTGACCTTCGTCAGGAATGTAGGCGATCACTTCGTAACCGTTGGTTAACCGGATCTTGGCGACCTTACGCATAGCCGAGTTTTCATCCGCTCCGCGAAATCCCGTATCCGGATTCCGTCGCG
>JBEHZA010000003.1:0-36701 GCA_048497895.1 Verrucomicrobiota bacterium
AACGACACAATGGTAGCCACCGTGGTGTCGTGCTGTGACTGCGCCATTTCATCGTATTCCAGCACTGGTTCCCCGGTGATGCCGACGTTGACGCCGGGCACTTCCACCTGGGTTTCCCGGACCAGTTCCCGCAGACGTTCCACGGCGGGTCCATTCAGTTCATCCGAACGCGCGTGAGCGGTGGCGAGATACAACCGGCCATTGGCGAAGGTGATATATATTTGCTTCTCGGCTTCCTCACCGCTGCCGAAGAGGGCATTGAGGCCGGGCGAAGGCGGTGTGCCGGGACGCCCCAAGCTGTCGGTGGCCTGCTCGATAATCCGCTGCAAGGCGGGCAACGCCTTCAACAACGCATCCGTTTTCTCATTCCGTTCCCGTGGCGAGGTGCGGATCTGGGTATTAATGAGTTGGAACAGGGTGCTGAGATTGGTGGCCTGGGAAAAGGTCTGGATGAACGGCTGATAATCTTTGAGCGTTTGTTTCAGTTCCTTGAGGTCCTGTTCCGGCACGAAGAGGAGCGCCTTGGGCCCCATCAATTTCAAATCGCCTTTGTAAAAGACATCCGTGAAAAGATTGGTTTCCGTTTCCAGCCGTGCGCCCAAACGTTCCACGAATTGACGGTTTTTCTCCATCAACTCGCTCTCCACCACGACGACCAAGTCATCCTGACCGGGGAATTCCTGCTTAAACTTCAGGAAGTTCTGGTGATATTTCTTCTCGGAACCGACCAGATTGTCGCGGCTGGTATCGAATTGGAGCTTTTCGACCGTGAAAACGACGCAGATGACGAACAGAATGATCTGCGGATAGAGATAGAGATTGGGCCGGTGATAGACAGAGTCCGCCAACCACCTTAACAGGCGTTCTGCGAGCGACTCTTTCGGCGGTTGCATGATCAGGTGTTGGAATCAGACCGGCCCGGGCCGGAAACCGTTGCATTTTCCGGAATTACTCAGCCAATGCAACGTTCAATCTCAGCCCGGAGGATTTTTTAAACCGGAGGCTCCGTGAACTCCGCATTGGAATAGACTTCCTTGACGTCATCGTGTTCTTCCAAACTTTCAGTTAATCCTGTGACGGCAGCGATTTGGGCGGGATCGCTCAACGGGACGGTCAGCGTGGGCAGATGCGTGATGGCGGCGGATTCACAGCGGATTTTTTTGGCCTCCAACTGCCGGAGCACCGCTTCAAACTGGGCTGGTTCGGCTAAAATTTCATAGCCTTCCGGTTCGGCCAGGAAATCCTCAGCGCCGGCTTCCAGCGCGAGTTCCATCAATTGATCTTCGGGGGCGGATTCGCGGGCGATAATAAATTGCCCTTTACGATGGAAAAGCCGGGTGACGGAACCCGAGGTGGCAATGTTGCCACCGGCTTTGGTCACAAGACTGCGGATTTCAGCGGCGGTGCGATTGCGGTTGTCCGTGCTCAACTCGACGAGCAGCGCCACGCCATGGGGAGCGTAAATCTCGTACGCTAAATCATCGTAACTGGTGCCTTCCCCGCCGCCCGTGCCTTTTTTAATGGCCCGATCGATATTTTCGGAAGGCATGTTGGCGCCGCGGCATTTCAGCAGGGCGGCTCGCAAGCGCGGGTTCATATCCGGATCGCCGCCGAGCAATTTGGCGGCAATGGTAATTTCCCGGCTTAACTTGGCGAAAATCCGGGCGCGTTTGGCGTCGATGGCGCCTTTGAAGGTCTTAACTTTGGCCCATTTACTATGTCCTGCCATATTTACGAGCGGCTTTGACGATCCGACAAATTAATTGGTTTTATTTTCCGGTTCCACCAGCACAGCGGTGCCGTAGCAGAGCACTTCCGAAATGCCGGGGCCGATTTCAGTCGCATCATAGCGCACGCCAATCACGGCATTGGCTCCCAGATTGCCAGCGTGCGAGAGCATTTGGTCAAAGGCATCACTGCGCGCTTTTTCACAGAGTTCGGCGTAGAGCGTGATATTGCCCCCCACCAGGGATTGCAGGCTCGCGCCGATATTGCCAATGATCGAGCGTGACCGCACTACCAGTCCGCGCACGACCCCAAAGTTCTTCGCCACCCGGTAACCGGGCAAATCAAAAGCCGTAGTGGTCAGCGGATGCGTTTGATTCATAATACCTCAGAATTGAACACCACCCGCTGCCGGAGAAGAAGGATTTTTTTGAAGCGGCTGAGGTGATTGTAACGGGTTATCGGGGTTGGGATGCCTTTTGCAATCGATCCGCTTTTCGCACTCTTTCCATCGCATCGTGGAGCGAGAGGTCGTCTTTTACGAGTTCATATCGCATCTCGATGAGGTAATCCGCCGCAGAATGCTTCGCATCAGCGCCCAATTCATTACGCATCAATTTTAATGGGGTATCTATCGAATCGGCCACCACATAATTTCCGGGGTGCCATGGTGTCCACGCGGCAGGGCGTGCCACTTTCGGTATATGGAGTTCATATACCAACTCCGTCTTGAAACCTAGATCCGATTGGTAAGGTTGGCTAATTGTCAGGAATCTTCTTGAATTTCGGAAAATCAGAAACGAAGACGCGTAATAAATATATTGGTCATCTTTTCGTTTTGGTGCTCCAAAAGCCGAGCTGGATAGAGATCCATCCGTCACCAATTCAATATGGTTAGTGGACAGATCAGCGGCATTGGCTGGTATTCTGATTTCAAAATTGAAGTGAAAACTCTCTCGGTCCATTTGTTTTTCGGCAAGGCTGTCGACCATGTTTTCGCAGCCCGATGAGATCAAGATGACCAGAATTGCCGCCAGGAGATAATTGGGTTTCATGAGATTAGCAGCCACCGGTTAACGCCCGACTCATTGTTCACCCAATCCTTGTGCACGAATTACTTGTAACCTTGCTGAAAATGGTCTGTCGAATCAAAATTGGACAGGGTGGGAGACATTTACCCCTATGAATGGGGTCGTTGTCCGGTAACTTCACTCGTCACGGTTGGTGGGTTCAGTCTGGATGGGAGGGAACGAAATTGTGTTTGTGGACGAAGGGTGATAAGAGACAGGTGCACGTATTGCAACACGTGCTACAGCATGTAGATTGGAATGTAAAAATGGGAAAAATGGTGACCGCCATTTCTGATCGCTTTACATGAATTTTCGTTAAACGCCATGGTTCCATTTAAGGAAAAATTCACCAGCCCGGATCGGCGTACGCTTTCAAGCTTTGAGAGCCTTATCGGATTTCAATTACCTCAAGACTATGTCGATTTTCTTTTGAAAACCGGCGGGGGAGTTCCCGCGCAATCGAGTTATCTAATTGAAGACGAATTACGCGAAGTGTTGGTACTGTATGGACTGACTAACGATTCGAATACTTGCCTCAAAATTCATTACATCGATTGCGAAGGGGAAATGCCCAAAGGTTATCTGCCAATTGGACGGGATATTTCGGCCGAATGGTTGTGTCTTTGCTTGAACAAATCATACCTTGGCCAGGTATTTATCACCCTCGATTATGCTGACGGTGGTGGAGCTGAGTTTCTGTATGTTGCCCCTTCTTTCTCAGCATTTTTGGATTCTTTATTCGGTGAGATTGAAGAGGTTGAAGTGGACCCAATTGACAATTTGGCGATGAACGGAGGTGTTGGCGAGCTTCAGCGATTTCTTGCCGAAGGATTCAGCGTTGATCATAAAGACAAAAGAGGAAGAACTCTCATTCAGTCCGCAAGTGGTAAAGGTAACCTGGCTCTCGTGGAAGAATTGCTCAAACGAAATGCTAATCCATCGGAAGTTGTCCACTATGCAATGTATAACGCTCAATGGACGGTCGTCCGTCGCCTGGCTGAAATGGGGGTTAATTTGAATGAAATTAACGAGAGTGGAGAGCGTCCCTTAGACTTGCTGTACGGCATTTATGGGGATGAACGAAAGCGATTACTGGAATTCTTACAGGCGCACGGAGCGGTAGGTGGTGAATGAAGGCATGGGTCAAAGAGCCGATGTGCAGAAAATCGGATTGGCAACTGTGCTCGCAGAAAACACAATTCATCGTCAATACATGGGGTGTATTGCGAGAAAGTAGGAAAGCAGGTCAATAGTTTGCGCCGATCCTTATAACAATGAAAACTCGATTTGCGGTTGCTGGAGTCACTGGATGGCTGCTGTCGGCGGGTTTGGTTTGTGGGCAGACGAACCCATTGGCGGATAATCTGCCGCAGCTTCCGGGCGGTAAAACCTGGAAGCTGATCTGGCACGACGAGTTCGACGGCGTCAAGTTGGACGAAACCAAATGGGAGACGCCACCGGACGGACCACGCCACGCCGGTTGGTGGATGCGCAAGGCGATTTCGTTGGATGGGCACGGTCATTTGGTCATCCAAACGTCAAGGGAGGGCGACAAAATTATTGATGGCTGCGTGCGCACCAAGGGCAAGTTTGCGCACACATTCGGTTACTACGTTGCCCGCGTCCAATTGCCGAGGGAGCAGGGGCATTGGCCGGCGTTTTGGCTGTTCGAGGGAGTGCACACGTCGGGCAGCAGTTGGTACAACGGGTCGGAGATCGACATCTTTGAAAAATTCTGGCCCAACAACGAGGTGAAGCACACGCTTTATTGGGATCCTGCAGGAAACCATCAATTGCGGGAGTGGTCACAAACAGTGACGGTTCCGGGAATCCGGGAAGGCTGGCACACTTTTGCCGTGTGGTGGAAGTCCGACGCGTACGTTTATTACGTGGACGGCAAAGAGAGCTGGCGCATCAATCCCGGCGGCATCACTCAGGTGCCGCAATACATCAAGCTCAGCGATGAAACGGATACCTGGTGCAAAGACATTTCGAAAGCCAAACTCCCGGATGAATTTCTCGTGGATTATGTCCGGGTCTATGATTTGGAGGAGGCGGTCCGCCGGTGAGTGTTCATTCAACTCGCCTTGAGACGAGTAACTAGCCGCCGATGACAGGATCGTTTAGGGGTAAAAAATGTGGCAACGAGGCAGATTCATGCACAGGCCATTGGCGCACGCCGTCACTGTTGGGCTGCCGATAGCGAGACAATGTAAATCACGTCAAAAGTCAGGACTGACCTCTTTACGTATACCCAATAAACTGATGAGAACCTTTTTTGCCTACGTTATCTTAGCTGCTTTGAGCAGTGGTTGCGCGATTTTCAAACCGGCATACAACTTCACCCGGGTAAACGGGGCGGTGCTTAATGATGACAAGCTCATCATGGTTGTGAGTGTTGAAAAGGGATATGATAACCGAACCTTTGGAGATCACGTTCGCGACATTGTAAAAACGGACCAACGGTTTTATCAATTAGTATTCGGCCTGGAACCAGGCAAACGGAAAGAGCCAGACTCAATTGTCTTAATCCGGGAAATTAAGGGTGATGTTGATTCACGAATGTTGCCAACCAGCGACTTCGGTTTGGCATTAGCGCTGCAATTTTCCAACGCAAATACCACTATCAGCGCATGGGACATTTCGTCGGCCCATTCCGCGGGCGAACCTTTCGTTACCGATGAATCGACTGCTTTTGGGGCCGGCCGTTACAAGTTATCGCAATCAGGTCTTTACATGGTAACCAAAGGTGAAGGCGTTGTTTTGACTGATTTAAAATCGGGGAAAAGTGAAAAAATAACCGGATGGGCTCCGGCGATGCCGACGATTGAGAAACTGAAAATCCATAGTGACTACGATTTTCATATTACCGATGACGGCAAATATCTTGTCGCAATTCCCGATTCTGCATTTGATCGGCCAACATTGGTTTTTGATCGGAATGGGAATCGGTTTGCCTGGCGATCCTCCGTGACGAAAGAAAACGGCCACTCAATCGCGGTTCTCAAAGCGCAATCTTCAGACGGGCAATTATGTTTCCTTTGCAAAAAGACGGCCTTTTCCAAAGAAGCACCGAGCCTTGGTAAATCAACTCTGTATTTGGAATCGTTGGACCATACGATAATTGGGTCCATTGAATCAGTCGGACAACCACTCTGGGATCCTAAAAATCGCGTCATTTTGCAGCTTCCGATGACGGTAGAGTTCAGTCCATCCAGCATGCTCCACCCGCCGCTATTGTGGCATTACCGGCAGGATAAGAAGGAATCAACGGAGATCGACGTGAGCGGGACGTTAATCCATCTCAAGTAAGAAAATCAGAGCTGACTAGTGATGTGGTTTTAATTAAACAAGAATGTTTGATACAGTTCCTCCAATTTTTTCAGAAGTCGCTGGTTACGTTCATCTTCAGGAACTTCTGCGACATTCTTCCGGCTAAACTTTTCAAACAGTCCCGGTATATATTGAATTGTAAGGAGATATGTGTAGCGGCCCCTGACAAAAACCAGTGACGCTCGCAACGCATCGTATCTCCCGGTTTTAGTCTCCACGAGGGAAGATCCTTTCGGCAAAATGGCGATGCCGAACAGGGCAACATCTTTTCGGTCCTTCACTCCATCTTGAAGTTCCACAAATTCTGTATGAGTGACCTTTGTTGCCGGAATCACCGGTCGATACATGCTTTCGACTGCATAGTTGAAAGTCAGATTGGCAAGGAATTTTCGCCCGTCAATCGTGGCTGTATCGCCTGCACCTTCCTTGGGGATGTAAAAGTAGTCAACGCGTATCAAAGTCCCCAAGTCATCTTCGAATTCAACGGTGCCTCCTATCGGCCCTAAATTGTCGCGAATAACTGCGCCGGGTTCTATTAATGGAGGGACTGCGCAGGAAAAGTTGTTCGTTGGGGAATAATATCGGTTTGCTTCGATTTTACCTTTGATCGAGGTGTAATTGCGATAAGAACCGAACAGGCTTCGAAGGGGATCGTTCGGGCTTGTGCAGCCATCCAAAGCGAAAGAGAGCAAAACGAGTGCTATGGTAATGGCGAAATGCTTCCTAGAATAAGGGCGGTGGACATGGACCGGTTCGTCGTTCAGCCAATCCTTGCTCATGGCAATGAGGTTAAATTCATCTGATTTTGTTGTCGAATACGAATTTAGACTGTACGAGGGATGGTTTATCACGGGATGAATCGCGGGGAGTGGCGCGAGATGATTTTCATCGATGAACTTTTCATGGAAACCGTGGCGGAGGCGTATGCCGGTCATTGGTGACATCTGTTACGGCCCTTCAGGCCTTGCGCGCAATGGTGGGTGATGTTCCTGGGCCTTCAGCCTAGGCTGTCACATGACGGGCTTTCAGCCCTTTTGATTATTGTGTAACGGAGGCAGGGGCGCATCGCGTGTCAGGCTCGTCTGGTTTGCTGGGTGTTGGTGGGAGTGAAAAATTAGAGCCGGCTTACGCTGGGCTGCTACGGAGAGAAATTTTCGGAAGCGGGAGCAAAAGGGAGATTCGGGTTCATCCTGATTTGATGATATGAGGAAAAGAGTTGGCCAAAATCGCATTGGCAAGGGCGTTTGGCCTGAGCATAATCCGGCGCACACAATTTTTATCCCATGATTCATTTACTCTTTGGAAGGCGTTGGGCGGTGGTTCTGGCCGGTTTCGCATTGTTGAACCTGCTGGGGCGGGTTCAGGCGCAGGAGTTTCAGGCGCGTGTCTTTACCAACAGCGTGGGGAAAACGCTGCCGTACCGGTTGTTGCTGCCGCAAAATTACGATCCGAAACAGAAATATCCGCTGGTGGTGTTGTTCCACGGCGCAGGCGAACGGGGGACGGATAACGAGAAGCAGTTGTTGCACGGGGCGCGGTTGTTCCTTTCGCCGATGGTGCGGAAGACGTTGCCGTGCCTGGTGGTGGCGCCGCAATGTCCGGATAAGGAGCAGTGGGTGAATATGCCGTGGGGCGCGAATGAAGGGACACAACCGAAGGAGCCGAGTGCGGCGATGCAGTTGGCGTTGGGCGTGCTGGATGCGTTGCCGCTGGAATTCAGTGTGGATACGAACCGGGGGTATGTGACGGTGCTTTCGAGGGGCGGGTATGCGACGTGGGATTGCATCACGCGGTTTCCCGGACGGTTTGCGGCGGCGGCTCCGATTTGCGGGGGTGGCGATGAGAAAACGGTGACGGCAGCGGTGGCGATGACGCCGGTTTGGGCCTTCCATTCGGAGGACGATCCGGTGGTCAAGGTGCAGCGCACACGCAATATGATTGAGGCGATGCGCAAGGCAGGTGGGCAGCCGCATTATTTTGAGTTCTTTGGGCTGGGTCATAATTCCTGGGATGCGGCTTTTTCGCAGCCGGAGTTGTTGCTATGGATGTTCGCTCAACGGCGGGGTCAGCCGGATACGTATGTGCTGAAGACCAAGCCGCCGGAGCTTCCGGCGGTGGCGCATTGGCCGGCGGAGGATGCGCTGTTCCCGGGGCAAGGGCCGTTGCAAAAGGCGGATTGGTTTCAAAAGCTGTGGAAGGCGCGGCGGTTGAGCTACTGGGTGAACCGGGAGAAGGATCAGGGAGCGGTGGTGTTCCTGGGAGATTCCATTACGCAAGGCTGGGGCAGTCTGGCGAAGGATTTTCCGAAGTTGAAGGTGGCAAATCGCGGGATTAGCGGGGATGTGACGCGCGGAGTTCGTTTACGGTTGCCGGAAGATGTGTTGGATTTGCATCCCAAAGCGGTGGTGCTGTTGATCGGCACGAATGACCTTGGGTTGGGCGGTGAACCGGAACCGGCCTTCGAGAATATTAAAGTGATTCTGGCGGACTTGAAGAAATCCGACGCGAAGCTGCCGATCATCGTTTGCCGGGTGATGCCACGCAAACCGGAATTTGCGACGAAGATTCAACGGTTGAACCAGTTGATTGAGGAATCGGTGAAGGGCGACGCGCAGATTACGCTGTGTGATACGTGGAGCCTGTTTGCGACGCCGGAAGGCAGTGTGAAAGCAGAGGAGTTTCCGGATCTGTTGCATCCGAATGCGGTGGGTTATGCGAAGTGGACGGCGGCATTGAATCCGATCTTCGAGCAGCTTCATTTGGAGAAGTAAGCGCGGGAAGGCTTTTGTGATTTAACAGGAGCAAACAGAGAAAACGGAGTAGAAACTCTGTTCGCTCCGTTCCCTCCTGTTTATTTGCTGACGGGGCGCCAACTCGTTGGCCGTTCTTTTTTCGGTCGTCAAAGGGGTGGCCTGCGGTTTAAATCGGTTTGAAGCCCATGCCGGATTAAAACGTCCAAAGCGCGTTATTATGAAATCCCACTTCCAGTTCGTCGCATGTTCGCTCGGTCTGTGGTTCACCCTGGCCTGTCCCGCTGCCGAGTTCAAATTTGCCAATCAAACGCTGACCGTGCCGGAGGGCTTTGAGATTGAGTTGATCGCGGGGCCGCCGTTGATCAATCGTCCGATTGAAGCGGACCTGGATGAGCAGGGGCACTTGTATGTGTCTGATTCCTCAGGGTCCAACGAGCGGGGGCCGAAGCAGTTGGAGGAGAAGTCGCACCGGATTTTGCGGTTGGAGGATTCCACGGGGAGCGGGCGTTTCGACAAGGCGACGGTCTTTGCGGACAAGATGATGTTTCCGGAGGGGATTCTCTGGTACGAAGGCGCGGTTTATTGCGGGGCGGCACCGACGATCTGGAAGCTGGAAGATGCGGATGGCGATGGGGTGGCGGAAAAACGGACGGAATGGTTCAAGGGCGAAACGCTGACGGGTTGCGCGAATGATGTGCATGGGCCTTACCTGGGGCCGGATGGTTTTATCTATTGGTGCAAAGGGGCGTTTGCCAAACAGACGCATGAACGGCCGGGGCGCAAACCGATTTCGGATTCCGCGGCGCACGTTTTCCGCTGTCGCCCGGATGGAAGCGAGTTTGACTCGGTCATGGGCGGGGGCATGGATAATCCGGTGGGCATTGCCTTTAATGGTGTGGGAGATGCCTTTTTCACCACGACCTTCTTTACAAATCCTCAAGGCGGCAAGCGGGATGCGCTGGTGCATGCGATTTACGGCGGCGTTTATCCCAAGGTGAACGGGGTCACGGATGAATTGAAACATACGGGTGACCTGATGCCGGCGATGACCCATCTGGGGCCGGCGGCGCCGTGTGGCATTACCTGCTATGCGTCGCGGATTTTCGGAGCAGATTACGAAGGGAATTTGTTCTCGTGCCAATTCAACCTGCACAAAGTTCAGCGGCATATTCTGGAGCCGATGGGGGCGACGTTTAAGACGCGTGATATTGATTTTGTAACTTCGGACAGCACGGATTTTCATCCGACGGATGTCATGGAAGATGCGGATGGCAGCCTGATCGTGATTGATACCGGGGGCTGGTACAAGATTTGTTGTCCCACTTCACAGATCGCCAAGCCGGATGTGCTGGGGGCGATTTACCGCGTCCGCCGCAAGGGGGCACCGAAGGTGGAAGATGCCCGGGGAGCGAAGATTTCGTGGTCCAGTTTGAAACCGGCGGACCTGGTGAAGCTGCTGGATGATGCGCGTCCGGTGGTGCGCAATCGCGCGATTGCCCAATTGGGCAAGGCCGGCAAAGCAGCGGTGCGTCCGCTGGCGGACACGGTCAAGAAATCGGCGTCCAGCGTAGCCCGTTTGAATGCGGTGTGGGCTTTGACACGGATTAACGAACCGGCGGCGCGGGAAGCGGTGCGCGTGGCGTTGAAAGATCTGGACCCGACGGTGCAACAGGCGGCGGTTCATTCAGTAGGGTTATACCGGGATGACAAGGCCAGCGCGCGGTTGCAGGAGATTTTAAAAAGCGGTTCACCGCAATTGCAACGGAGTGCGGCGACTTCCCTGGGGCAAATGGAGAGCAAACCGGCCGTTCCGGCTTTGCTGACCGTAGCGGGATCGGCGCAGGATCGCATTCTCGAACATGCGTTGATTTACGCGCTGATTCAGATTGGAGACCGGGAAGGAACGGCGGCGGGTTTGAAATCGGCGAGTGTGCTGACGCATCGCGCGGCGCTGATTGCGCTGGATCAAATGGATGACGGACGGTTGCCGGTGACGGAGGTGGCGCCATTGCTCGCGGCCAAAGATCCGGTGTTAAAAGACACGGCTTCGTGGGTGGCCTCGCATCATCCGGATTGGGGCAAGGATTTGTCCGGCTTTTTCCAGACGCGGCTGGCGGCCAGGAATACGACGGACGCAGACCGGGCCGAATTGCAAAGCCAACTCGCGGATTTTGCGCGGGACGCAACGATTCAGGAATTCATGGTGACGACGTTGACGAACGCGGCCACTCCGGCGGTCACGCGTCAATTGGTGCTGCAGGCGATGGCGAAAGCGTCGCTCAACGAAATGCCGGTCGTTTGGTCGAATGTGCTGCCGCAGGCTTTGGCAGATGCGGATGAGCCGGTGGTGTGCGCGGCCGTGGCGGTGATTCGCGCGGTGCCGTTGCCGAAAAAAAGCACGGTGAATTTCACCGAGCCGCTGGCGCGGGTCGGGCATGAAGAGAAGCGTTCGGCGGAAGCGCGGCTGGAAGCGCTGACCGCGTTGCCGTCGGGCTTATCTCCGGTGGAACCGGCGTTGTTTGATTTTCTGCGGGCCAACTTAAACGCTGCGAAACCGCCTCTGATCCGGACCATGGCCGCCGGCATTATCAGCCGCGCGAAATTGAGCGAGGAACAACTGATCGCACTGACGGAATCGCTCAAGATTGCCGGGCCATTGGAATTATCGAAACTGCTCGCGGCCTTTGAAAAAAGTTCGAGCGAAGCGGTGGGGTTGAAATTTGTGGCAGCCTTGAAACAGGCGAAAGGGGTGAAGGCCTTGCGGGCGGATGCGGTGAAACCACGGCTGGCGAAATACCCGGCTTCCGTGCAGCAGCAGGCCGAGGAATTACTCAGTTTATTAAACGTGGATGCGGGCAAACAGAAAGCGCATTTGGATGAAGTCATGGCTTCGCTCACCGGTGGCGATGTGCGGCGTGGTCAGGCGGTGTTCAATAGTCCGCGCGCCGTATGTTCCACGTGCCATGCGATTGGCTATCTGGGCGGGCATGTGGGGCCGGACCTCACGCGAGTGGGGCAGATCCGCACGGAGCGTGATTTGCTGGAGGCGATTGTTTATCCCAGCGCCAGCTTTGTGCGCAGTTTCGAGCCGATGATTATCAGCACGAAAGATGGTGAAGAATATTCCGGGATTATCAAAAACGAAAATAACGAGAGCGTGCTGCTGGTGAGCGGGCCCAATGCGGAACAACTGCTGGCGCGCGCGAATATCGCAGAGATTCGTCCGGGTACATTGTCGATCATGCCCGAAGGTCTGGATCAACAACTCAGCCGCCAGGAATTGGCGGACTTGATTGCGTTTTTGCGGTCTTTGAAATAAGAGCCGGTTTGAATCCAAAGCAACCGTGACGCGAGGTCTTTACCGGTTCGGGTTGGGCGCCATGTAGTAGTTATTGTAAAAGTAGCCTTTTCGCATGGGGCCATATTCGCCCATGCGCCCGGCGGTAAAGGGAAGTGGATACGTCCGGTTCCACCGGAGTGTTCCGATGAAGGGAAGATCCCGGGTTGCCGAAGCAGGAGAGGGAACAGGGTGAGACGAAGCCGGGGCAAGGAAATCTGCCGATCCGCCCATCAGGTTGACTCCCGACATGAAATCGAAGGGATGTGATACGTAGAAACGTTGCGGAGGTGGAACCATGGCGTCGGCCTGATCCTGAATCTTTTGAATTTCCTTCAGCTTGTGCTTGAGGTCTTCATCCATAGTCGTCTGACGACGTGCCTCTTCATCGTAAGCGCGTTGCTGCATTTCCCGGGTTGTGGTCTGTAGTCGCTCTATGGCAGCAAGGTCCGCCTGCTTTTTCTGTTCGTGGCGTTTTTCAGCCTGTTCCCGATCGCGTTGTTGGCGCTGGGCGGCGGCCTGTTTGATCTGATCGGCGTCCAGGCCTAACATCTTCAGCAATTGACTATGCGCTTTATCTATCGCCAGAGAGAAAGGCTGCTGATCTGCTCCGCGAAAGATCAGATTGGCTCCAGAAATACCGACAAATTCCGCATTGGTGGCCACGATTTGCCCATCCCGGGTGGCCACCTCTGGACACACGGTGCGGGAAACGGTTTTCCCACTTTGATTGGTCGTCACTGTTGTTACCGGCGGCGCTAAAATCATCGCTGCCTCGGAAGTGGAAGTAGCGGTCTCCGTGGAGGTGGTTTTCGTGCGTGTGGCAGGAACCGGCGCGGGATTGCCCTTGGCGGACGCCGCAGGTTTCAGGTTCAAATTAGTGCTCCCGGCCAGCAGGGAATTCATTTGTTGCAGTGTGGTCTGCAACGATTGATTGGCGTCCACAAAGCTGGTTGAGGCGGCTGAAGAATTGGTCTGTGTCGTGTGAGAATCTTTGAGGAGCGGCTGTGGCCCTGGACGAAGCCAAAGGAATAAGGCAACCAGCAGCAGTAATATTATTGCAAGACTGCGTTTGCTCTTCCGGTGTAAGTTCACATCACTTACCTGTGGTGCTTTTTACGTTAGGGTCCAGATTCGGATTAATAATCCCGGTAGGCGTGACGAGTATCGGTTGCGGATTCCGGGCGCGCACCATGGCCGCTTCGGCCTGGCGCATGGCGGCTTCGGCTTTCAGGCGTTCATTCTCCACTTGTTTATATTTTAGATCCTGATCGATCAAGGCCTGCCGTTTTTGTTCCTGCAAACGGGCGTATTCGGCATTGGCTGCCTGGATCGCATCATAGGCTTTTTGTTCAGCCGCGCGGCGTGCAGCAATATTCTGTTGATTGAGTGTGTTGGCCAATTGCCGTTTTTCATCGATTTCCAGTTGCCGCATTTTGGCAGCGTAGGCATCAATTTGCAGGTGGGCCAGTTCCCCCGGGTGGAGGTCATCCACATCGAACGAGAGCGGGGCGGCGCCTTCGCGGCGGAACACGAGACGCCGCCCGTAAATGTCGCCGAAATCGACGTCCTGGGCCAAGGCTTTGTCATTGGCGCCGGTCAATTCATCAAAGTGATATATGCGTGTCGTCACTCCGGATTTATTGGTCACGATTTTGATCGTAGGGGCGTGAACCTGCGCCATGAGTTCGGTCAGTTGTTCAGGAGTTAACTGGGGTGCGTTGGTGACAATGGTCTGCACCTGGGCTCTGGTGACGTTACCGGTCGAGTAACGATTCAATTGAATGGTGGCTTCGTTCAGCCGCTCGGTGGAATTAGAAAGGACAGTAGAGAGCAGTATGACTTTGCCTTCCAATTGCCGCGCAGTGTCGGCGCTGGATTGCAGGATGTTTCGCGTGGCGGTAATGGTCTGGTTGGCTTCCTTCAGCCGGGCCGCGAGCTGTTCGCTGGCACGTTTTTGTGAAAGCAAGGCTGCCACCATGACCAGAATCACTGCCAGCAGGACCAAACAGAGACCCATGGTTTTATTTTTCATAGCAGCTTGATCGCCTCTTTTAGACCTTAAATTGGATCATTCTTCAATAGACGGTTTATCCCGTTTTGTCAAACGTGCCCGAGCGCGATGCAGAATCCTGAATTGATTCGCGCCGGGGAACAGCTACTCTGCTGGTGTGCAACCCTCATTTTCCAGATCCGGTCTGCTATGGTCGATCGGACTGATGCTCTTTTTCTGTCTCCTGGGTGAGTTCTCCTTATCGGCGGCGGACGCGCAGCCGCCTAACTTCATCATCATTCTGGCGGATGATCTGGGCTATGGCGATCTGGCTTGTTACGGGCATCCGACGATCCGGACCCCGAACCTGGACCGCATGGCAGCGGAGGGAATGCGCTTTACCGATTTTTACGCGTCGGAGACGGTCTGCACGCCAAGCCGGTCGGGATTGATGACGGGACGGCTGCCGATCCGCACGGGCATGTGCAGTGATACGCGCCGGGTTTTGTTTCCGAATTCTGCCGGCGGTTTGCAACCCAGTGAAATCACGATTGCGAGCGCTTTGAAGGCAAAGAATTACGCGACGGCGTGCGTGGGCAAATGGCATCTGGGACACTTGCCGCAATATCTGCCCACACATCATGGATTCGATCATTATTACGGGATTCCGTACAGCAACGACATGGACCGTGATCCGACGGGGCCGAAGGGACAGGCGGTGTTTCAAGACCCGCGCGTCGAACATTTTCGCGTGCCACTGATGCGGGACGAAACGATCATTGAACGGCCTGCGAATCAAACCACGCTCACGCAACGTTACACGGCGGAAGCGGTGAAGTTCATTCAGGACCATCAAAAGCGGCCATTCTTTCTTTACTTTGCGCACACGTTCCCGCACGTGCCGCTCTTTGCTTCCGCAAATTTCAAAGGCAAAAGTCCACGCGGGATTTATGGGGATGTGGTCGAAGAAATCGATTGGAGCGTGGGACAGATACTGGATGCCGTGCGGCAGGCCGGGCTGGCGGAAAATACGCTGGTGTTTTTCACGAGTGATAACGGGCCGTGGCTGATCGAAGGCGATCAAGGCGGTTCCGCCGGGTTATTGCGCGAAGGCAAAGGGAGCACGTGGGAAGGGGGCATGCGCGAACCGGGCATCGCGTGGTGGCCGGGAAAGATCAAGCCGGCCGTGAACCGCGAGCTGGCGTGCAACGTCGATTTATTGCCCACGTTCTGCCATCTCGCAGGCGCGCCGGTTCCCAACGACCGCGTCCTGGATGGCGTGGACATGACGCCGATGCTGTTGGCGACGGGCAAGAGTCAGCGGGACGTGATCTTTTACTATCGCGGCACGAAACTCTACGCGGTGCGCAAAGGCGCGTATAAAGCGCATTATATTACCCAGTCTGCCTACGGTAAGGATAAACCCGAGCTGCATGATCCGCCGGCGCTTTACAATCTCGAACGCGATCCTTCCGAACAATTTGAGGTGGCGAAAGATCATCCGGAAGTGCTGGCAGACATCGCCAAAGAGGTGGAACAACACCGCGCGAAACTGGTTCCGGGAAAACCGCAGCTTGAGGAAGTGATTAAAATGAACTAACGCAGCGTCAAAGATTTCGCTGCAGATTGAGCCAACAAATTTTTATGAAATGTAACTCCTTCGGTCATCCGCGCCGGTCATCCGGTTTCGCTGCTTTCAGTTCCCGGGCAAGCGTGGTTGCTTTATCGGCCTTGCTCTTTCTGGCGTTGGGTTTCATCGCGCAGGCCGCGGAGAGCAAAGGAGAGGGTGAATGGAAATCGCTCTTTGATGGCAAGAGCATGAGTGGCTGGATACGTACGGATTATCCCGGCGGCGGTTCAGTGGATATCAAAGATCAGCAAATTCTGATCGGTTCCGGAGAATCTTTGAGCGGGTTGCAATATACGAATACCAACACGCTGCCGGTGATTGATTACGAAATTGAACTTGAGGCGGCGCGTAAGGATGGTTCGGATTTCTTTTGCGCACTGACATTTCCGGTGGAGAAGAATTGCGCCACGCTGGTGCTGGGTGGCTGGGGCGGAGCCGTGGTGGGAATTTCCAGCATTGATGGGCAGGATGCCTCGGAAAATGAAACCACGAAGTACATGAAATTCGACAAGGATCAGTGGTTTAAAATCCGCGTGCGGGTGACGAAGAAAAAGATTCAGGTGTGGCTCAATAATGAAGCGGTGGAGGATGTGGAGATTGAAGGGCGGCGCATCAGCATGCGGCCCGGCGATATCGAATTATGCCAGCCGCTGGGGCTGGCGACTTATCAATCATCGTCGGCCATGAAAAATATCCGGTTGCGGAAAATCGATCCCAGCAAAGTGGCGACGACGGAAAAGAAGTGAGTGGAGCGCGGCGTTCACGCCGCTTCCATGTCCGAACACGTTGGAGGAATTGAAAGCCCAATGGACCTTTGAACGGTGAAGCGGCGTGAACGCCGCACTCCACTTCTGTCCGCCCCAAAGTCCGCGCTTGCATTAGCCGTGCGCTCTTCGAATGATGGCCAGATGTTCGGGTTTGAGAAATGGATGCAATTCCGCTGGTTCCGGTTTCTATTCCTGCTCAGGAAAATTTTCCTGACGCGGAGTTCCCAGCGTTATTGGTCGCAATACGGTGAGGACATCGTGTTGGACCGGCTGCTGAACTTCAGCAAGAAGGGCTTCTACGTGGATGTGGGCGGCTACCATCCCGTGAAATACAACAACACCTACAAACTCTATCGCCAGGGCTGGCGCGGCATTAACCTCGATCTCGATAGCATTAAGATTGAAGCATTCAATTTGCGCCGTCCCGGGGACATTAATATCACGGCGGCCGTTTCCGATGCGGAACGGACTGTCACCATGGGTTACACGGGATTTTACACGGTGACGCAGACGATTGACCCCGACACCATCGCGAAGATTCAGCGCGGCAAACATCCGCCGCAGTTTCGCGAGATCAAAACGCGTCCGTTGACGGGCATCATTGATGGAACGCCGTACAAGGATCAATTGATCGATGTGCTGAGCGTTGATGTCGAGGGGCACGAATTGCCGGTGCTGAGTTCACTGGATTTCGCGCGGTATCAACCCAAGATCATCATCGTGGAATCACACTTGCGCGTGCTCGAAGAAGTCATGCAGAGCGAGCTTTACCGGTTCTTGAAGGACAAAGGCTATAGCTTGTGCAATTGGATGGGGCCCTCGCTGTTGTTTATTCATCCGAGAAAACGTTGAGCGGGTCACGCATCCACTGATGCCGAACGCAGTTCACCTGTTTTGCGCACGAGCCGTCCGTAAACGAGTTCGAAAATCGACGATGCCATCAGCACCATGATGGAAAACAGTCCCGGTTCGATCACTCTTTTTTGCAGACGGATGTTAATGATGATGAGTTCCATTCAAGCTGGCGCTGCCCAGCAGGTGACCAACAGAGCGAATCCTGGTATTGGGAGCTTATTCACTCGATCGAGTCATGTATTCGGCCCAGAGAAAGTGAAGAACACCAGCAGGAAAAAAGCGATGGATAATGGGGTCCGGTCATAAAGGCCGTCTGCTTAGACTTTGTTTTTGGAGCTAAAGTCAATTGTTCAATTACGCCGGGCTCTGCTTGCCCATGTCAAAGATGACTTGCTGTGCGGACGGCATCCGATATGCTTCTCTCAACTTGGAGAAAGGATGATTATGCTGGGGATTCGATTCATAAAGGTTCAGCCCACTACTTATTTATTGCAATATAAAGGTGGTCAAGTCGTGCGCGAGGGAGTTGGATTAGCCTTCTTTTATTTTGCTCCCACTACTTCTCTGGTCGCCGTGCCTATTGGCAGCACTGATGTCCCGTTCATTTTCAATGAGGTGACCTCTGATTTTCAAGAAGTCAGCGTACAAGGCCAGGTCACCTATCGCATTACTGATGCCCGTAAAGTAGCGCAATTGCTGAATTTCACCCTCGATTCTGCCGGCCGCAATTACGTTTCCGACGATCCGGAAAAACTATCGCAACGTATTATCAACATCGTCAAAGTGCTGACCCGCAAGGAACTTTTGAAAATGCCGCTGCGGGATTCGGTGCGCTCTTCGGATGCGATTGTGGCGAATGTGCGCCAGGGTGTGGCGGGAACACCGGATATTGTTTCGCTGGGTTTGGAAATTCTCGGACTCTCGTTCCTCGCCATCAAGCCAACCCCGGAAACGGCCCGTGCGCTCGAAGCGCAAACCCGCGAGCAACTGCTAAAGGAAGCGGATGAAGCCATTTATGCGCGGCGCAATTCCGCGGTGGAACAGGAACGCAGCATCAAAGAAAACGAATTAAATACGGAAATTGCTGTCGAGAACAAACGACGGCAGATTCGCGAGGCGCAAATGGATGCGGAACGCGCAGTCCAGGAAAAGAAGCACCAGCTTCAAGAAGCGGAAATGGCGTCGCAAATCTCGCTCGAAGAAAAAAACAAAGAATTGGTCGCACTCTCGACGGAGAACACCAAGCTGGAAGCGGATGCGAAAGCCTACGGCATCGGCGCCGTCATGAAATCACTGGAAGGAATGGACCCGAAGACCTTGCAGGCGCTCGCCAGTGTCGGCATGAAGCCGGATCAACTGATTGCGCTCGCCTTCCAGGAAATCGCCCAGCGTGCAGACAAGCTTGGCCAGTTAAATATCTCGCCAGAGCTGTTGCGCGAATTGCTCGCCAACAAATCCAAGTAAGGTCATGCAGCGGTTGACTGAGAATAAGATCGTGCTCGTCACGCGGCGCACGCGCGTGGATGAACTGATCGCGCGCTTCAATACGCTGCAACAGGCGAAGTTCTACGTGGAACATCTCGGGGCCGATTTTGCGGAATACCTTGATGAACACAATCGTTACCGTGCTGCCGTGGCGGAAGCGGAGACAACGCTGAAAACTCTCGGACGCGTGCAAATGCTTGACCGTTCGTTCCTGCCGAATTTTGTTTTCGGTCCGCAAGACACCGTTGTGGTGTTGGGACAGGATGGGCTGGTGGCGAACACCGTCAAATATTTGACGACGCAGTCTGTTCTTGGCGTGAACCCCGACCCCAAGCGTTGGGATGGAGTATTGCTCCCCTTTAAAACGCGGGATCTGATGAAAGTGATTCCGGAAGTTTTTGCCGGTCGGCGTGGATTACACGAAGTCACCATGGCCAAAGCCACATTGAATAACGGCTCCGTGCTTTACGGCGTAAACGATCTGTTCATTGGTCCGAAGACGCACACCTCCGCGCGTTACCTGATTCAGCTTGGAGAGAAACAAGAACACCATTCGTCGAGTGGGGTGATTGTTTCGACCGGTATTGGTTCAACGGGTTGGCTGAAAAGTTTAATCGCGGGCGCGGTGGCAATTTCCAGTGAGTTGAGCCACGGTAAAATCAAAATGACGCCTAAGGAATCGTTCCCATGGGATGCCAAGTATCTTTATTTCATCGTGCGTGAACCCTTTCCCAGCCGCATTTCCGCGGCTTCCCTGGTCGTGGGAAAAATCACTGAAGCGCAACCACTCGTGTTGACCTCCCAAACTCCGGAGCAAGGCGTGATTTTCAGCGACGGCATCGAAAGTGATTATCTCGAATTCAACTCCGGCACGCGGGCCACGATTACTCTGGCTGAGAAACGCGGGCATCTGGTGGTGTGAGGGGGCATGGTGTAGTCACTTAATCCCGGCTTTCACCGCCGCTTCAGGATCAATCTTTTGGATCGCTGAACCGATAAACGTCTTATCTCCGGAATTCGTGGCTGACTGATACGATTGCAGTAATGCCGGGAGCGCGGTTTTGGCCTTCGGACCGAGATAACCGAGGGCATTCACGACGTGCCCCGAAGCTGGTAAGTTGGGAAGCTCCTGAATCATAAACTGGATCATCTCCGCGCTCGGCCCCTCAATTTTTACGATAGCTTCGGCAGCTACGCCTCGATCTAACGGACGCGGGGCCTTCAGCATTTGCCGCAACGCGGGCAGGGCCGGTTTGGCTTCGGAACCGAATTTGCTGAGCGCTTGCGCGGAAAAAATACGACGGCCCCCATTCGAGCTATTCACTCCGTCGATCAGGAAAGGTACACAAATTTCAGGACGGCTATGCGTGGAACCTAAAATGAAGATCGCGTTCCAAGCCTGGAAGCGTTCAATTCCCTGCGGGTTGGGCGCTTTGCCCAGCAGGATCAATTGTGGCACCGCATTGCTGGCTGAAGACCCCATTTCCATCAATACCCTGGAGGCAATAAACAGGTCTTTGTGTTCGTCATACGGCGGCAACGGAAGAACAGGCAGGCGCTCCCGGACCATTCGCTGGTATTTCTTCCAGCTGGGTTCTTTCACCGGTTCTTTCCGTGAAAACAACTTCATCAAATAAGGCACCGCGTCCGGGCCGATCTGCTTCAGTGCCAGCACTGCCGGATCATCTTTGGAAATCTGATAATTGCCCTGATTCCAAACAGGTGCAATGGCTTCAAACCATTCCGGAACCGTTTTTCCGTGATACTGAGGTGTTCGTGAACGCGCGATGAAATGAGCGAGGAGTGCCATGAGTATCACGCTCGTGATCAGTAAAATAATGCGCCTCCGGGAATTCACACTCCTTCTCTCCCATGGGCGGGAATGACGGTCAAGCGCAGTTCTGACCAATGTCACTGGCTCTGGCAACAGGCCACTGTAGCGCAGGCTTTCCAGCCGGCGGGTTCATGGGGTTTTCCAACCCCGTGAAGCGTTGGTTTTACCGGAACAGGAATGTTCCGGAACCGGCAGGTTGAAAACCTGCACTACGTTGGAGGGCGGTAAGCACTGCTCCAGCGCCAGTCTTCCGGGCGCGCACAGAGGTGGGCGTTTACTGGATTCATGACGGTGTAATGGCAGCAGCGTTGCATATCTTTATCGTCACGGATCAGGTGGTCGTATGACTCCTTTTGCCAGAATTGCGAACCGGTGCGGTTTAGAATCTGATTGGCCTGTCGGGCGGTAAAGCCTTTCCATGACTTCGTAACCTGGCTCAAAGTCCAGTCTGGCAATGGCCAAACTACAACGTGTGCGTGATTGGGCATAATCACCCAGGCGCGTAGTTCGTAACGTTCCCGGTCAAAGAATCGCAATGCAGCGGAGACCAGATCTGCGATTTCGGGACGACGGAGCCAGCAATGGCCGTGACCAGCGTCGAGATAAGCGTCCACGCGCGACGAATACCAACGGAAAAGTTCTTCCTGCTCGTGCCAGGTTAATGGCCGTTTGGCGGTCAAGGCCTGTTGCAGAATGGTTTCGCGTTCGTGCTTCAGCTTTATGAGCAGTTCCTGAGGCAGGGTGCCTGCCAGCCGGAAAGTTACAAAGTAGGCGCTGCCTTCGCGCTTCAAATGAGGTAGTGTGCCGCGCGAGTGAAAACCGGCGATCAGTTTGTTATTTGAGCTTGTTCCCTGGGAAAGGCTCATGGGTTTTGTGTGCCATAAAAATCAGATGACGGGCAAGGAATTTATTGCGGCGACAAGGGATTTAACTCGTAGCGCAGGCTTTCCAGCCGGCGGGTTCAGGGGGTTTTCCAACCCCGTGAAGCGTTGGTGTTACCGGAACAGGAATGTTCCGGAACCGGCAGGTTGAAAACCTGCCCTACGTGTACAACTGGTAATTCGATTCGATCCGTGCAGTAAAAAACCGCGTGCGATCAGGAGCGATCACACGCGGCTGAGAAACTGTTGTTCTGATGGATTTACTTGATCGGCTTCGGTTGGGCTTTTTCCCATTCGGCTTTGCCGACTTTTTTCGTCTCTTGCAGGAAGACGTGAACGCCTTTCTTGTTGCTGGAGATGATGTCGGGTTTGCCGTCGCCGTTCACATCACCCGCCGTGATTTGCGTGCCGACGCCGGAATTGTCGTCGATCAGGTAAGGAATGTAATCCACACTCTTGTCTTTATTGCGCACGAGCTTGAACCAGTAGAGCACAGCGGGTGCGCCGGGTTCTTCGTCTTTGGTCGGGCCGTGGGCCCAGAAGCGTTTGCCAGTGACGATGTCCTTCAAACCATCGCCATCCATATCGATCAGGAAGAGCGAATGCAATTGGGAGAACTTCACGCCGTACTTATTGTCTTCCGGCTTGTCGTTCATGATGACGTGTTCTTTGAAGGTGATTTCGCCGTCCTTACTGCGGACCTGTTCATACCAGGCGAAGCCATAGCCGTGAGCATCCCAACTGGTGATGACATCATTCAACCCATCGCCGTTTACATCATAGACGAGCATTTGCGCACCGCCACGTTTGCCTTCAGGCGCGAACGGGGTGGCGTGAAATTTCCAGATGACGCCATCTTTATTGTCCTTGGGTTGTTCCCACCAGCCGTCTTTTTCCAGGATGTCCACGCGGCCATCGCCATTGATGTCGCCGAAGCCGTAACCGTGCGTGTAACGGAAATACTTCTTTTTATCGACCGGCGTAATGGCGTGAAATTTGGCCATCTGCGTCGGGTCAGCCCAATTGATTTCGGCGTAACCCAATTGTCCGCCGGTGTGGCAGATCAATTCCGGCTTGCCGTCCCCGTTAATGTCTCCAAGCTGCGGTGACTCGTTGTCCGTTTCCGCGAAGATGACATGCTTGGTCCAATGACCGTCGCCGCCTTTCGGATTTTCATACCACGCCGTTTCCTTGCCCGGCCAACTGTAAACGAGGATGTCATCCCAGCCGTCGTGATTGAAATCGTAAACGAAGGTCAGGAAATAATCGGAATAACTCTTCTCTCCATCATACGGCTTTTCCGGCGGGGTATTGAATTCGTGACGTTTCGTGAAATCCGGCCCTTCGTACCAGTAAGGTCCGGCGACGATGTCCTTTTTACCGTCGTGATTGAAATCGCCAAAGTCCGCACCTTCCGACCAGAAGGTGCTGGTGACTTCGATGCGTTTGAAAGTGTGCAAGACGTGATCGGCAGCCGTCGCCGTCCAGGCGGTCAGCAATGCGGTTCCCAAAGCGAGGGTGAATTTGGTCATAGATAAGTTTTCGCCAGCCCACCAGAAAAGGTCAAGCGGGATGAAGCGAACTCAGGAGTGAAAGGGAAAAAATAATAAGACTGAAGCTTACCGGTATGGCCACACGGTTATTAAGGCCATTTTTGCAACGGTCTTTTCTTAGGACCCAGGATGCGAACGGAATCAGGCGAGCGAATCGAATCCCGGAAGATAACCAAATTACTGCCGGTTAATCCTACTGTCCGTGCGGCAAGAGAAGGGTAACGGATGGCTGTAAGCTCAAGTGTCTCACTCACGGCCTGCCCAATGAGTTGCGTGGCGGTCGGGCGTTTAGCTCCCCGCCAGGGTGTGAACAGGGCGCTTTCTTTGATTCCGAGGTGTTCCAGTGTTACTGAAGAATTCAAATCCAATACCCGGCCCAACCGGACTTCCGCGTAATAGGTAATCACGGGTTGTTTCCTGCCTGCTAAACCAGACCAATAGCGGTCATACTCCGCCTGTGCCGTTGCTTCGTCTTCAGCAAAGTAAACACATTCCAAGCCAGCCGGGTTGTAACGATTCGGTTTGCCGGAAGTGAATAGCCAATTGACCGGTTGGTTCCTGGAAAAGGCGTTGAAAGGGACCATTCTGACGAGTGTTGCACTGACAGTGAGGCACGGAATCGAAGCCAGTCTATGTCTATAGCCGTCCAACGTCTGCATCAGACAGGCGCTCCTGTTAGCATGTCATCCACTAAATCAGCAACAACCTGGCCGTCCTCGCTTGTTAATAAATCCAAGGGGCGTTTTCCCGCCAATGATTCATTCGGCATGCGCAGCCATTTGCGAAATTCTTCTGGTGAAACCACTACAATTAACCGTGCCACACGTTCAAACAAGGCAAGCGATTCCTGCAACGAATCCGCGTCGGGAGTTTTGGCTACCGCTTGTCGTGTCCGTCCCAACCAGCAGGCAACCCGGCTCAAGCTGACACCATAAAGTTTAGCGATCGGTTCGACCGATAAATTGCCACCGGACGTACGCAACATTTCCGTAGCGGATACGATGGTCTTGATATTATCCAATGCGCTCGCCCGAGCGGCTTTTCTATTTAGTATGACTGCTTCCGGCATCGCTGCCTGGGCCTTTCGCAACAACCGGTCAATTTGATCCCGCGCCGTCGTCAATTCGCTGATCAAAACGGCCATGTTGTTCCGGCTTTTGCCTTTGGATGATCTTAGTGCTGCGGTCGCCATGAGATTAATGTAAACCATATGTCAACTCTTTGTCAATCTGAGGAATTGGCGCGAGAAGACTAATTCCTGTTGAGCTGTTTATTTGAATTATTTTACGCAAATCGCCTTCCCACTTACTTGACATTCCTCACAGATATGCGATTGGGAATTAACTGAAGTAGTTGCAGCCTAAGTTGGCCTGCCTTCCTGCGGGCCGATGCGGGGGAACCAAACTCCTCGTGAGAACGGGGATGGGGCGTGAGGCGGTGGCGAACCACTGCCAAGGTCACTTCCAGGACCAAGCCCGTCAGCTAACCTCGTCGGCAATTGGGAGGGCAATCCTCTAGGACCGCAAGTCGCGGCACCCAAGATTACCCCATACAGAAAAGCATTGCGCCCTCGCGCGGTCAAAAGCCGTGGCGGAGCGCGCAATCACATAAATGGAGTGGGTTATGAAGTGTATCATTGGGGCAGCCTCCCCGGCTGCGTTTTTCGGTACCTTGGGCGCATTTGAAGTGGTGGAACTGGTGTTGTTCATTCCTTTCCTCGCCTGGCTGTTCACGTTTAAAGACAAACTGCTGCGCCGAATCCTCAGCTTCGGGCTGGTTACAACAGCCGTGTTTTCTCTGGAGTTATGGTGGTCAAACGTCTATTCCGCCGGGCATTCCACCCTGCTCGCTCTTCAGCAGTTGAACGGTGGAAATGCGAATGCGGCGCAACTGCGTGAATTTGAAGCGGCCAAGGATTCAGTGCATGTAGTGGCCTTCACCATCATCGCCCTGACCGCGTGGCTCTGTTTTCACAGTTACGCGCAAGCGGTATTGGAAAAGGTGAAACAACGCTTTGCGAGTACCGCGATATTGGCGCTCGCGTTCAGTACGCTGATGCTTACGGGCTGCATGAAGTCGTTTGATAAACCGGAGTTCGTGGAGATCGATACGTCGGAAACCGGCTTTCTGATTCCGTTGGAAGGTGACAGTGCGCAGCAGGACAAATTCCAATCCGAAGATTACCTTAAGCAGCGCAAGGTGGCGACGAAGCGGGTGCAGATCACGCATCGCTGGTCGCAGGAAGGGCGGATGTATGCCGATGGCCGTTGGATACCTACCGTGCGGCTCGTAAAGGTGAACCGCTCGCCCATCACGCGCGAATGGACTACCCCGCAAGGGCCAACGACCGGCCAGGTCTCGCGCAATGCCATGGTTGACCGTGCCATCTGGATCGAGAGTGGTGACAGCGTTGGGTTCAGCATGGGTTTCACCTGCACTGCGTTCATCGCGGAGGATGACGCCGCGAAATTCCTCTATTGGTACCCGAGTGGTTCGCTGACGGAAGTGATGGACCAGGAAATTCGCGCGCGGATTCAGCAAGTGTCCGGCGAAGTGGCGGCCAAATATTCGCTGGATAATTTGCGTGCTAAAAAACAGGAGATTGCCGATGCGGTGAAGAAGGACGTGACGAATTTTTTCACGTTGCGGGGGGTGACGATCACGACTGTAGGCATGTTCGGCGGCATGACGTATGAAAATCCGGAGATTCAGAAGTCCATTGATCAAACCTTCATTGCGCAACAACTGAAAGTGGTGGCGGAAGCGAAATTCGAAGCGCAGAAGAAGGAAAATGAGCGCATCGAATTGGAAGCCGAAGGCATGGCGGAAAAGTCCCGGCGCGAAGCGCTGGGCATTGCCGATGCGAAAAAGACGGCCGCTGGCGCCGAGGCGGAAGCGATTCGCGAAGTCAGCCGCGCCTTAGCCGAAGCGCAGCAAAACCCATTGTTGTTTCAGTTCAAAACTTTGGAGGTCGAGAAAGCCCGCGTGGAGAAGTGGGATGGCCGTTACCCGACCTACTTCATGGGCACGGCTGGCACGAGTCCTAACCTGATGTTGCAAGTGCCCGCTCCGGTTGGCGTGCGTTAACCGGGCTTTCGTTCCAAAACAATCGCCGGGGAGGCGAACTGGGGAGTGCAGGTCCACAGTCATCGACTGTGCCTGCGCTAACAAGCCACCGGATGGCCTGTAAGGGTTGTCCGGTGGTTTCGTTATGGGATGTGGGCGGACAATGATCGCCCTCGATCACAGCAAAGTGATCCAGTCAAAAGGTCTCGGGCATTTCAAACCCGCTGGCGTTTGCGAACATTGCTGCGACCGAGGATCACCGCTTCGCGGGACAGGCGGTAGCAGTCCGTTACTCGATGCAATAAAGGCGGGTTTTGCTGCGGAGGTAGATCGTTTTATCCACCACTGCTGGCGAAGCCATAAAACCATCGCCGAATTTGAATTTCGCCAGCACGTTTAATTTGGTGTCCGGCTTGAGCACGGTGATGTCGCCTTGTGAACTGAAGAAGTAAATGCGTCCATCCACGTACAGCGGCGTAGCGGAATAGGCGCCGCCAATGCGTTCGCTCCAGACCGGGGTGCCACTGCGTGCATCCAGGCAAGTGACGAGACTGCTGTCATCCTGCACGATGTAAAGTTGATCACCCGCCACCAGTGGTGTGGGCTTGAACGGCATCGATTTTTTCTGCGTCCAGAGAATGTGCGTGCTGGTGACCACGCCGGTGCCGTTGGGGCGGATGGCAACGAGTTCCGCTTTGGGAAAGCCGCTGCACACATACACGAGCCCATGGGCGTAAGTCGGCATGGCGGCGTTCGAAAAACCATTGATGTCCGCGCTCCAAATCTCTTTGCCGGTGAGCGGTTCGTAGGAACTAACGCGATACGCGCCGGGGCTGATGAGTTGATCCTGGCCATCGACGTTAATGATCAACGGTGTGGAATAAGCTTTTTTGCGTTCGGCTGCGTAATTGATCACATTCGAGCGCGGCGTTTTCCAAACCAGCTTGCCGGTGAGTTTATCCAGCGCGGCGACGTAGCGAAGTTCCGTGCCGTCGCAATTCAGGATGTAGAGATTTTTATAAAGAATGGGGGAACTGCCGGGGCCATTTTTATCGTGATCGTGTTTGAGTTCGGTGTTCTTCCAGATCGGCTTGCCCGTGGCGGTATCGAGGCAGGCGCTGCCGTACATACCGAAACTGAAATAGACGCGGCCATTTTCAATCGCTGGAGTTGGTGAGGCATGGCTGTTAACCGCATGTTTGCCTTCGTTGGCCGTGAGGTGAAAAATCTCCACGTCATGTAGAATTTTGCCGGTGCTGCGATCCACGCAAATGCCGCGCAGCGATTTGCCCTCATCGAGCGACGTCGCCATCCAGATTTGATTACCCAGCACTACGGGCGAAGACCAGCCTTCGCCGGGAATTTCCGTTTGCCATTTGACGTGGTCGGTTTCGCTCCATTGCAAGGGCAAGCCCGTGACATCGCTCTGGCCGGGAATGCCGGGACCAAGGAAGCGCGGCCATTCGCCGGCTGCGTAAAGAGGGGAGGCCGTAAGCGCGAGCGCCAGGGCGAACAGTGGGAAAATCCGCATCATGCCCTCTCCATACTGGATGGGGCAAAGGGTGTCGAGGAGAGATTAACCGCTGAATTCTACCTACCAACTGCCACTTGCGCCGCCTCCACCAGAACATCCGCCTCCGCCTGAGAAGCTGCTGTTTGAGCGCGAACTCTGATTGCTGCTGCTAGAACTCCAGCCGTCAAAGAAGATCGTCCAGAATCTATTTTTGGGTCGCCATTGCCAAAAGGAAATTCGCCGTTGATGATGCACACGTGCCGAATGGTTAAAAACCGTATCCCCAGCCATAAATATAAAGGGCACCACCCAACCATAGTTTCGGAGGGCAGACAAAACACTGAGGATGAGTACAAGGGACAGGCCGATCATTTTGTTCCGGGTGTCCTCGTTCGCGGTGTGTCCATCACTTTTATATTCGCCGCGGGTCGCTTGCAAAATGGCATCAACGCCAGCGGTCAGGCCGCCATCGTAATCTCCCTTCCGAAAATGCGGGGCAATTTTCTCCTCAATGATCTGCTTGCCGAGCGCGTCAGGCAAAGCCCCCTCCAAACCGTAACCGACTTCAATTCTGAGACGATGAGCTTTAATAAAGACTAACAATAGCACGCCATTATTCTTGCCTTTGGCTCCGATTTTCCAGGAATCAAAAACACGGTGCGAATAATCTTCCAGGGACGAATGGGTCAGCATTTCCGGGTAAACGGCCACGACTACCTGGCTTGAAGAACGGCGTTCAAAATCTTCCAGCTTATGGTTTAATTGGGCAGCTGTCGCGGTGGAAACGACACCAGCATAATCGTTAAAATGATGATTTGGTGACGGGGGTAAATCCTCCGCTGCCACACCAACAATTGGCAGCAGGAGAAGCAACCAGCATGTGCGCAGGATTATCCTCATACTCTCTGGTTTTTGAGTAACCGTCCGTGTAAAATTCCCTCTCGTAACGTCGCTGTTCGAGGCAACCGCAATATAGTTACCCGCGCACGATCTCGTTGGAGAGTTCGTTGGGATTATCGGGATCGGGCGGAAAGTGCTGGGCTAATAAATCGCCAACCCTGGTCACAGCTTCCACGACGGCTTCGGTATATTTGCCCTGCTTAAGCTGGTGAGTCATCGCGGTGCTGACGTCCTGCCAAAATGCCGGACCGCACTTTTCATGAATCCCCTGATCTCCCACGACGGCAAATTGTCGTGCGCGTGGGGCGAAGTATAACAGTACGCCGTTGCGATTTTTGGTCTTTTCCATGCCGAGCTGCTGGAATTGTTTCCAGGCGGCGGCCATCACGTCATCGACGTGCCGATGGGCAATGAAGACGCGGATTTCACCCGAGCTTTTTTGTTCCGCTGCTGCAATCGCGGCCACAATCGGCTCGTCTTTCAATTGATCGGTAAATTCACGCACTTTCATAGCTTTACCAACTGCCGCTGGCTCCGCCGCCACCAGAACTGCCACCGCCTCCGGAAAATCCGCCACCACCACCACCCGAGCTCCAGCCTCCTCCACCGCCGCCACCAGAAGGCCAAATCCAAACCGAACTGCCGCCCCGGCTATACACCCTGCCCCGCCGGAAATTGGAGAGAAAAATCAAAACGAAGATGATGACAAAAATCAGCGTGAAGATATTTGATCCATGATCGTCGCGATCATGCGCCGTTCGTCCGGTACCTTTATACTCGCCGCGAGTGGCTTGTAAAATGGCCGTGACTCCGGCAGTCAATCCGGTGTTGTAATCTCCCTTGCGAAAATTGGGTGCGATTTGCTCTTCAATGATTCGCTTGGACAGGGCATCGGTGAGCGCGCCTTCCAGGCCGTAACCTACCTCAATGCGCAAGCGGTGGTCTTGAACGAAGACGACCAGCAGCGCGCCATTGTTCTTGCTCTTCTGACCGATCTGCCACGATTCAAAAATGCGATGCGCATAATCCTCCAGGGAAGAGTCCGACTGCATTTTGGGGAACACCGCAACGACAATCTGGCTGGAGGTCTTCCGTTCAAAATCATCCAGAGTTTGATTCAGGTTCTGGGCTGTGGCCGGTGAAACGACGCCGGCATAGTCGTTGAAGTAGTGTTCCGGACGAGACGGCATAACCTCCGTGGCGGTAACTGCCACGGAGGTCAGCCATAGAAGTAAGATCCAGCGAACGTGGACGAATAGCCTCATGCGTTTACTTGGCGGCGGGCGCGGGTTTCAGCGGGCTGAAATCAAACTGCACTTTCGGCGGTGTATCCGAGCCAACTTTCGCCGCGAAGTACGGCTTCGGTTGAAAACCAAACATCCCCGCAATCATGACCGTGGGAAAACTCTTCACGGACGTATTGTAACTCATGACCGCTTCGTTGAACTTTTGACGCTCGACGGTGATGCGGTTTTCGGTGCCTTCGAGTTGAGATTGCAGATCGCGGAAATTCGTGGTCGCGCGTAATTCCGGATAACGCTCCGCTACGACCAGCAACCGGGACAAGGCAGAAGACATGCCGTCCTGAGCCTTTTGGAATGCCGCCAGCGCGGCTGGATCGGTGGGAGCTTTGGAGGCATCAATTTTCACCTGCCCGACTGAAGCGCGGGCTTGCGTGATTTCCGTGAGGGTGGATTTCTCAAAATTGGCCGCCCCGGCCACTGTGTTTACCAGGTTGGGAATCAGGTCGCCGCGGCGTTCATAAACGTTCTGCACCTGCGCCCACTGTTTGTCCACTTCCTGTGATTTGCCTACGAGTGAATTGTAACTGCCCGCGAACGCCAACCCGACGACGGCGGCAATGACCAATAAAATTCCCAGGCAACCGATGCCGATGATAATACCTTTTTTCATAACACCGCCAATATGTCACAGGTTGGCGATTTAAGAACTATAATTGCGGACGGGTTTTGTAAGAGCCTATCTGAAAATGCTATGGGGTTCTGTTTTCGAGGAAAAGGCTGTCCAGCAAGGCGTAACGCCGCCCACGGCCTTTTCCTCGAAAACCCTCCGGGCGGCAGGTCTTTTGTTCGTGGTCTTCGTTGGCTCCGCCGTCACAGCCCGCTGCGGGGATGCTCCGGCCTCGCCGCCTTGACCACAAACAAAATCCCTTGCCGCAGAACCGCATAGTATTTTCAGATGGGCTCTAACCCCAACGTTCAAAGATAACTCGATTCAACGCAGAAAATTATACTTTTGGTTCCCAACCTGCCCGGTATTCCCGTTTCCAGAGCTTTTGGGCGTCGGGATCGTTCAGGATCTTCTTCGTGGCCGGATCGAAGTGGAGGGTGTGGCCGGTGCGATAGGCAATATTGGCCAAATGACAGAGCAAGGTGCTCTTCTGCCCTTCTTCGATTTCTGAATTCAGTTTTCCACCGTTGCGAATGCACTCGACCAAATTGGTAAAATGCGGCACGTCACCCGCCTTGCCGGGGTTTTTCCAAACCTCTTTGCCGTTCAGGTCGTAAACCGTATAGCCGGAGGTGGTCATCGCCAGCATGCCGGTATCGCCATAAAAGGAAACAAAACCATTCGGCTCCGGTTTGCGTTCATGGCAACTGCTGACCTCCCACGAGATTCCTTTATCGCCAAAGTCGAACACGGCCGTTCCCGTGTCCGGGGTTTCCTGATCGTCATTGAAAGAATAACGTCCGCCATTAAAGGTGATCCGCGTCGGGTAATCCACGCCCATCCCCCAACGGGCTACGTCCAGAGCATGAATGCCGTTGTTGGCCATTTCGCCACCGCCGTAATGCCAGCGCCAATGCCAGTTGTAGGGAATCAGATTATCTACGTAAGGCCGTTCCGGTGTAGGCCCCTGCCATAAATCGTAATCCAATTCTTTGGGTACGGGGGCCGGTTTGCCGTGGCCGATGGTAGGCCGCTTCGCGTTGTGCCAACACCGGGCGTAAAGCATTTTACCAATCACGCCCACGTTTAATTGATGCACCGCTTCGATCATGGCGGGGTAACTGCGGCGTTGATTGCCCATTTGCACGAAGCGGTTGAATTTTCGCGCTGCGGCCACGATCATTTCACCTTCCCACGGGTTGTGACTGCCGGGCTTCTCCACATAGACATGCTTGCCGGCGGTGCAGCCGAGGATAGCCGCGGGGGTATGCCAGAAATTGGGTGCGGCGATGGACAGGATGTCCACGTTCGGATCGTCGAGAATTTTGCGGAAATCCTTCACCGCTTTGGGCTTGGTTGATTGGCGGGATTCCACCAGGCGCACGCCTTCGGCCAGGCGTTTGTCCTCCACATCACAGACATAGGCGATCTCCACATTGGGCACGGCCAGAAAGCCTTCCACATGGGCGCGTCCACGCCCAAGGCCCATTACGCCGACCAGGATTTTTTTGCTGGGCGCATTTTCAGCATAGAGCGGCGCCACCCGGCTGAGCGTGGCCAGACCGGCGCTGAGGATGGTTCCTTGTTTGAGAAAGCCGCGGCGATTGAGGCTGGATTTCATAGGCATAAAGCAACTCCGGGTTGAGGCGGTGAGTATGAGCCTGTCTAAAAATGTTATGGGGTCCTGTTTTCAAGGAAAAGGCTGGCTGGCAAGGCGCGACGAGGGAGCAGATCCCTTGTGGATCTGTGACCGGGGAGCAACGCCGCCAGACGGCCTTTTCCTCGAAAACCCTCCGGGCGGCAGGTCTTTTGTTCGTGGTCTTCGTTGGCTCCGCCGTCACAGCCCGCTACGGGGATGCTCCGGCCTCGCCGCCTTGACCACAAACAAAATCCTTTGCCGCAGGACTCCATAACATTTTCAGATAGGCTCTAAGGCTGAATTTTAAGGACGAAGACAGCGTCGGAACAAGGGAAATTTCAACTTGCTTACGAAATCAACTTATCGCGAAATAACCTTATGAATCCACGTTTTCTCTTAGTTACCCTGTGTTGCCTGAGCGTTCTGCTCGCCGGTTGTGCTGGTCTGAATGGCGGCGGCAACGCCATGAACGGCGTTAAAAATCCAGACGGAGGTGATTTGCGGCTGGGGCTGGTGGGGCTGGATACGTCTCACGTCATCGCCTTCACGCACGTGTTGAATGATCCCAAGGACAAGGCCCATATCGCGGGCGCCAAAGTGGTGGCGGGTTTCAAAGGCGGCAGCAAAGACATCGAATCGAGCTGGTCGCGCGTGGATAAATATACCGACGAATTGCAGAATCAAAACGGGGTAAAGATGTACAGCTCCATCGAAGAGCTGTGCCGGAACGTAGATGCGGTGCTGATCGAAAGCGTGGATGGACGCCCCCATCTGGAAGAGGCGCGGATCGTGATTAAAGCGGGCAAACCGTTGTTCATCGACAAGCCGATGGCGGGCAATTTGAAGGAAGCGTTGGAAATTTTCCGGTTGGCAGAAAAACATCACGTGCCGGTGTTCAGTTCCTCCTCGCTGCGGTTTGGCAAGAACACGCAGGCGGTGCGCAACGGTTCCATTGGCAAAGTGTTGAGCGCCGAGACTTCGAGTCCGGCGCATCTGGAACCGCATCACATTGATTTATTCTGGTACGGCATTCATGGCGTGGAATCTCTGTTCACGGTGATGGGCACAGGTTGTGAAACGGTGACGCGCACGAAATCGACCGAAGGTGAAATTGAAGTTCACGCCACGTGGAAAGGCGGACGCACCGGCATCTTCCGCGAGAGCAAGAAATACGAAGGCATCGCCAAAGGTGAAAAGGGTGAAGCTGCGGTGGGTGCGTATGATGGTTACGCGGTGCTGGTGGAACAGATCGTGAAGTTTTTCCAGACCGGTGTTTCGCCGGTGCCGATGCAGGAGACGGTGGAAATTCTAGCGTTCATGGAGGCGGATGCGCAGAGCAAAAAGAATGGCGGCCAGCCGGTGAAGATTGCGGATATTCTGAAACAGAGCGGCTGGACGGGAAAATAATTCGTCCGGTGTTTTCCCTTCTCAGACCAGAGAATCACGGATCGGGAAATGAATTGAACAGGAGCAAACGGAGAGAACAGAGATTTCTACTCCGTTTTCTCCGTTTGCTCCTGTTAAATCTGGTGACGTTGCTTTGAATCTCTCAGGAGGTTTTATTTTTTCTCCACCTGTGTTTATGGGTGTCTATTCGTGGTTCAATTCCGGTTCCTGTTTTACGGACAGGGTTAATCCATACCCACTTTTTCGTTGATGCGGATGATCGCTTGCAACGCGGTTGAGGTTTCCTCCGGTTTAAGGCCATTGCGAACGGCTTCACGAAATTCCTCCCGTGCCTGCTTCAGTTCGCCCAGTTCGTAATGGGCGATGGCGAGCGCGTAATAAACATCTCCCTTCTGAGTCGTGTTCTTCACGGCTTTTGCCAGGGAGTCGGCGGCCGCCGCATAATTTTTCGCATGCAACGCCAGCAATCCCTGAATCGTTTGAATGCGGTTTTCTTCCGCTCCCAATTGTTTCATTTGCTCAATCACATCGCTGGTTTCTTTTAACAAACCGGCCTCAATGAGTTTGCAGGCGAGATTGTACTGATTGATGAGTGAATCCGGGAGCAATTTGACCGCGAGGCGCAAACGGGCAAGGTCCTTTTGTTGTCCCAAATAAAGGGCAATGGCTTGCAGATCATCCTGAAAAGCAAAGCCCTGATGAGGAGCGCCAAACCACACGATGGACGGATCGATCAGCCAGGCTTTCCCTTCCATAAACACGCCGGCACAAGCATGGGTGATGGTATTGCCTTCATTGTCTTTGTTCACAATGACAAAGTATGCGGACAATCCAGCCGCGCGGGCCAGAGCGACATAAAGGCGAGCGTATTCCTGACAGCGCAAAGCCACCGCCGGTTGATTCCAAACCGCGTAAGTCTCGGACGCGGTCCGGGCGCCGCCTTCGCCCGGGACCAGACGACGGGAGAGTGAATCAAATAATTGGTGAGCCTTGCCGGTTTCGTTGGTGGCGCCGCGCGTGAGTTCTTGCGCCCACCGATCCATTTCCGGTGTGCTGGCCATTGAGTCGGGCACGAGCGCCAATTCTTCCGGCGTCAGTTTTTGTTGCAAGGCAGTCTTTAATTCAGCCGGTGAATATTGTTTCGGCAGTGTGGCTTTCACTGGAGTGGGAGTAAGCCGGATTTTCAATTCCTGCGCCCGTTCTGAATAGAGCTGAATCGCTCGCGGATTCAGCCCGCTTGCTTTGGCGAACGCGATGAATTTATCGAAATGTTCCACTGCGGCTGGAATTTCTTTAATCATTTCAAGCGCATCGCACGTCAACTGCATGGTCGTGGGGTCTTCGGCATCCAATCGTTCTGCCGCTTGAACCTGAGCCAGGGTTTTAGCCCGGTCACCTTGTTTGGCATAAGTTATGGCCAGATGTGTCGATACGCTGGCGGAATACGGATTCAGGCGTTCTGCTTCGTGATAGAGGAACAAGGCTTCTTCCAATTTATCCTGGCTACCGTAAATCTCGCCCAGACGCTCGAAGCTTTCTTCTTCAGTGGCGTCCAGATGCAAGGAGGCTTTGATTTCGGTCTCGCCGTCCCGGGGTTTCCCCTGCATGAGTTGAATGATCCCCAAATTCAAATGCGCGGTGGCATTATCACGGTCCAATTTCATGGCCTGGCGGATGGCTTGCTCGGCCTGCTCCAGATTCCCTTGCGAGCCCAGGCTGGCCGCGAGGGCGAGCTGATAGTAAGCCGACCGGGGCTCGAGCGCGATGGCCTGCCGGATATAAGCTTCTCCTTCCGACCATTTGCTTTTCTGCTCGTAAGTCGCATAGGCACGGCTCATCCAGGCCAACGCTACTGGTGATTCTCCGGAGCGTTTCGTCATTTTCCGGAGTTCCGGGCCGGTCGGTTTTTTGCCAAATGCTTGGAGAATTTCCAGATTCAACGCGTCCCGCGCCGCAATGATATTGGTGCTGGTCGCGCTAATCTCCGGCAAAGTTTCGCCGGTGGCCACGTTCAGAATTTGCGCCTTTAAAATCCAGGTGCCGGTTTTGAATTGGAAGTTACCTGACACCACGCGTTGCGCCTCGATCAATTCCCCAATCTTTCGCGCCTGATCGGCGTTGATGGCCTCGCCGGTTTTAATTTTGACCTGCCGCAGCCCAAAATTGGCGGCGGCTTCGGGCAGGATCTTGAGGGATTTGACGTCGCTCAATACTCCCAATAACCCCGGCACCGTATAACGCCAGTGACTTTGCGCCGGGTCACCGGTTTGGTCTTCAAAAGGCAGCAACGCCACAGTTAAACGTTTCCGACCGCTTCCGGTGTCGGCGAGCGGAACGCCCAGCGTGAAGGCCATGAGGCGGCGTTTGCCTTCGGCCAATTGAGCTTCACTCATTAATGGCACCAGCCCGTCCCGGGCTTTGGCCGCATTCTCAAACCGGGCGTTTGCGGCCAGGGAGAACCATTTGTACGCTTCCGGAAAATCCACTTTGCCGCCCCGGCCTTCGCCGTAGAGCGCGCCGAGATTGTATTGCGCGGATGGTTCGTTTAATTCCGCCGCTCTGCGCAGCCATTTGCGGGTTTCGACATCGCTCTGTTTGACGCCGTCACCGTTAAAATAAATTTCGGCCAGCAGGAGCATGGCATTTTTATTTCCCAGACCAGCGGCTTTGCGCCACCATTCCATCGCCGCGGGGACATCTTTGGGGACGCCTTTGCCGTAATAGTAGATGGCTCCCAGGTAATATTGCGCCATTGCATCGCCAGTGTCACTGAGCGGACGCAACGTTGCCACGGCCTCACTGCCGTCTTTGAACACCGGTTCACCGGCCAAATAAAGTCCCCCCAGCATGAGCCGGGCTTGCAGGTTTCCTTTTTAGCAAGCGCTACGAAACAGGCTGCTCCTGTGCCACCTGCCAGGTGGTCTCCAGGACGGGCGCCTGCTTCAACGTCTGCATCACCACGCAATACTGCTCGGTCTTCTCCTGGAGCGCGCGCAACTGCGCGATGTCGGTCTTGCCGGTGCGATCCAGCAGCGCGTACTCGTAGATC
>JBEHZA010000004.1:0-35335 GCA_048497895.1 Verrucomicrobiota bacterium
CCAAACTTTTGCTCTAAAAGTCCATCTATATCATCAAACATGATGTTGTTTAGCTTTTCTGGAAGTTATCCACGGGTTACGGAAAGGGGACTCACGCCTTAACCCGACCTGAAACAGGAATAAAGCCGCATGCAAAAAAGAACTTTGGGAACTTCCGGACTGGAAGTGGCTCCGCTCGCTTTCGGCGGTAATATCTTCGGCTGGACAGTGGATGAAACCACTTCGTTCACGCTGCTCGACGCATTCACTGGTGCGGGTTTTAATCTGGTAGATACGGCGGATATCTATTCCCGGTGGGCTCCCGGACATCAAGGCGGCGAATCCGAAACCATCATTGGCCGCTGGTTCAAACATACGGGCAAGCGTTCGCAAGTTATTCTCGCCACCAAAGCCGGCATGGAGATGTCGCCGGATAAAAAGGGGCTTTCCAAAGCCTACCTTATACGAGCGGTAGAGGATTCACTCCGGCGCCTGCAAACGGATTACATCGATCTTTATCAGGCGCATACCGATGACCTGGAGACACCGCTGGAAGAAACGCTGGGCGCGTACGCAGAACTTATTCAGCAAGGCAAGGTCCGCGCCATTGGCGCTTCCAATTATAACGCCGAACGGCTGGCGCAGGCCTTTCAGGTCAGCGAACGGTTGAAGCTCCCGGCCTATCAGACCTTGCAGCCGCTCTATAATCTCTATGACCGCACGGATTATGAGGCGAAGCTCGAGCCGCTTTGCCGGGAGAAGCGGTTGGGGGTCATCACTTATTTTTCATTGGCCAGTGGATTTCTGACCGGCAAATACCGTTCCGAAGCGGCCGTGGCGAATCGCCCGCGCGCATATGCGTTGAAAAAATATTTTACCGAGCGGGGCTTCCGCATTCTCGCGGCGCTGGACAAAGTGGCTGAGCAACAGGGAGCGAATCCGGCGCAAGTGGCGCTCGCGTGGATCATGGCGCGTCCCACCATTACCGCGCCGATTGCCAGCGCCACCACTTTGGAACAACTTCAGGATTTGATCGCCGCCACGCAGTTGACCTTGAGCAGCATGGATATTCAGCGTTTGAATCAGGCGAGTGATTAACGAGTGGTTAATCGTTGCTGGAGTCTGTTTGAGTAGATGGAGGAATTCTGCGGTAGGAGATGGGGTTTGTAGTTAAGACAGCGTTGTTCCTCGTTCGCAAACTCACTAAGGGTGTAATCTTTCTTCGCGCTTTGCCCGCCCGCCTGTTCCTCTTGGGCAGAACACCTGCATATTTTCAGACGGGTTTTTGTAAAGAAATCGTATAATTATATAAATAATCAATGCTAATATAACATTTTATATAAATATACATGGATAATTTTATCACCCAAAATGCCTATTGATTAAATACTAATTCCTGTCAGCTTAGCTTCCTCAATCAAGAAAGGTGTCGTAAAAGACCCAAAAAAAGACTCGCTGGAATTGCAGCCGATTTTTGTCGGCGGCACAAATTCATCGAGCAGGTGTATTTATCGGGACAAGGATTGAAAACATTCAATATCACAAGTTTTAATCGCATGGAAAAATTCTCCAAAGAAATTCCCTTCCTTTTAACGTGTGCTGCCCTCTCCTGGGCTTTGGTGGGGTGCGGTGAAAAAGATTCTCCAGTCGTCCCGAGTTCGCCCAAGGCCCATGCCGCTGGCGCTCCGGTTGCCCAAAGCCTGGACAAGCCAGCGGATGCGCCGCCTCCACCTGTAGCCCAAAGCACCTCAGGAGCAGCTCCGGCGGGAGAAGATGAAGCGCCTTCTCCGAAGGGGCTTTCCGATCTTGAACGCTTGAATTGGGCGTTGCAAATGTATCACATCGCCCACTTGAGCAGCGCCCCCCTGACCAGTTATGAACCATTGATTGCCGCTAAATTAATCAAGGAAGCTCCCACTCCTCCGCCGGGCAAGAAATTTGTCCTGAACGGTCCCGGTTGGGAAGTCCGGCTGGAGAGCGCCAAATAGCCACCCAAGGAAACCATAATTGAACCCCCTCCAATCAACCCTCACATTTATGAAACACTTTCCTCGAAATCGCCGGTCCGCACCCGCATTCCAGTCTGCTTTCACCCTGATCGAGCTTTTGGTGGTGATTGCAATCATTGCTATTTTGGCCGCCATGTTATTGCCGGCTTTGGCCAAGGCGAAACAGAAGGCCAATTCCATTTCCTGCCTCAATAAGTTGAAACAAATCGGTGTGGCCACCGCGATCTATACCACGGATAATAACGAAAAAATTCCGTACGCCGGGATTCGCTACCAGAGTGGGGCCATCAGTTGGGATGACCTGCTTAATGGTTACGTGGGTGGCAACTGGTCTGCGGCGGATATGGACGGAACCATCACCACGGCCAAGGCGATCAAGCTCTATATTTGTCCGGCGGATCGAGTCAAAGCCACTTACTCGACCACCAGCGCCCGGCAGAGTTATTCCATGCCCAAACTTTTCAATAACACCACGGCTTACTATCCCTATTCCTCGATCATGCAAACGGGGGTAGGAGTATTGTTTGATTGGGGTGATACTTCGGGCGGTTATACCAACGGCTGGCCCAGTGATCCTTTTGCCGGACCGCCCTCCAATTCCACCAAGATCACCGGCAATCTGCCCTCGGTCCGGACTTCGCTCGTCAATGCTCCGGCGACGACGATTATGTTCACAGAACGGATTTTCAGCGTCGGCACTCAGGGGCTGGCCTTCCACAGCAGCACCATCAGTTATCCCGCTCAGCACGTCGGCTATTCAGATGCCAGTGACGCGAACTTGTTCGGTTTCAAATCCGATGATCTGCATGGACGGGACCAATACAATTACCTGTTTGTGGATGGGCACGTGGAATTCATGAACTGGCAGAAAACCACGCCGACGAATAGCACTACGGTGCAACGCGGCATGTGGACCGTGAAAGTGGACGACTAAACCTGAGCGAATCCTGCTCCGCTTCAATGCAACGAAACCCGCGCTGGCGCGGGTTTCGTCATTTAGGGAGCCAGTTGGACTTTAAAAAACCCTTGCAGGAAGTGCCCCGGACACGGTGAACTAGGGTGTGCTAACACCTGAAACCAACGACGTCGCACGCCGGACCGGGAAGACGATGGGATTGTTCCCCGTTGAATTTGCCCCTGCTTTTGCCTCATGAGTTCTCTTCACGAAATGGTGGCTCCGCCGCACGCGCCCCGGCATCCTTTTTTCACGGCCTTGTCACGCGGAGAAAATCTGCTCGTGGTTATTCCGTTGGCTGCCATGGTGTTGATGCCGCTGCTGGAAGCGGTCTTGCGGAAGACACTGCACACGGGCATCGAAGGTTCCTCGCAGTTCGTTCAGCACTTCACTTTGTTAATCGGTATGCTCGGGGGAGCAGTGGCCGCGCGGGAGAACCGGTTGCTGGCGATGTCAGCTTTGCCGATGCTTTTGAAAGGCCGCTGGAAAACGGCGGCGGCTCTCTTCAGTGGCGCGTGTGCGCTCGCCGTGGCGGTTTTTCTATGTGTGGCGAACGGGATTTTCTTTCAGGACCTGTATAAATCCCCGGAAGTGCTGGCTTACCATATTCCCAGTTGGGTTTTTCTACTCACGCTGCCCATCTGTTTTGGGCTGATTGCCTGGCGTATCCTGTATCATGCCAGCGATCATTGGAAGGGCCGGTTGGTTACCTTTTTGCTCGGCGCGATTATCGTGTGGACGCTGCTGCATCCGCCCTTAAGCCCGGAGAAAATGGTTTGGCCCTGTATTATAACCCTGATTGTAGCCACCTTTTTAGGTGCACCGGTATTCGTCATGATCGGTGGGGCTGCGTTGATTTTATTTTGGGGTGATAGCCAGCCGATTGCCGCTGTGCCGACCAGCCATTATCAACTTGTCACGAACGCCTCACTGCCGACATTGCCGCTGTTTACTCTCGCCGGGTATTTTCTCGCGGAAGGCGGCGCTTCCACCCGGTTGTTGCGGGTGTTTCAAGCGCTGGTCGGCCAGTTTCGCGGTGGTCCGGCCATTGTTACCTGTTTGGTGTGCGCGTTCTTTACCACGTTTACCGGCGCGAGTGGCGTTACTATTTTGGCGCTGGGCGGTTTATTGATGCCCATCCTGATTTCTGCTCATTACTCAGAGAAAAATGCGCTTGGGCTGGTCACGAGTGCTGGCTCACTCGGTCTGCTTTTTCCGCCGTGTTTGCCCTTGATTCTCTACGCCATCATCGCGAAGCAAACCGTCAGCATTAAGCAAATGTTCCTCGGCGGCATTCTTCCTGGGATTGTGTTGCTGGCGTTAACGGCGGCGCTCGGCATTTGGCAGGCGCCCAAAGATGAATCTAAACGCCAGCCCTTTGATGCGCGTGAACTCGGTCGCGCTTTATGGTCGGCCAAGTGGGAATTGATGCTGCCCGTGGTGGCCTTTGTGGGCTTGTTCGGCGGCTTCGCTACGGCAGTGGAAACCGCAGCGCTCACGGCGCTCTACGCTTTCTTTATTCAAGTGGTGATTTATCGCGATCTCAAAATTTTTAAGGATGTGCCGCGTGTGATGACCGAATGCGGCATGCTGATCGGCGGCGTGCTTTTGATTCTCGGCGTGGCGCTTGGTTTCACTTCGTATCTGGTGGATGCGCAAGTGCCGGATAAACTCGCGGATTGGGCGGCGACGAACGTGCACTCCCAATGGCTGTTCCTGCTGGGACTGAACATCGTGCTGATCATTGTTGGCGGGTTGATCGAAATTTACGCGGCCATTGTGGTGGTGGTGCCGCTGCTGGTTCCCATTGGCATGCGCATGGGGATTGATCCCGTGCATCTGGGCATCATCTTCCTCGCCAACATGGAACTCGGTTTTCTCGCGCCGCCGATTGGACTGAACCTGTTGCTCTCCTCTTATCGCTTTAAAAAGCCCGTTAGTGAAGTCGCGCTCGCCGTTCTGCCCATGCTTATCGTGCTCTTCATCGGTGTGCTGCTCATCACCTATTTCCCGCCATTAACCACGTGGCTGCCAAAAATGTTTGGGAAACCGTAAACTTCTCAGCGTGGGCTACTGGACCGGTTGAGGTTTCTCCCGATAAAGCAGCCACAGTCCGTAAAGACCCAATACCGTTCCACTGGGCAAAGCCGGCAGCAGCGCCCAGTTTAACCATCGGGTAAGACGGTGTCCTGAGGCCGGTCGATAGAGACGGGTGAACAGCGTGATGCCCATCGCGAGCGCATAAAACAAATTCACCGCGATCATCCACGGGATGGCTTCCGACGATAAATGCCCGACGGGTCCACCGACGGATTTCTGCCAGTTCATGAGGCCGAAGGTTGTCATGCTGGCCAGCACTGTGAGCATGGTCAGCACGATGGAATACATCCGGTTATGGTTAAACATAGGAGTTCCTTGGAGTTGATTGGTTTTGGCAAATTCCTGGTTCAGCGCCGCTGCGTTGCCCATTTCCTGGACGGTGGTTTCAAAGGCCGATTGCGGGCTCATGCCCGAAGCAATCAATTGCTCCATGCCGTCCCGCAAATGACTCTCCAGTTCCTCCAATGGCACGGGCGTTTTAATGCCAGCGGCCAGCATTTCTTCACGCCATTTCAGCAGCGCCTTTTCGAGTTCAAATGGGCTGTTCATAGTTGTCTCCACTCAGGTGTTAACTAACTGAAATTGCTTTCGGACGGACGCGCGCGTTAGGAGAACACAACCCCACGCCATAATGGCCAAACCAGTGAACGATAGCGTCAGGGAAATCGAATAGGGAACGGGCACGCCCAGAAAGTGGTATTGAAAACCATCGCTTGCCGATCTGAAGGGCAATCCAAAGTATATGCCTCGGATTCGCCAATAGACCACCCAAACTACTTCATTGACACAACAGGCAAAGGCATAGAGTCGGGCGGCTCGCCAATGCCGGTACAAACCAATTCCTGCAACGATGCGAAGAAGCGGAAAAGACAATGTAAAAAAAATCAGTAATAATTTCACAACCTGTGGAGCGTATTGAAGCCGCTGGGAAATGGAAATTACCTGACGCGTATTGAACAGCCCATTGAAACCGGAGATAATGATCCAAACCGCTAAAACCTTAAGCGCCGTTGGTCCACAAGCAATCGCCCACCAGGGTTGCCGGTCAATTTTTGTGAATTCGCGCTGAAGGCTCTGGCCTTCTCCCAGTTGCCGGGCCGCCTGAGAGAAGGCTTCCTCCATCTCCTTCCCTGAAAGCATTAATTCGGCGATTTCTTCGCGAAGATGATTTTCCAATTCGTTCAATACTTCAGGAGCATTAATACCGTCCGCAGTCATCTGCTGCCGCCATTTTGTAATGGCTTGTTCGAGATCGAATGAGGTGTTCATGAATGGTTTATCCGCGCGATTGCGCCGGACGAAACTGCTTCTCAATAGAGTTCTTCGTCAGCAGGAAGCAACCCCATGCCATGATGGCCAGGTTGACCGCATAAACGGTCAGAAAGATTTGATGCGAAACGGGGATGCCGAAGGAAAGGTATTGGATCGTCGCATTGGGGTGCAGAGGTGGCGGTTGGTGTTGGAGAAAGATCAGCCCCCAAATTTGAAGAGCCAGATGATACGAACAGAAGGCAAAGCCACAAAGACGTCCGATATTCCAGCGGCGTAAAATACAGATCCCAACCAGAACATACGCTACTGGCATGAGAATGCGGATGAAAATGAAGAACCAAGTCCCATCAAGGAAGGGCCATTTGAAGAATCCATGGTGAATCCACCTGAACGAGAGGCTCAGCATTCCGGCACCTTGAAAAATGCACCAAAGGGCAAAGACATTTAAAACCGTCGGGCCAAATGCAATGGTCGAGATTTTCCGCCGATCGATTTTTTTAAACTCGCGTTTCAGGTCCCTGCTTTGGCCCAGTTGCTCCACTGCCAATCGAAAAGCTTCCTCGCCCGAGACGCCCGTCGTTTCAAACTGTGCGGTGGCTTCGCGTAAGTGATTTTCCAATTCATTCAAAACTTCGGGAGCATCAATGCCATCCACAGACATCTGCTGCCGCCAATCTGCAACTGATTTTTCGAGATTAAACATGCTGCCCCTCCCAGAGACCTCCCAGCACTCCGTTAATTAATATCCATTGCTCGCGCTTTTCCTGCAACGCTTGCAGGCCGCCTTTCTTGATCGCGTAATATTTGCGTTTGCGTCCGTTTTCCACCTCCACCCAGCGCGATTTAATCCAGCCGTTTTCTTCCATCCGGTGCAGCACGGGATAAAGCATCCCATCGGTCCACTCGATTTTATCCCCCGAGCGACGCTTGACCTCCTGGATCAAGGCATAGCCGTAGCTCTCCCCTTTGGAAAGTAGTGAGAGGATCATCGGTTCCGTCGAAGCAGCGACTAGTTCTTTAGCGAGCATAAGGTTCTGCTTTGAGATATACATTGCCGTGCTATGTATGTCAAATTCCAACTTCAAATAGGGTGTGAGTAAAAGTGGTGGGCAGTTAAACGTATGGGAGCGAAAAGAACGACTGGGAGGAACGATCATTGGCCTCCTCTTTTTAATTTTCTCCTCCACGGCGGAGGAGAAAAACCTGATGTCGCGGTTTCAGCCGACGCCGACCTGTTTTTGCGCCCACCACTTTCAATCGCACCCTTCAGATAAGTATTTGAGCCGGGCGGCAATTCCGGGTATTTCTACCTCGTGCGTCAGCAACTCCATCCTCCCTTTCTCGTGTTGAGTCTGGTATGGCTGCTGGGTGTGATGAACCTCGCGGCGCAAAATGCAACTCCGCAGACGGCGAACGGATCATGGCAGCCGGTGGTGGATCGCGCGGTGCAGACGGTGTTGGCAAAGTTTGCTTCGAAGAAAATCACTACCAATCAACTGGCCGTCACCCTCATCGATTTGCTTGACGCGTCGCATCCCGTGTCCGCCAGTTATCGGGGCGACGTGGCGATTTATCCTGCCAGTGTGGTGAAGCTATTCTACCTGGTGGCGGCGGAGCGTTGGCTGGAAGACCGCAAGCTTCAAGACACACCGGAACTGCGGCGCGCGTTGCACGACATGATCGTTTACTCGTACAACGAGGCGACGCATCTGGTGGTGGATGCCTTGACCGATACGACCAGCGGGCCGGAGTTGCCACCGGCGGAAATCAAACCGTGGTTTGAGAAGCGCAATGCGGTGAACCGTTACTTCGCTTCGCTCGGTTACACGAATATCAACGTCAATAAGAAGCCCTGGAATGAAGGGCCTTATGGCCGCGAAACGCAGGCGATGGCTTTATTCGAGCCGAAACGCAATCAACTGACCACGGACGCGACAGCGCGGTTGATGGTGGAGATTATGACTGGCAAGGCGGTTTCCCCGTTCCGCTGCGAAGAAATGCGAAAACTGTTGTCGCGCACTCCGGCCAATCCCAACGACAGCCAATCGGGCTTCATCGGGGCGGCCTTGCCGAAGGGCGCAAAACTCTGGTCCAAGGCGGGCTGGACCAGTCAGGTGCGGCATGATGCGGCCTATATTGAATTGCCGGACGGAGCTAAGTTTGTGTTGGTGATTTTTACGACGGAGCAGGCGAATAATCCTGAATTAATACCTGCTCTGACCCAGGAGATCTTGGCTGGTATCATCGCAAAATAATGGTTTCAACGCAGCCTAAGCTACTGTGGGTGTGATTAAAAGTGATGGGCAGATGAACATTCGGGAGCGAAAGAATGACTGGGACGAACGATCATTGACCTCCTCTTTTTAATTTTCTCCTCCACGGCGGAGGAGAAAAACCCAAACACGCTGGTTGCAATACTCGCCAGCCGGTTTTTTAGTCCACCACTTTTAATCGCACCCAGCTACTGCGGCAAGCCGACTTTTCTATTAAAAATTGTTCAGTACTACCCCTTGAATCTTTTTTGAACGAAGGTATTCTTTCATTCCCTTCAGTTCGGAACGAACCACCGGATTAAAGGTCGAACGATCAACCGAAAGAAAAGCTATGGCACTGCGTTTAGGCGACGAAGCACCGAATTTCACAGCGGATACCACGGAAGGAAACATCGATTTTCACCAATGGCTTGGCGGCGGCTGGGGCGTATTGTTTTCCCATCCGGCGGATTACACGCCGGTTTGCACCACGGAGCTGGGTGCGGTGGCCAAACTCAAGCACGAGTTTGAAAAACGGAATGCCAAAGTGATCGCTGTCAGCGTGGACCCGATTGAATCCCACAAGGGCTGGGTTAACGACATTAATGAAACGCAGCAGACCTCGATGAATTTCCCGATCATCGCTGACCCGACGCGGAAGGTCGCCACGCTATATGACATGATTCATCCGAATGCCGACACCACGTTCACCGTGCGTTCGGTGTTCGTCATCGGCCCGGACAAGAAGATCAAGTTGACGCTGACCTATCCGGCCTCTACCGGCCGTAACTTCCCGGAAATTCTGCGCGTTATCGACTCGCTGCAACTCACGGCCAATTACAAAGTCGCCACCCCGGCGAACTGGGAAAACGGCCAGGACTGCATCATCGTTACCGCGGTGAAGGATGATGATATTCCGAAGCTGTTCCCGAAAGGCGCCCGCAAAGTGAAGCCTTACCTGCGTTACACGCCGCAGCCGAACAAGTAATTCACGGAAAACTTCCGCAAAATTGCGACGCCCAAAGTCTTAGGACTTTGGGCGTTTTCGTTTTTAACGGTGCCAAACGATGGGGACTTACCCTACCTCAGGGGAAAGAGTCTTCTGAGGCGAGATATTGCGGTGCAATAAGTTACAAAAATTAATTTTCCTGTTACCATGAACCGAACATTAAATCTTATTAATGGTTCTCAGGCGCCTCTTTTCCGGCATATCCCATGCTTTTATCCCGCTAAGAACGAAGTTCACGTCAACCGATTGATTTTATGTTCGAACCGTCTTTTACCGATGTGCAGGCTTTGATCGTGGGTGCCGGACCTACCGGTTTAACCATGGCCTGCGAACTCGCCCGTCACGGGATTACTTTCCGGATCGTCGAGAAAGCGCTGACCCCGAGCGAACATTCCAAAAGCGTGCTGCTCCACGCCCGCTCCCTTGAAACATTTGAGAATCTTGGGATTGCCGGAGAACTGGTTTCGCACGGACTCAAGATTCAGGAAGCGAATATTTACGCCGAAGGCCAACGCCTGATGCGGGTGAATTTCAATGAATTGGATTCCGGTTTTCCTTACGCACTTTCCCTGCCCCAACGCCAGACGACGCAGGTGTTGAATAGCCTGCTGGGGCGATTGGGCGGAGAAGTCGAGCGGGGAGTGGCGTTGCATCGCTTCGAGCAGGAAGCCGAACGGGTGACCGCTTATTTGCGGCATGCGAATGGCCGGGAAGAAATTGTGCGCGCGAAATGGTTGCTCGCGTGTGACGGCATTCACAGCGTGGTGCGCAATGGCCTGGGGCTGCCTTTTGAAGGCAGTGAGACGGAACATTGTTTCCTGTTGGCGGATGTGCGGTTGAGCACGCCGTTGCCAACGGACGGCATGCACACCTTTTTCGCCGCCGATGGCCTGGCCTCATTGATTCCGCTGCCGAACGGCCTTTTCCGCGTCGTGGTCAATCAAACGGAAGTGTCCAGAGACCAGATTGCGGATCAGCCCACGCTGGAGGAATTACAGGCCTTGGTGAGCGCTCATACCGGCAAAGAGATTTTCTTGCGCGAAGCGGCCTGGATTGGCCGTTACTTTGTTCACCACCGCCTGACGACGCAGTATCGCGTGGGACGGATCTTCCTGTTGGGCGACGCGGCGCATGTGCAGAATCCGGCTGATGGCCAGGGGCTGAATATCGGCATTCAGGATGCCTATAATCTGGGCTGGAAACTGGGCCTGGTGGAACGCGCTCAGGCGCGGGAGGAAATTCTGGACAGCTACCACATCGAGCGCCGCAGCATTGCGGAGAACCTGCTGACGGACAGTGACACGATCCTGCGGGTCGCCACGTTGAAACATCCCGTGGCCCAGGCCATCCGTAATCGGGTCGCGCGCTTTATTTCCCATTTTGAAGTGGTGCAGAACCGGTTAACCCGCGATCTGACCATGATTGGTCTGAACTACCGGAACAGCCCGCTGGTGGACGAGCATCATTCCAATCTGGCCGGGGCCCGATTGGGTTCCGATGAAGCCAGCGAGGAACCGTCGCTGCAACAGTGGCGTGATTTTGCTGCCGGACCTCACGCCGGCGACCGTGCTCCCGATGGCGAGATCAATGTTTACCGGAGCCATTACGGCATTCCGCTGTATCAATTACTGCAAGGCACGCACCATAATCTGCTCTTGTTCGATGGCTTTGCCCACACGACGGATGGTTATGCGAACCTGGCGGCGATTGCCAAAACGATAGAAGACCGGTTCAGTGATTTTATTCGCGTCCATATTGTGGTTTCCGAACCGCTGATGCCGCGTGAATTGAAATGGCATAACTCGGTCATTCTGGATTCCGAATGCCAACTGCATTACCGTTACGGAGCCGCTTCGGAATGCCTCTACCTGATCCGTCCGGATGGGTATGTGGGTTACCGCTGCCAACCTGCATTAGCAGATGAATTAGTAGAATACCTGGAGCGCAATCTGGGGGTAAACAGCGCCGATTTATTCGCGCTGGCGTAATGCTGGCCGCTGTTTGAATCTTCATATTCCGTCCAGTTATTGAAGGGAAATCCGTTTAGTCAGTTTCTCTTCAAGCTTCTGCAAATTATTTTCAGTCCGGTTTTCGCTCTGGTGGCGATATACTTATGAAATGAGCGGTACTGATCTTGAATTGCTTGCGCGTTATACCCGGCAACACGCCGAGGACGCCTTTGCCGAAATCGTTCGCCGCCATCTCAACCTCGTTTATTCCGCTGCGCTTCGTCAGGTTCGTTCCCCACAACTGGCGGAGGAAGTTGTCCAATCCGTTTTCGTTGCTCTGGCCCGCCAGGCATCCCATCTCGCGGCCGATACAATTCTCCCAGCATGGCTTTATCAGGTAACCCGCCATACCGCAATTGATGTTATCCGCCGCGAAACCCGCCGCCAGCTTCGTGAACAGTTTGCTCAGGAACTGAACACCATGAACGCCACTGTTGCCGACTGGACGCAGATTGAGCCGCTTCTGGACGAAGCCATGCACGCGCTCGACGCCAGTGACCGCACGGCCATTCTGCTCCGTTACTTTGAAAATAAATCATTCCGTGAAGTCGGCGAAACCTTCGGCACGACCGAAGACACGGCGCGAAAACGGGTCAATCGCGCCGTTGAACGCCTGCGCGAGTTCTTCGCCCGGCGCGGTGCTACCGTGGGCGCCGGAGGACTGGCCGTGCTCCTTTCGGCGAACGCGGTTCAAGCCGCGCCCGTTGGATTGGCCGCCACAGTTTTAACCACCACTCTGGTCGGAACTACCCTCACGGCCACCGCTTTCAAAGTTATTACTATGACCACACTGCAAAAAGCCCTGCTCACAACCACCCTGCTCGCCGCCGTCAGCACGGGCGTCTATGAAGCCAGTCAGGCCTCCGCGGCGCGCGCCCGGGCGCAACAACTTGAACAACGACAAGCGTCGCTCGCCGAACAAATCCAGCGACTCACCCGCGAACGCGATGCAGCCGCCAGCCAACTCGCTTTCCTGCGCGAAGACAAGGAACGAACGCCCCGTGAGGTCGCAGAATTGCTCAAGCTCCGCGGCGAAACCGCCTTGTTGAGAAACGAAATCAATGATCCCACACAAAAAGCGGTTAAGTCATGGTTTAACCGGGTGGCGTTGCTGAAACAACGGCTGGCCCAAACTCCGGAGGCAAATATTCCGGAATTAAAACTGCTGGAGGAAGAGGATTGGCTTGCCGCCGTGAAAAGCCGTCGGCTCGATTCGGACGCGGATTTCCGCCGCGCGTTAAGCACGTTGCGGGTATCAGCCGAAAGTAAAGTCGCCTCCAATTTGAATGTGGCTTTGCAAAAATATATGAAGGAAAATGGTAGCCGGTTCCCAGCCGGGTTGACCCTGTTACAGCCTTATTTCGATTTGCCGATTGGTGACGATACTCTTCAGCGTTGGGAAATTGTTCCCGCTTCTGAGGTCAAGAATGTCGTTATGGGCGGAAAGATGATTATTACCCAGAAAGCACCGGTAGACGATGTGTTCGACTCCCGTATGGTGATCGGCCCCAATGGGTTTGGTTCGACCGATTTTCTGTATCCAGCAATTGCTGGCGATATGGACGCTATACGCAACGCCTACAAGGCCGCCAACCAGGGCCAGGATTCGGAAAATATTTCCCAGCTTTTGCCCTACGCCACCACTGCTACACAGCAAATCGCCCTGCAAAAACTGCTGCTTCGTGATGCCGGTTCGCGGTAATAGTTGCGCCATGACACCGTAAAGAACGGAAAATGTCAGATCAGCTTCGCTTCATGCTCCCGGAGCAGTTGGATGACGGCGGTGATGGACTTAAGCGCCACGTGCACGCCGCGGGTCTGTTCGCCCTTGAAGTATTTGTAGTGAACCAGCGTTTTACCCACCTGGACGATTTCAATCCGGCCGGTCGGCAAACGCCATGATTGGCCCACTTGTAAGGTGAAATCAACCTTAGCCTTCTTCAACTTTGATCCCATGATGGGAGAGCATGCACTAAATCCGGTCCCGATTCAAGCTACTCCGAAGCCCGGCGGATTAAAATTTGTCCAGGAGAACGGATTTCAGGCAAACCGGTTCCGGGAATGGGCCGGATTGCGCTGGCTCTGATGGGTTGAACTTCAGGCCGCCTTTTGACGTGACCCCACCCGCTTCCTGTGGCAAGTGTAAGGGATGGCAATATTAACTGCGGAACAGATTAAAGCAGCGCTCCCCACCGTGCCGCAATGGGCTTTGGATGCCCGGGCGATCCGGCGCACGTATGAATTCACGGACTTCCTGGGTTCGATCAAATTTGTCAACGCGCTGGCCCCGCTCGCTGAAGCCGCCAATCACCATCCGGATATCGAAATCCAGTGGAACAAGGTAACGCTGATACTCACCACTCACGATCAGCGCGGGTTGACGAAGAAGGATTTCGATCTCGCGAAAAAGCTGGATGCGCTGGTTTAATTATTTTGCGCGCCGATGAGCCGCCCGGTTGAGGTCAAACAGGTGTTCAAGAAGGCGTTCGGTTACACGCCGACTTATGAAGTGCGCGCGCCGGGCCATCTGGAATTGCTCGGCAATCAGGATGAGTTCAACCATGGCCTCGTGCTGGCCCTAGCCGTGGATAAGTATGTTTATGCCGCCGCCTCACCTCGGGGAGATGGCAAAATTGAACTCGCCAGTTCGGTATTTCCGGAGCAACGCGACAAATTCTGGATCAGCGAATTCAAACGAAACCCGGAGACTCCGTGGACCGATCTGGTTAAAGGGGTATTGGATCGCTTGCGGCGGCGTGGGGTTTACTTTGGCGGTTTTAACGCGGCCTTCCACACGAATATTCCGGCCGGAGTAGAGATGGGCCATGACGCAGCGTTAGCGGCAGCGACGGCGTTAGTGGTTCGCTTGCTTTATCCGCACCGGATTACTGAAAGCGGCAGCACCGTGCCTCCCAAGCGCAATCGCAAAGGCGATTTGCCGCCATTATCCCACAAGGAACGCTTGTTTACCGCCCGGTTGTGTCATGCGGCGCAGTCTGAATTTGCAGGGATTCAAACCGGTTTAGTGGGACCATTGGCTTCGCTGCTGGGCAAAGAATTTCATGTGGTGCAAACGGATCTGTTGCATCAAACGGTTGAACGCTTTCCGTTGATTGGTGAGATTGCGATTATCGTGTGTGATTCCGGCGTGCCACCGGATTTGAGCGTGCGCCGGGCGGAGTTGAAGCAGCTCTGTGAATCCGCCGCCAAAAAATTACGCGCCAAATCGCTGCGCTCCGTCGAATTGCGTTATCTTTCGGCCAATAAAAAACTGCTGACGGAGCCGGAGTATCAGTGCGCTTATCACATTGTGGGTGAGAATCACCGGGTCGTGTATGCGGAACGGGCTTTGCGGGAGGATGATCTTGGGCAGTTTGCCCAGTATCTAACCTTCAGCCACGAAAGCCTGCGGGATTTTTACCGCACCAGTTCGCCGGAGCAGGATTTGCTCGTGCATTTGGCGCGCGATCATCCGGCCTGTCTGGGTGCGCGCGCCACAGGCAACGGTCTCGGCGGAGCGACAGTGAATGTGATCATGTGGGCGCAAATGGATGCCTTCATGAAATTCATGGCCGGGGAATACGAACAAATCACAGGCCGTAAACTCACGCCCACCTTCTGCCGCGTCGTCGATGGCGCCGAATAAGAAATTTAACCGCAGATCAGAATTGAACAGGAGGAAACAGAGAGAACAGAGATTTTCCCCCTCTCCGTTTCCTCCTGTTCAAATCCGGCCGTCGAAATTCTACGAGTTTGCGCCTGGAAGTATCATTCTGTTTACGCCGTCGGTGACTTTCAGTTCGTGAAAATTAATCAATAATCCGACCGGAACATCCAGCAACTTCATGTAGCTTAAAAGCTGCGCCTTATGAATAGGGAGAATTTTCTCGACCGCCTTGGCCTCCACCAGCAGGCATCCTTCTACCAGGACATCGAAACGCAAAGGCTCCTCGCGTGTGGCACCTTTGTATTCGATGATAACCAGTTTTTGGCTGACGCAGGCTAAACCACGCAAACCAAGCTCGCGTAACAGACACCATTCATAGATAGGTTCGATCAGCCCCGGCCCTTTATCCCGATGCACCTCAATTGCCGCACCAATCACCGTCTCCGTCAACCCCGTCGCCTTCTGAAATAACGGATGCACGGACCTAAATTAAACAGAAGCAAACGAAGTGAACAGAAGCTTTTCTCTCCGTTCCCTCTGTTTTCTCCTGTTCAATTCCTGTTCCTTAAAGAATATTCGCGGCCAACTCGGCCAGTTCTGAGCGTTCGCCCTTTTGTAATTCAATGTGCGCCGCAATCGCTTCCGGACGGAACCGGCTGATGATGTAGTTGAACCCGTTGGAAGAGGAATCCACGTACGGATTATCAATTTGATACGGGTCACCGGTGAACACAATTTTGGTGCCTTGACCCACGCGAGTGACAATCGTTTTCACTTCGAGCGGAGTCAGGTTTTGCGCTTCATCGATAATCATGAATTGATTGGCGATGCTGCGTCCGCGAATGTAACTCAAGGCTTCGACAGCCACCGCACCGGAACGCATCAAATCACCACTGCGCCGGTGTTCATGGCCCATATTCAAGTCACTGAGCAATTCCAGCGCGTCGTGAATCGGCTGCATCCAGGGGTCTAATTTCTCTTCCAGCGTTCCGGGTAGAAAACCGAGTTCTTTACCCATGGAGATCGTTGGGCGCGCCACGATGAGCCGGCGGAATTCGCGGTCCATCACGGTGCGCTTCAAACCGGCCGCCATGGCCATCAGCGTTTTGCCTGTGCCGGCTTTGCCCATCAGAGTGACAAGTTTCACGCGGTCATCCAGCAACGCATCGAAGGCAAAATGCTGTTCGCGATTGCGCGGTTTGATGCCCCACACCCCTTCACGGGAATCAATGATCGGCACCAGCTTGTTGCCCGCAGGATTGACCTTGGTGAGCGCGGTGCGTTTCGGGTTCGCTTCTTCAATCAGCGTGCAGTATTCGCTCGGGTAAAACTTATCGGCCGGGTCCAGATCGAATTCTTCATTGGAGCGGAAGTGCGCCATTTGCGCGGCGGTGATGGTCTTCTCCATCATGCCGGTGTACAGGTCTTTCAGGAAAATCCGGTCGGTCTCGTAATCTTCCGCTTCCAAGCCGGCGGCATCAGCCTTGATCCGCAAATTAATGTCTTTGCTGACCAGAATCGTAGGCGTTTCCGGATGGGCTTTTTGAATGTCGAGCGCTTGCGAGACAATCCGGGTATCCACCGTATTGCTGCCGAGGATGGTGTGGCCATTCCCGTTCTTCGCCTGAAAAATAATCTTCAAGTGCCCCCCGTTCGTCAGCGCGACTCCTTCACTCAAACGGCCTTTGCCGCGGAGGCTGTCGAGCATGCGGGAAACGGAGCGCGCGTGCTGGCCCAGTTCACTGGACTCGCGCTTGAAGCGATCGATTTCTTCGATCACCTCAATGGGGATGAGGACGTTGTTTTCCTGGAAGTTGAGGAGCGAGTTGGGGTCGTGGAGGAGTACGTTGGTATCAAGTATGTAGTTTTTCACGAGGTATGTCAGAGGCCTTGATTTTAGCCATGCGCGCGTACCAGGACTTCAGCCGGGTATGGGCTGCCGGTAAGCGGTAATGGCCGGAGAACAGGTAGTTACTGAGGATTCCGTAAAGTTCAAAATCAACGAAACGCGGCTGTTCATCCAGCAGGTATTCGCGGGTGAACAACATCTGCTCAAAGACGAGAAGCTTTTCTTTCAATTCGTTCACCATGGTTTTCTGCTGCGCCCGCCATTGATCGAGACAGCCGGAGCCGAACTTGCGCTCCTTATGCCGGATGAAGGCCATATGCTCTTTGATTGGCAGAAATTCGGCGTAATAAATATCGGTCAGCTTAAAACCGCGATCTTCAATTTCGCTTTCGATATAATTCCAGATCAGATTTTGCACGCCACGCCATTGCGTGGGAAAGAGATTCAACTTCAGCTTTTCATCCAAATATTTTGCGATTACCTGTGAATCGGGTTCCGTTTCAAAGATGACCTGCTGGCCATCCTTAATCACGGGCACTTGATAATAACGTTGCCGGGTCAACCTCCATACGAGCGCGCGATCGGTGTTCGGAATGTTGACAATTTTGAACTTCACCCCGGAAAACTCAAGAATCCGGCGTTGCACGATGCAAAAGGGACTCCAGGGAAATTGAATCAGTTCGATCATGGTCGAAGGCCTTTCCGGCTGGAGAGGAAAGAGGGAAAAATTTGAACGGAAATTTCGCCCGGGTTTTGGCCGTTCGTCTGGTTCCACCTGGTGGCCAACCACACCCGCGGGCTTTTCATGGAGCATTCACTGGCAAGCAGCGATCTTCTCAGCACGGGTCCAATCTAAAACTCACTTTTCACTCTGACAAGCGGAAGTTTCCAAGTTCATCATTTTGTCACTTAACGCCCGGACAAAACTTTTTGCGTCTGGAATCGCCACCTCACGCCTTCTGCTGGCGGACCTTTTCTTTTTTCTCTTCGAGTTCGGCCTGGAATGATTTGCGGTCGCTGACCAACTGCTTCTCCAGTTGCGCCACGGCTTCGCCATCGCCTTTATCGATTTCTTTGGTGATCTGTTCTTTCACAAATAATTCGCGTTGCGCAATTTTCGCCGCGTAAATGGATTCCAGCTCGGCAATCGCCTTTTTCTGTTCCGTCGTCAATTTTACCGTGGGAGCGACTTTATTCAGCCGTTCCATGGCCAGTTCGTAAGCACTTTTCATATCAGTCAATTGTTAAATCTTCAGGAGGATGATGGTTCCATTTGCATTTGGACCATGCCATCCACGATCCGTACTGTAACACAAGCCGCCGGCCGTTCAGGATTATCTACGCACGCGCCCGTCTTGATGTCGAATTCCCAACCGTGCAAAGGGCAATAAACGCGGCCTTGATCGGTCAGACCTTCACCCAAGGGCCCACCCCGATGCGGGCATTGCCCATTCAAGGCATAAACCTGTCCGTCCAATTGGAACAACGCGATTTCGCGATTTCCCACCCGCACCGTCAAGCCGCGGCCCGTCGGAATCTTCACTGCTTCCACCAGGTTTACGTAGTTGTTCATGTAGTTTATTGCCGCTCCCGGAATAGTATAGAGCGTTCACTCAGGATGTTCGAGATTCCAGGATTGGTCAATTGTCCAGCTTGTCCGGCCTGCGGTTACGGGAAGGCGGGCTAAGTATGGGGATGTTCAGTCTGATGGCCGGTAAGCTTTGCCCTCCCTGGAATGCGTATTTCTTAAGTTAGCCCGGAATAGCCCGGAATATGCCGGACAAATCGGCAGGCAATGAACAGGAGGCAACAAAGCGAACAGAGTTTTTCTTCTCTGTTCTCTCGGTTTGCTCCTGTTAATTTTAACCGCCTTCTCATAATTCTTGCCAGCCTCCATCCCCTTTTTTGTGCTTTCTGCGCCCTTTCGCGGCAAAACTTCGCACCTGTTCGTGCTTTATCATTCGGATTTAGTTATTCGGAACTTCGTCACCGTCGGCCCTTCCGCACTTAATTATCCCTGAATAAGCCTGACAAGCCCTTACACCACGATGGGGCACTATTTTGTGCATTCTGTTCATTCTGTCAAAATCACGAGCCCCTTCCGCACTCCGCCCTCAACCGTCCTAAGCCATCCAGGCGATACGCCGAACCACTCGCCCGTAGGGCAGGCTTTTCCAACCTGCCGGTTCACCGGACTTTCCAGTCCGGTGTCCCCAGCCCAACTCTCAACTCCGAGCCAACGAGCGGGCTCCGTACGGAGCGTCGGTGTCAACCAACCACTCTCAACTCACTAAAATGTCAAAAAAACAAAAGGCCTCCGAAACCTCACTCGCCGTGCTACTGACCACTGACCACGCACTACCGACTCTTTTGATAGAACCACAGAAATTGAATTTTGTATTTCCCACGGTGGTAAATTAGGCGAGAAAATCGCCTTCCGCCAATCCCTGCGTCCCCCTTACGTGACAAACCGCCCCTTCGCACTTCACTCGCAACTTGCGCTACCCTTTTCAAATCCAATAAAACACACCAATAGTCATCTCTGACTGGTTTACCTGTTCATTTCCAGCCGAGGTGGTTCTTGTAACGCTGTGTGGTTGGCGTGGAAGGATTGGGTTGGGGAAGCCTTGACAGTAATTATCCCTCTGTTAACAGTGCGTGCAAGATCGTTGGTATTGATAGGTAAAAGGATCGGTCACCATTTCCTGTTCGACGCGCGAATAGACCGGGCAACAGCACGTGAAAATGAAACGTAACCATTCCCGCTTTGGCTATGTAGTCGCCTTGGCAGTTGCGCTCCTTTGGTTCATCAAAGAATGCCCCCCGCAAGTGGTTGCAACCAAACATAATCTTCCGCCTTTCAACATCAGGGGCTATAACGTCTCAAATACACCGACGGCAAAGATAGAGGCAGAGTCTCAATCATTTCATGACGTCACGAACTCCACGATCAAAACACTGATAGAGGCTTCAAAGCAATTCCGGACAGCTAATAATTCCAATGATCACCAGAAGGTTTACACAGCCTCCCAATCCCTACCGCGACAACAGAAACCGCTTCAAAAGTTGCAAGGTGAGTCAAAAGGCACGCTTCAGGCTTATCTACGTCCTGAATCGCATGTCCCGGTTCAACTCAAAGGCTGGCCTCTTGCAGAGGCAAATCCTGGTCTCCTTGCGAAGCCTAACGGCCGAGAATTAGCCGCGCTTTCGTTTGTAAAAGAATACAGCGACATTTTCCTGCTGACGAAACCAGAGAACGAGCTTCACATCACCCATCAGGAAGTAGAGCCCCTCGGCGGCACTGTGCTTCGCTTCGCTCAATCATACGGTAATTTGGAAGTCTGGCCCGGAGAGCTCGCCGTTCACCTCGATGCAACTGGAGCAATTGATCTGATTCACACAACTACCGTGCCAACCCCAAGTGATATCCCCATCGAGCCGTTACTTTCAGCTGAAGATGCAATTTCAAAAGCAAAAGCAAGTGTCCCGAACGGAGCGAGTGGAATCCTAAAACAACCGCAATTGCTCATATACGCACCACTCGATAAATCTGCGAAGTTGGGTTGGAAAACCGAACTGTCCACGGATTTATCTCATCAGTGGCAAATAGTGATTGATGCTCGCAGTGGAGAAACACTTGAGGCAGCAAATATGTGTCTGTGTGCCAACGTGCAAGGCTCGGGTGTTGATTTGCTGGGGATCACTCGTCCACTCAATCTGTATTTGGAAGGCTCTACCTACTATTTGCTGGACACTTCAAAACCGATGTACAACGCAGTGGTTGGCACCGGATACATCCTGATTGTAGATGCAAAGGATGCTACCGAGACTCAGACCGTGGCTCAAAATGGTCCAAGATATTTCTTAACCTCCACTTCACCCACCTCGTGGGTTGTTCCGGATGGAGTCAGTGCAGCTTACAATTTTTCCCAGGTTTATGACTACTATTTAGAGCGGTATGGCCGCAATTCCTACAACAATCAGGGAAGTAATATGATGGCGACTGTGCGGATTGGTGGTTTGGCCAACGCCTTTTGGAATAATGACGCGAAACAGATGTATTTTGGTGACGTTGACCGTTACGCAGCGTCTTTAGATGTTATTGGCCACGAAATGACCCACGGAGTCACCTTCAGCATCGGTGCCAAAGGAATATTGGACTACCATGATCAATCTGGGGCGTTGAACGAATCGTTCTCCGACATTTTTGGAGAAATGGTGGAAGCGCGCGCGAAAGGAGGGGTGCCAGATTGGTTGATGGGGTCTGCACTAAATCAAGTCGTTCGCAACATGAGTAACCCTCCAGCCTTAAACATCGCACCAGGATTGCCTTACCCTGGAAAAATGTCCCAATTAATTTCGACAACCTTTGATGCAGGCGGCATTCATGAGAATAGCTGTATCTTTAATCGCGTTTACTACCTCATTGCTGCTGGTTTGACGAACAATCTTGGCACAATGAATGCAGAAAAGGTATTTTATCGCTGCCTCACAACCAAGCTGCTTCCGCAATCTCAGTTTATCGACGCCCGTCTTGGAGCTATTTCCTCTGCGGAAGAGTTGTTCGGTGTCGGCTCTGCACAAGCCCTAAAAGTTGCAGAAGGTTTCGATGCCATTGAACTATTTGCAGCTCCGGTAAATGTCTCTCAATCATCCACAAACCTGCCGTCAGTGAGCGCTCCAGACTCTACAATGTGGGTTTATTATGATTCCAGCATCTCTGATTACTCGCTGGCAAGATACGAAGCTGCGCTTGGTGATGGAGCCAATGGCGTCAGAATAGCCTTAAATGCCAAAGCAACCCGGCCATCTGTAACTGGTGCTGGCAGTGTGGTTGCTTACGTGACCTCGGACAATTCTCTAGCGTTGTTAAATACTACAGGTGGAACCCCTATTACCTATGTGAATGGATTGGTCTACACTATGACATTTTCCCCTTTGGCAGACCACGCTGCTTTTGTTCTCCTTAGTGGTGATTCTCCCACCAATCAAATCATCCTGCTGGATCTTGTAAATAGCACTTCCCAGGTTGTGAACTTGGTGACTCCCGTGTTCGACAGCACTCCGGTTGCAAACATTATTGCTGCTGGCGCGATGGCATTCTCTCCGGATGGAAAAACGTTAGCCTACACTGCTAAGTCCATTTCAGTTGACCCGAACGGTAATATATTCACTGCTTGGTCAATATATACCCTTGATATGACAACTCTTGAGATAAAGGCATTAATCCCTCCTAATTCTCAATACCAAAGCCTGCAGCCATTTTTCAGCCGCACATCCAGTCGTTATTTAGTGTTTGAGGTGCAGATCGGTGGAAATTCCTGGATCTACACGGCGGATTTGGAAACCGGTAGCATTGGTTACATCACAAGCACTACAGGTCAAGTCGCCCGGGCCTCCTTTAACGGGGATGATTCTGCCATCGTTTTTACCGACTATGACGCCTCAGCAACCAGTGGGGCATCACTCTATTTTCAGGCACTCAGCGCGGACAAACTGAGCCCCACCGGCACACGCTCACTTTGGCGACATAGTTCACCTGCGGGCGTGACATACCGCAGAGGCCCCTACACTGCCACTAATGCGCTCCCTTTAATCACGATCACCTCCCCGGCAGATGGAACGGTTTACATTTCTCCAGCCGCCTTCTCAATTGGAATAAGCACTTCCGATCCCGATGGAACGGTCGCGAAGGTTGAGCTCTACGACGGCAGTAAACTTGTCGCAACACTTGCTTCGCCACCATTTAACGGTTTCTCAGCAAACAACTTCGTAGCAGGGTTTCACCGATATACGGCCAGAGCCTACGATAATCGAGGGGCAACAACAACCTCGGCACCCATTCGGATTGGTATTAAGCCCAACCAGCCATCAGGGGGATTTCAAAATACAGGTCAGCGCCATTTTGAACTCTCATTGCCCGCAACAACGACCGGCTCATATCGACTGGACTCATCCACTAACTTAGTTAATTGGACATCTGTTGGGAGCTTTGAAAGTGTGGCTGGGGCTATCTATTTTTCAGATTCCGAGGCGACCAATCATTCACGCAAGTTTTATCGGGCCATCAAACTCCCCTAATCAGGTAATGATGGAATCCGCATGAAGAAGCTCCATCGTGAAAAAGTAAAGGGGTCAGAGATGACTATGGACGTATTTTTTGGTAAATTTGGAATGATTTTGGGTATGCCACGCAAGCTGCAAGTGGAGTGCGAAGGGGCGATTTTCACGAGTGATCAATACCGGGAGCTTTTTCTTAAAACCCTGGTAGCGATGTGCGAATGGAAGGAAACGGAATTGAGCGGTCACCGGAAGGGTGATAAAAGGAAGGTGCGGATGGCGTCCCGCTTGCGGGCCAAGACGACAATGAGCTAGGCGTGGATTGCGCAGCGGTTGGTGATGGGCCATTGGCGGACCGCTGCCAATGCGGTGCGGGCCGCAGTTAAGAAATGAAAAACACGTCAATAATCATCTCTGCCCCCTTTACGGCTTTGTTCGTGGCTGGCTTCCCTTCCTTCCATTTTAATAATTTATGAATGGCGTGACGATTTACAAATGCTCATCGGAATTTGCTGAGTCTTGGTGGGTGCCTCTTGAAAAGGCTGGTTTCGTTGTGGAACGCTCTCCTTCTCGCGGCATCGTTAAATCTGGAAATGCAAAAGTAGCTGTGCATCCGGTGTCTGACGGACATTTGATGGTTGTCTTCAGCGCACCCTTGGTTTTTTGGGGCAAAAATTTGCGCCTTGCAAAACAGGTTAATCGAATCTTTTTGCAGCATGGAGTTGATACACCACCGTGACCGTAAAGGGGTCAGAGATGACTATTGACGCGTTTTCATTCCTTTATTCCCATCCGAACGGCATTCATGACCGTGCGCCCATACCCCATCGCTAAACGCCGCGCGATCCAGGCTGATTTAAGACGCTGAAGTGTTCCCACCGCCCAGCGGCTTCTTTTTCTTCCACGGCTGGTCAGGAAATTTTTCCGGCAATTTCATCGGTTGCGGCGCGGGTTTGGCCAGTTCCAATTCCGGATCGCCTGCCGCAGCGGGAGTAGTTCCTGGTGGCGCCATGTTATCGCGCCAGGAGGCGATGCGCGCTTGCAGACCGTGATGTTCCGCCGTTTTTTTATCTCCGCTCTTCATGTAGAAGAGTGAGAGGTTGGTATGCACGAGTTGCTCTTTGGGCCGCAATTTTTCGGCTTTATGCCCTTCAGCAATGGCCCGGGGATAATCGCCGAGGCGATAATAAGCCATGCCGAGGGAGAGTTGGGCGTCAAAGTTTTCGGGGTCTTCCGCCAGGATTTGCTGAAATCCGGCAATGGCCGCCGCATAGTCGCCGGTGCTGAAGGCGAACATGGCGTCGTCGAATTTTTCCTGTTCCACAGACATTAAACTTTTTGACAATCCAAGTTAGCGCACGATTCTAGCTCGATGCAAGCGCCGACACGGTTTATAGTGGGAGCTACCGGCAACGCTCAACGTTGTCTGCGGTTGGTAGTGGCGGGTGTGAACCATTTTTACCGGGGCCAATTATCATGAAGCTGCCAATTCAATTGATTTCAACCGACTTTGACGGAACGCTGTTTGCGGAGTTTGAGAATCCGCCGGTGCCCCGGGAGTTGCAGTTGGTGATCGAGCGTCTGCAAGCGGGCGGCGCCAAGTGGGTGATCAACACGGGCCGCGATTTGTCGAGCCTGATGGAAACGATGGGGCGTGCCCGTTTATCCATCAAGCCGGATTACATTGTCGTGGTGGAACGCGAGATTCACGTTCATAACGGCCATCAATACACAGCTCTGGAAGATTGGAACCAACGCTGTGCGGCGGATCAGGAAGCATTGTTTACGATTGTCCGGCGGGACATTGACCGGCTGGTGGGGTGGGTGGATACACATTTTCAAGCGACTGTTTACGAAGACCCCTATTCTCCGTTCTGCCTGATTGCCGAGGACAACGAGGACGCCAACGATATTCAGGCGTTTTTGGAAGAGTATTGCAAACTGGTGCCTAATTTAACGGTGGTGCGGAATGACATCTACGCGCGCTTCAGTCACGCTGCGTATAACAAAGGCACGGCCCTGTCGGAGATTGCCCGGCTTTCCAATATTCCGGTGAGCCAGATCCTGGCCGCGGGTGATCATTTCAATGATTTACCGATGCTTTCCCGCGATCATGCGCATTTCCTGGTGGCGCCGGCGAATGCGATTGATTCGGTAAAAGAGAAGGTCATGGGTCAACAAGGCTACGTGAGCAGCCAGCCTTACGGACATGGCGTGGCGCGGGGCATAGAATTTCACCTGGAGCAGGCCGGTTTTTCCTTCTAAATGAGTAATCCAATCCGCCGGATGGATTCAAAAAACTAATAGCAAGATTATCATACGTCTGCGTATTTTGTTTAAATTTACGTAACTTGCTTACTTGCAGCAAGATATAGTAGATGTTTAACATTTGACACGCCACGGCTTGATGTTAGTGTGACACTACAACTTACAGCCGTTTGCTGGCCCATAGTATTTGATTAAATAATAACAGCAGCGGCGGTGAATATTTACTTTAGGCAATTACATGAGTGAGTCGACAACGGCCACAGCATCCGCTGGTGGCACCCCAAAAATCTCTCAAATCTCCGAAGCCGTCATTCGCATTGCCGGCAATTCTCAGGATGGTATTCAGGCAATCGGCGGTTTTCTGGCGCGGTTAGCTGGTCGCAGTGAGCAGGAAGTCATGACCTTCATGACCATTCCCGCGACCATTTCCGGCGGTCCCTCCATCTTTCAAGTCCGCATCGGTTCCGGCGAAGTATTAAGCGCCGGGGATGAAGCCGACGTGTTGCTGGCCTTTTATCAGCATTCTTACGAAGGCCACATTGGCTCCCTGAAAAAGGGCGGCATTGTGTTGTATGACACCGACCACGTCCAGCCGAAGCCGGAACTGGAATCCGTTTACCATCATGTCGGCATTCCTATCACGGGCCTGACCGTTGAAGCCATCGGCGGTACGGCCAAGGACAAGGGTAAGAATATTTATTCGCTCGGGTTGATTGCGCGCATGTTCGATCTGAATGTGCCGAAGCTCGAACGTCTGATCACCGAACGTTTCGGTGGCAAAGACACCAGTATTTTAAACAACGCCATGGCGGCTTTCCACGCGGGCTACAGCCATCCGCTCGGCAACGTGGTGGAAACCTACAAATTCGTCGATAGCCAGAAGAAGGATCGCCATCAGGTAGTCACGAACGGCAACGAAGCGCTGGGTTACGGCTTGATCGCGGCGGGTGTGCGCTTTGGCGCCGGTTATCCGATTACGCCCTGGTCTGACATCATGGAATTGTTGCGGCGCGAATTACCCAAGTACGGCGGCACATTCGTACAGTGCGAAGATGAAATCGCTTCGATCTCCATGGCGATTGGCGCCAGTTACGCTGGTCGCGTGGCGGTCACCGGTTCCAGCGGTCCGGGCATCTCGTTGAAAACGGAAGCGCTGGGCTGGGCGGTCATGGCAGAAATTCCCTTGGTTGTAGTGGACGTGCAACGCGGCGGCCCTTCCACGGGCATGCCGACGAACGTGGAACAATCTGACCTGAACATCGCCTGCTTCGGTGGTCACGGAGATTCCCCGCGGGTCGTCCTCGCTCCGGCGAATGTGGAAGATTGTTTCTACACCGCGATGGAAGCCGTGAACATCGCGCGCAAATACAGCGTGCCGGTGGTGATTTTAACGGATCAAGCCATTGCCTCGCGCATCGAAGCGTTCGAAGAGCCGAACCTGGAAAAGATTTGCCAGGACATTTCGCCTGACTTGAGCACGGTGGCGGATCACAAGCCCTATGATTTGAATGCGCCGGATGGCGTCACACGTCATTTGGCTCCCGGCACGCGCATTGAGAGCGGCAAATACCCGATTGCGACCGGTTTGGAACACGATGAATACGGTCACCCGACTGGTTCGCCCAAACTGCATTTGCAGATGACGGCCAAACGCCGCAAGAAGCTGCAGGCTCTCGCCGCCGCTTTGCCGACGCCGACGGTTTACGGACCGCCGGAAGGCAATGTCTTGTTGGTGGGCTGGGGTTCCACGCAAGGTCCGATCCGCGAAGCGGTGGACCGCGCGCGTGCCGCTGGCGACAGCGTTTCCGCGCTGCATATTAAATACATCAACCCGCTGCCGAATGGGTTGGAAAACATTTTTGCCGGTTTCAACCACGTGTTCGTGGTCGAAATGAATGACGAGGGCCTTTACGGCTACGGCCAACTCGCCGGTTTGCTCCGGGCGCGCTATTGCGATCCGAAGATTCGCGGCATTAACAAATCGGACGGCTTGACCTTCAAAGTGAAGGACATTCTGGAACGGGCGAAAGCCAACGTAACCACCGGCCTCCGTAAACTGTAATTTTTAAGAAATGGCGTAAAGACGCCTGAAAAGCTGAGCATATGATCGCAACGTTACCTTCTGCCCGTGGTGCCAACACCATTCCTTTGACCGTGCCTGCGCCCGATGTCGAGCGCAAGGGCCTGACCAAAAAGGAAGTATCCGCCGACCACCCGACCTGGTGTCCGGGTTGCGGAGATTTCTCCGTGCTCGCGCTGTATTTCAAACTGATCGAAAAGCGCAAGATGTGGCATGAAAAGATCACGACCATTGCGGGCATTGGCTGCTCCAGCCGGTTCCCGTATTTCGTGCAGGCGCACGGCGTGCATTTCATTCATGGTCGCGCGCTGCCTTTCGCGAGCGGGGTTTCTTTGAGCCGTCCGGACCTGCATGTGTTCGTATTCGGCGGTGACGGTGATGCCTTCTCCATCGGCGGCAACCATCTGAATCACACGGCGCGCAAGAATATCAAGATGACCTACGTCATCATGGACAACTGGGTCTATGGCTTGACGAAGAAACAAACCTCGCCGACGTCGCCCATCGGTTTCAAAAGCAAGACGGACGCGTGGGGCGCCATGGATACGCCGATCAACCCGATGAAACAGTTGATCTCGGCCGGCGCGACGTTTGTGGCCCGCACGACGCATACCAACCCGAACCATGTGCTCCAGATGATGGAAGCCGCCATGGATCACGATGGTTTCAGCGTTATCCAATGCCTGAGCGAATGCGTGGAATTCTATGAAGGCGCATTTGATGCCTCGAACCCGCGCAAAGGCGGCACGTTCAAGACCGTGCCGGAAAGCCACGATGTGACCGATGAAGTAGCCGCTTACAAACTGGCCTCGGACCCATTCCCCGGTTATTTCGGTGTCTTCTACAAAAACAACCGGGCCACGAAGAACGCCAACGAAGCGAAGATCAATGCTGCTGCCATGGAAAAGACCAAGGGCATGAAGGATTGGGAAATCCTGCAAAAGAACTTCGACAAGATGAAGTAAGCGTTCGGCTTAACCATTTGCAAACCCCGGCCATCGGCCGGGGTTTTTTGTTTTCTGTGGCACCCGTTATTTCATTTGTACATTATGAGTTTCACTCGTCTTATGAAACGCCGCGATTTTTTGAAACACTCCGTTGCCGCCGCCGGACTGGCTGGTGCTTCCACTATGATTTCATCTGCTGCTGCCGCTGATTCCCCTAGCCCATCCGGCCGGGAATATTACGAACTTCGCACCTACACGCTGAAGAGTGGCACTCAGGCGCGCCTCGACCCCTATCTGGAAAAAGCATATCTCCCGGCACTTAACCGGCTGGGAGTAAAACCGGTGGGTGTGTTCACCGAGACGACGGACGATGCGCTGCTGGTTTACGTGCTCGCGCCGTATGCGTCACTCGATCAATTAGCCGCGGTCTCCGCTAAATTGCCTGAAGATGTGGAATATCAAAAAGCAGGGGCGGATTATTTGAGCGTGCCGGCCAGTGATCCGGTTTATGTGCGAATGGAGAGTTCTGTGTTGCGCGCGTTTACGGGCTTTCCGAAAATGACGGTGCCAGCGAATCAAAACCGCATCTTTCAACTCCGCACCTACGAAAGTCACAGTGAGAAAGCCGGGCAAAAGAAAATCGAAATGTTCAACACGGCGGAAATTGGAATCTTCCAGCGCGTTGGCCTTCACCCGGTATTCTTTGGGGAAACAATTCTTGGAGCCAAAATGCCGAACCTGACGTATATGCTGACGTTTGAGGATAAGGCGATGCTGGACAAGAACTGGGCGGTTTTTCGCGCCGATCCGGAATGGCTGAAGCTCAAAGCGATTCCGGAGTATGCAGACAAAAATATCGTCTCCCATATCACAAACCGCGTCATTGCGCCGACAGCCTATTCGCAGATTTAACGAATAATTGGCCTCTCCAGCGCGTCGTTTTCTGGCCGGCATGAACGGAATGAGATTATGCAAGGAACCTATCTATCGCGGGCAGCGGCTGAAGCGAATAAACTGGTCGAGCCATGGGGTTCGCTCAGTTGGACGGCCAATAAAGAATTGGGCAATCTGAACGGTCTGACGCTGGGCCGCGTCACGCTGAACCCAGGCGCGAGCAATCAACGGCATAGCCATCCGAATTGCGATGAAGTGCTCTATGTTCTGCAAGGCACGTTGGAGCATTCGCTAGGCGCTGAACTGATTATGCTGCGGACGGGCGACACACTAGTCATTCCAGCAGGAGTGCCGCATCAGGCGCGTAACGTGGGGAATGAGATCGCGGACACGATCGTGGCTTATTCTTCCGGCGAGCGGGAATTTAAATTAGAACCGTGATATTTGCGCCCGGGCAGTCAGTCCAAATATCAGGAAAGAGCAACGGGAAATGATCGAACATCAAGCCTTTCGGACAGCGACCGTCCCCGGTCGCTGTCCTGTGATTGCGGGCTAGACGCCGTGCCCTTTACCCGGTAAACAATACCCCCCATGTCGCCGTTTAAAGCCAGTTTTATTGCCGTCCGCCGTCAGGCTGGCGTGCGGTCTTATTCTATGATGTCCTTTTCCAAACTTACCTTCGCTTCGCTGTTAAGCTTTTGTCTGTTGTCTCAGGGTCAGGCTCAAGAGGCTAACGCGGTCAAAAAATCGTGGAAGGCTACCAAGTCTTCGATGTTGCAGGATGATTTTCCGTTCACCTCGGCCTGCATTGGCGCGGATGTGAAATATCAGGAAATCCCCCGCCTGAAAAACGGTCAGCCCGTCCTGAATAAAGAGGGCAAGCCGGTGATCGATCGGAAAGAACATTTCGATAATGTCGCGAATAAGGGCATTGCCATCATTCTTGGCAACGAGGCGTTCGCCTGTTTCGACACCGATCTGCTGCGGATGTCCGCGGGTTGGACGGGTGGCTATATTACAACGCGCGGTGTGGCCTTTGACGGTGCGCATGGCGGTTTTCCGTCCGTTGCTGGTCCACAGCAATTCAGCACGCCGCAACTGCCGGGTTGGGTGAGCAGCAAAGATGGATTTAAAGATCCGCGCACTGATCCTTACGGGCCGATTTCAGCTTCGTTGGGACGTTGGGATGGTTTGTATGTGGTGGGCATGGAAGTGGTGCTCTCCTACACAGTTCACGGTACGAAGATTTACGAATATCCCTCAAGTGTGACGAAAGACGGCGCGACTGGTTTTGTGCGCACGTTCAAGACGGAGAAAACGAAAGAAGCGCTCTCACTGCTCGTGTGTGAAGTGAATGGAGCCACGGGTGCGGTCAACGGTGACAGCGCCACGCTGGAAGCCAATGACAATGTAACAACGGTCGGAGTCGTGGGTGCGCCGAAGGGAGCCAAGCTGGTAACAGCGGACAATCGCATTGTCCTGCAACTGCCGAAAGGCGCGGCAGCTTCGACCTTCAAAGTGGTGATTGCGAAGACGGCGAAAGCGGATGCAGGTAAATTTGCGGCATTGCTCGAAGGCGCGCCGAAGATGATTGAATTTGCCAAAGGTGGGGCAGCTCACTGGCCGCAAGCGGTAGAAACGAAAGGCGTATTGGCTGCCAGTACCACGCCCGATGGCGCATATGTTACCGACAAGCTCACGACGCCGGATGAAAACCCGTGGAAACGCCGCGTGCGCATCGGTGGCATGGACTTTTTCGCCGACGGCAAACGTGCGGCAGTGTCCACGTGGGATGGGGATATTTGGATTGTTTCCGGCATCGACGATAAATTGGAGAAGCTGACGTGGAAGCGGTTTGCATCCGGCGGTTACGAAACACTCGGCCTGAAAATTGTGAATGACGTCATCTACACCTCGGGCCGCAATCAAATCACGCGTTACTACGATTTGAACGGCGATGGCGAAGCGGATTACTACGAAAATTTTAATAACGACATTACATCATCCACCGGCTTCCACGAATTTGTGTTCGATCTGCAAGCGGACAAGGACGGTAATTTCTTCTTTGCGAAAGCCGGTCCAGTGCGGGGTGGTGGCCGTGGCTTTGCGGATGACGGCAATAATCAAGGCTGGGGCCATATCACAGCTCATGCGGGCACGCTCTTGAAGGTTTCCAAAGACGGCAAGAAATTCGAAGTGTATGCGACGGGATTCCGCGCGCCCAACGGCATTGGCATCAGCCCGGAGGGTCAAGTCACAACGAGCGATAACGAAGGCACCTGGGTGCCGAGCACGCCGATTAACTGGGTGAAAAAAGGTGGTTACTACGGCGTGGAAGATACCGCGCACGTGTCACCGATTCCGGAATTCAAGCAACCCCTCTGCTGGCTGCCGCATAACGGACCGGTGGTGTTCGACAATTCCGGTGGTGGTCAGGCGTGGGTAACGAGCAATAATTGGGGGCCGTTTGCTGGGGATATGCTGCATCTGTCGTATGGCAAATGCCGTTTGTATGTCGTGCTGAAGGAAGAAGTGAAAGGCCAGATGCAAGGCGGTGTCGTGCAGATTCCGGTGCAGTTCACTTCCTCCGCGATGCGTGGACATTTCAATCCCAAGGATGGCCAGCTTTACATCGTCGGCCTGAAGGGCTGGCAGACGGATGCGGCGAATGCCACGGGCTTTGACCGCGTGCGCTTCACCGGCAAGCCGTATCATTCGGTCAGCGCGTTGCATGTGCTGAAGACCGGTGTGCAATTGACCTTTACCGAACCGTTGGATGCGAAGGATGCTGCTGATGTGCAAAACTACAGTGTGAAGCGATGGAACTACGATCACGCGGAACACTATGGTTCGCCGGAATTTAATGTGACCGATCCCAAAAAGACAGGGCGCGAACCGGTGGAAGTAAAATCGGCAAAGCTCTCGGAAGACGGCAAGACAGTGACTTTGGAGTTGGCTGATGTCCAACCGGTCATGCAACAATGGATTCAGTTCAATATAACCGCGAAAGATGGCACAACGATCAAACAGGACATTGTGCACACGATTAATGCCGTGCCTTGATGCCTCTTAACCTGTAAATTATTACGATCATGAACGCGCGTCGCTGGGTTAATACATTCCGGCGCGGTGGATTTTCTCACCGCAAATCCTCCCTCTTGTCCAGTCTGGGATTGCTAACAGCTTTGGCGCTATTGAACAACCCCACGCGGGTTGATGCAGAGGCCAAAACCGATGCCGGTTTGAAAGTCACGTTCACGTTGTCGGAAGGCGGCGCGGCCACGGATGTTGATACGACGCCAAACGCGTGGCTTTATGTCCCTGCCGGTCAACCGGCGACTCCTTTTCTGAAAAGCGGCAAATTCTCGGCGACCTGGGAAGGGAGCATCAATGTGGATTTACGGGATAGCTACACGTTCAGCGCGGAGTTGAACGGCGCGTTGAAACTGGAGATCAACGGTGAAGTTATTCTGGAAGCGACGGGCACGGGCGGCACGACGGCAGCCAGCAAAAAGATTCGCCTGAATAAGGGCGCCAACCCGCTCAAAATTCAATTCACGAGTCCTGAACAAGGCGATGCGGTTCTGCGCTTGCTTTGGGCTTCGCAGGACATCGCGCCGGAACCAATTCCACTGAATTCGCTCACGCATGCGGCGGATGATGCCGGGCTGCAAAAGCCCGATCAATTGCGCCTGGGCCGTGAGCTTTTCGTGGAACATCGTTGCGCCAAGTGTCACATCACCTTTGTGACGGAGCGAACCATGCCGGAAATAAGCATGGATGCGCCGGGATTTGAAGAAATTGGTTCACGACGCGGCGCGGCCTGGATGGCGAAATGGATTCTCGATCCCAAATCCCAACGCACGGCCAAAGTGCACATGCCGAAACTGCTGCACGGGGCGACAGCGAAAGCCGATGCGGAAGCTATCGCCGCTTATCTTGCTTCCTTGAAATCAGCCGGTGAAGAAAAAGCCCCCGCAGCAGCGGCCGATGCCGTGGCCAGTGGCAAGAAGCTGGCGGATACGTTGCATTGTGTGGCGTGCCACAACTTGCCGGAAGCAACCAAACTCGAACCGACGAAAATTACGCTCAAGCATGTGGCCGAGAAATTTCCCGGTGGCCAATTGGCGGCCTTTCTGCAAAAGCCTGATGCGCATTATCGGTGGATTCGCATGCCGCGTTTCAAATTGACCGCGGATGAAGCGGGCCGGCTGGCGGCTTACCTGCTCGCCGCCGCCGAGAATACGGCCGCAACGGTTCCTTCCAGCGATGCCGCCATCATCGAGCACGGCAAAACACTGGTGCAAACCAGTGGCTGTTTGAATTGTCATGCGACCGGGTCCGGGAACAAGTTGGAAAACAAATTCACCGCTACACCCTTGGCTGACCTGGCTCCGGCGAAATGGCAAGGCGGTTGTCTGGCGGCAACCCCGGGCGATACTTCGAAGGCTCCGCAGTATGGTTTCACGGAAGTTGAGCGGGCAGCGTTGCAAGCGTTTGGTGCAACGGATCGCGGTTCGCTTCAGCAGCATGTGCCGGTGGAATTTGCCGCGCGGCAGGCTCGTAGTTTGAATTGCACCGAATGCCACGGAAAATTTGAAGGTTTCCCGACGTTCCAGATTTTGGGTGGCAAATTACGGCCCGAATGGAGCAAGGCGTTTATTGCCGGTGAAATCAGTTACAAACCGCGGACGTGGCTGGAAAGCCGCATGCCGGCCTTCCCGAGCCGCGCGGAATATCTGGCCAAAGGTCTGGCGATGCAGCATGGCTATCCGCCCGTCAGTCCGGAAGATCCGGCGTTTGATCAAGCGGCGGCGGACGTGGGACGTCAACTGGTCGGCACGGATGGCGGTTTCTCGTGCATTGCCTGTCATGCGATTCGTGAACTGGGCGCGACGCAAGTTTTCGAGAGCGCAGGCATCAACTTCGCTTACTCGGGCGAACGGCTGCGGCCAGCCTATTTGCGCCGATGGATTTTGAACCCGTTGCGCATCGACCCGCAAACGAAAATGCCAGTATATTTCAACGATGGTCACAGTCCATTGACTGATATTTACGACGGTGATGCCACCAAACAAATCAATGCGCTGTGGCAATATATCCGGCAGGGGCAGAAGATGCCGTTGCCGAAGGATGCAACCGGAAATTAATCTCAATTAAATCGAAACGTTTATGTTCAAGACGCTCAAACTCACATTGTTGACGGCGGCTGCGGCCGTGGTCATGACAGGTTGCCACACCGCTGATTGCTGCAAGGATGGTTCCTGCGGAAAAGGCGCAGGCCCGTGGAAGACGATTTTCGACGGCAAATCCACGGAGGCTTTGCGCGGTTATAAGATGCAGGATTTCCCTGGTGAATTGTGGAAAGTAGAAAACGGCACGCTGCATGCCCTGCCCGGCAAAGGCACGGATTTGGTGACGAAGGAGAAGTATCAGGACTTTGAACTGGAACTGGAATGGAAAGTATCACCGGGCGGCAACAGCGGCGTGATCTATCGGGTGAGCGAACAATTCGAGCAACCGTGGTTCACCGGTCCCGAGATGCAGATTCTCGACGATGAAAAGCATCACGATGGGAAAAACCCGAAGACCTCAGCCGGGGCGCTGTATGCGTTGATCCCGCCGAACGAGAAGAAAAAGCTCAAGCCAGTCGGTGAATGGAATAAGGCGAAGATCGTGATGAAGAGCAATCACGTGGAACACTGGCTCAACGGTGAGAAAGTGGTGGATTATCTATGGGGCAGCGCGGAACTGAAATCACTGGTGGCGCAAAGCAAATTTAAGGACAAGCCGCGCTTCATGCAGGAGGACGAAGGGTTCATCGATTTCCAGCATCATGGCCAGGAAGTGTGGCTGCGGAATATTCGCGTGCGGAAGTTGTAAATGCCGGTTGCTACAGCAGAAGTTTGCAGAGCTCAATCGACTCGGAACTGCCCGTTTCGGATAGGAGCGCGTGCTTCAGCCCGCTTCAATTCCCGCCAGTCA
>JBEHZA010000005.1:0-31828 GCA_048497895.1 Verrucomicrobiota bacterium
CATTCGTCGGGTCAGTGCCTGCGATGTATTCCTGCTGATTGGTGAATTGATCTCCGTCCGGATCGGCTGAGGGTCCCGCTTGAGCCGCAGTGAACAAGGGAAAATACTTGCGTTGAAAACGATCGTCCAACCCATCGAAATTATTGTCCGGAATGCTCGGCAATACTTCGATGAATCCATTCGCATACGTGGTCACCGCATTGCTGACGACGATAAAACTGCGAATCCCCGGCGTGGCGTTACTGGCAACGTTGATCGGAACGGTCATGCAGTTCAGCACGATCCCGCTGCCGAAATCAATCGTTTGAAACGTAGTGGCGCCGAGCGTCAAACCATCACCTGTGACCGTCAGGGTGGCACTGTTCGGCGGCAGTTTAGGTCCCCAAACTCCCACCAGGAAATTGCTTTGACCCTGGCGGATCACTGCCGCTGAATTGACCGTGTTAAAGGTAAAACTATCCGGCGAAGCATTTGTCGTTAAAGGTCTGATATCGGTGATAAAAAAGTTTTGCGTAGCCGTAGCCACGGAGACATTGACCGTGTTGGTCGCATTCGCTGTTACCGTCACGTTCAAATTCGTAGCCGGCGCAAAATCCGTCATGGCATTGATATAACTGGAGTCGATATCCTGACCTTCGACCAGTGAGCGGCTGCTGTTCTTCGGATTCAACGGCGTCGTCAGCACTTGATATGTGCCCGGCGGCAAGGTGGGTAATTGATAAGTGCCATCGGTATCGCTCATCGTTCCGGCCACGATATTTCCCGCTGCATTGATGGCGGTTACCGAAGCGCCAAAAACGGTGCTGCTGTCACTCGTGCGTTTCACCGTTCCCTGTATTGCGCCGAAAGCCGGAAACAGCGAGTTCGTCGGATACAGAAACCGGGCCGAGCTGATCTCATCCAGCGACAAACCGATCTGCGTGGCATCTGGTCCACTGTCTCCCCGCGCAAACATGGTGGCGGAGCCGACTGGTGAGTGATTCAATCCCGTCAAATGCCCGATCTCATGCAATAGCGTGCCTTCGACAAATAATTTGCCGTTGCCGGTCGTGGAGGTCGGATCGTTCAAGTCGGTAAACCACTGGTAGTAGTATCCGTTCAGCACAATGTCCGCTTCCGAAATGGTATTATTGGCTTGGATTGTCGAAGTGAAAGTCACCCCCAGCGCGCCGCTGATGTCGTCGTTGCCCCCATTGACGATGGTGGTGTTTTTCGTCCAGTAAACGACATTTGTATGGTCACTGGTATTGATGCCCACACCGGCGGCCACCACGCCGGCATATTCAAATTTAATCGCCGTTCCTGGAACGGCCTGCCATTGATCAAAACTGGCGCGCACCGCGTTTTGTTCCGCCACCGTATTCGTCGTCGAGTAAGCGTCTGCCGACACGTAGTAACGGATGGCTTTCGTCGTGGGATTGACGGAATTGGTGTTCACCGTATTGGGCAGGGTCACCAAATCCCAGCGGGCAATGTTCCCGCTGCCATCCATTTTGAGCACAAAGGCCCGTGCCGGTATGGCCAATACGACGAGCGAGGCAAACAAAACTGAGAAAAGCTTCATTGGGAAACCGCTTGAACGCGTTGCTTGAGGTCCGTGATTTTTAAAGGAGCGGTGGGAGAAGGGGTTTGCTGCAAAACCCGGTTGCTATCCGTGGAGGCCGGTTTTCCAGTGCCGCCATGAAACAGGTTGCGCGCATATTTCTGGCCGCTGGCTGTATCCGTCAGCACTTCAAATTTTCCCTGCGCCAGCCCCAGCGTTAATGGGTTGCCCGCTGCATTCAACACGAGGAAAGCTACCACTTCCTCGCCGAGGTTGTATTCCACCTGGCCGGTGACCGTCACTTTTTCTTCTCCCAGAATGCCGCCCCCTTGCACCACAGTTAATTGATTGGTGCTCAGTGAGCCTTTCCACACCTCAGCCACCTGGAGATTCACGCGCGTGTAAATGCGTCCTTCACTGTCGCGTTGGCAGCTTTTGCTCAGCACCGTGCCCTGCACCACCAGTTGGGCCTTGGCGGACATCTCTTCGATGCCGAGAGGAATGAATTGGGTGGCCCGGATTGGGGTTGCTGCCAGCAACAGTCCGGCAGCCAATAAGATTTTAAAAAAGGCCTTCATTGGTACGCAATAAACAGCATGCCGACCTTACCATAAGTTACGGAAAGAGCGAGCAATTTCAGGCTGGCTAATCCAACGTCACCTGGCCACTGACGACCCGCGTATAATACCCCTGTTTACCGATTAATTCTGCGTGTCCACCCACCTCGGTCAACCACCCTTCCTCGAGTACAATAATTTTATTCATACCCCGAATTGTGCTCAGTCGATGGGCCACCATGAGGGTGGTGCGCCCTTGCATAAGTTTCTTGATGGTCGCGACCACGAGCGCTTCGCTTTCGGCATCCAGCGCGCTGGTCGGCTCGTCCAATAACAAAATCGGAGCGTCCTTCAGAAAGGCCCGCGCCAGATTGAGCCGTTGCCGTTCCCCCACGCTTAAGCGCGCTGCACCATCGCCCACATGCGTATCATATTTCTTTGGCAGCTTCTGAATGAAGACATCCGCATTGGCCGAGCGGGCCGCGGCTTCGATTTCCTCGCGCGTTGCCCCCGGTTTGCCGTACGCAATGTTTTCGGCAATGGTGGCCGGTAACAAAATCGGCTCCTGCAATACGACCGCAATATTCGCGCGTAAATCCTTCAAGCGCACTTCACGCAAATCCACCCCGTCCAGCCGGATGCTTCCTTGCGTCGGGTCGTAAAAGCGCGGGAGCAGATTGAGCAAGGTCGTTTTGCCCACCCCACTGGGGCCAATGATGGCGGCGGATTCACCTGGAGCAAGGTTGAAGGTAATAGCGCCTAAAATATCGCGCTCTTTCTGATACTGAAAGGTCACCCCTTCAAAACTGATCGCACCCTGGATGATTAAAGGTGGCGGCGTGCCACCGGTTTGGCCAGTGGCCGCTGTGCCTGGCGACCGCACAATCGGACGGGCGTTCGGCGCATCTTTGACTTCTTCCTCCGTGTCCAGAATTTCAAAAACCCGTCGCGCTCCGGCGGTGGCGGTGGAAACGGTTGCGCCTACGTGGGAGAGTTGATTGAGCGGTTCGTAAAGCTGCGCGAGATAAGTCAGGAAAATGAACAATTGTCCCACCGTCAGCTTGCCCGCGAGCACCTGATTTCCGCCCAGCCAGACAATTGCCGCCGTGCCAACCGCAAACACCGCCGAGATCGAAAGCCAATAGAGCAATTCCCAGCCGTGTTGAGACAGACGCTTTTTTTGGGCAGTGGCGGTTTGCTCGGTGAACACCTGTTCCTCCAAATCCTCGCGCGTGTAACTCTGAATGAGCGGCAGCGCCGCAATGTTTTGCTGCACCAGCGAAGTGACGTGACTGTCCGCCTGCTGTGCATCCGCCCCGCGTTCCGTCATTTGCTTGCCGAATACGCGGATCGCCAACACCAGCAAGGGAACTACGGCCAGGGCGACCAGCGTCAGCGCCATGTTCACCCGCAACATTACGACCACCATCAGAACCAGTGAAAGAAACGCGGTTACCGAAGTAATCATCCCCTGCTGAAACAACGTCTGGAACGAATAGGTGTCCCAGGCAGCGCGGTAAATAATGTCACCGCTCTTTGAGCCTTGATGAAAACGCAGCGACAACCGTTGCAAACAGGAGAATACCTGATTACGCACCCGCATCAGCCCACGTAGGCCGATGCCGATCGCCAGATAGTTCTGCGCGGCGGAGATAACCCCTTGAGCTGCATGTAGCAGCAGAGTCAATCCCGCGAGCAACAGCAACAGGTGAGCTTTATCCGTGGTGCCCAGCCAGTCGGGGACGGGCTTTTTGGCTTCCAACACGGAATCGACCAGAATCGCCAGCGGCCAGGGCTTCAGCAGGTTGGCGACAATGCCCAGTACCAGCAGCAGCAGCACCACGGTAATCCGGGGTGCATCCGCTTTAAAAAAGCTCAAGGCGCGCCAACTCGTTTTCATTAAGCGCCCTAAATGTAACCTGAAGGAATCGGAGGGAGCGAATTGAAAATTTTGCCGGTTAACCCCTTAGAGCCTGTCTGAAAATGTTATGGGGTCCTGCGGCAAGGGATTTTGTTTGTGGTCAAGGCGGCGAGGCCGGAGCATCCCCGCAGTGGGCTGTGACGGCGGAGCCAACGAAGACCACGAACAAAAGCGCTGCCGCCCGGAGGGTTTTCGAGGAAAAGGCCGTCTGGCGGCGTTGCTCCTCGGTCACAGATCCCCTTTGGATATGCTCCCTCGTCGCGTCTTGCCAGTCAGCCTTTTCCTCGAAAACAGGACCCCATAACATTTTCAGACAGGCTCTTAAATTCCCGCTGGCCGGAAAGAATCGCACGGTCTATTCTGCCCCGGATACCCGTCAAGGCCATATACTATGACTATGTATTCTACGGCTCAATTCCGGTCCGATCTGGTCAGACAACCTGAGACATGAAGCGCGCCCGCTTATGGCAGTTATCTTGGAGCACGATTTTTGCGGTGCTGCATTCACTGGTGCTGGCTCACGCTGAGTTGCCCCCTGCCCTTTCCGTGGCCGACGCCGAAGGACTCTTTCGCGCGAAAATCTATCCCCTGTTGCAAGAGAAATGCCTCGCGTGCCATGGCAATGATCTCAAGAAAATCAAAGGTGACTTCGATTTGCGAACGCGGGAAGGGCTGCTGAAAGGCGGCGAAAGCGGCAAACCGGCGATTGTTTCGGGCAATCCTGAGAAAAGCCCGCTCTACCTTGCCGTTACCCGTGTGGACAAAGACCTGGAAATGCCACCCAAGGAGAACGACAAGCTCAGCAGTGAACAGGTCACCTGGATTCGTCAGTGGATTACCGCTGGTGCGCCTTGGCCCGATATGTCGAAAGTGAATCCTGCCAGTGCTGGTTCCAGCAAATGGGACAATGCCGGGGGCGTGACGATGAAGACGAGCGGTGGACGTTCGCCCGAATGGACCAACCGGAAATACAAGGTGGAAGATTTATGGGCGTATCAACCGATCCAGCATCCCGCCGTGCCCCGTCTCAAAATTGATCCGGGTAAAGTAAAAAATCCGATCGACGCTTTTATTCTGCAAAAGCTCCAGGACAAAGGGCTGACATCTGCTTCATCCGCCGATAAGCTCACTTTAATTCGTCGCGCCACCTTTGATCTCACCGGCTTGCCGCCCACCCCGGCAGAGATTGAGGCCTTTCAAAAAGATAAATCACCCGCCGCGTTTGAGCATTTGGTGCAACGCCTGTTGGCCAGTCCGCAATACGGTGAGCAACAGGCGCGCCATTGGTTGGATGTGGTGCGCTACGCGGACACCAGCGGTTTCTCCAACGACTTCGAGCGGCCCAATGTGTGGCGTTATCGGGATTATGTCATTCGTAGTTTTAATCAGGATAAGCCTTACGACCAATTCGTAATGGAGCAATTGGCTGGTGACGAAATGGATGCCAATAATCCGGAGTACCTGATTGCGGTCGGCTTTCTGCGCATGGGACCGTGGGAACATACAGCCATGACTGTAGCCGCCGTTACCCGGCAGCAGTATCTCGATGACATTACGCAAAATGTCGGGGTGTCGTTATTGGGTCAGGGCTTGCGTTGCGCGCGGTGTCACGATCATAAGTTTGATCCGGTGCCGACGCGGGACTATTACCGTATTCAATCGGTCTTTTCCCCCACGCAGTTCCTCGAACGCAAAGTGCCTTTTCAAACGTACGAAAATATCCAGCCGGACAGTGAGGCAAAAGCAGCGATTCAACGCCGGTTGGATGAGGATAAACGTATTCTCGCTCAACTGAACCAAAAGAATCAGGAGGCGATAGCCGCTTATCTCAAAGAAAAAGGATTTGAGAAATTCGAGGATCTGCCGCGCGAAGGCCGGGTGAACAAAGGCGAATTTGGCCTGACGCGCTACGAACTCAGCGTTCGCAAAATGAGCCAGAAGCGGAAGGACTATTTCGAGCGGGAATTGGAACGGTTCGAGCCTTATGCCTTCTCCGTCTATTCCGGCCCGCCGAACAATTATACTTCGGTCAAACCCATCTACGGCATGCCTGCGAAACGCGAAGGCACCGTGCCGGTGCTGCATATCCTGCCCGGTGGCGCTTTGGAAACTCCTGCCGACGAAGTCAAGCCGGGCGTGCTCAGTGCCATGATTGGCTGGAATGATATTGATGCTGCATCGAGACCTTATGTGATTCCAGAAACCACGGAAAGCAGGCGGCTTAGTTTCGCCAAATGGGTGGCGAGTTCCAACAATACGCTGACCGCGCGGGTGATCGTGAATCGTGTGTGGCAACAACATTTCGGACGTGGACTCGTCGCGACTCCGAATAACTTTGGCAAAATGGGAGGACGCCCCACGCATCCGGAATTGTTGGATTGGCTGGCGACTCAGTTCATTGAGCAAGGCTGGTCGCTGAAGAAATTACATTTGTTGATCATGACCTCTGCGACGTATCAGGAAGCGGGAGAGCATCCGCAGATGGAGAAGATTCAACCCGTGGACGTGAAAGATGAGTTGCTGGCTTACTATCCCTCACATCGGCTGGCCGCTGAGGAAATTCGCGATGCCATGTTAGCGGTCACGGGTGAACTGAATTCGCAAACGGGTGGTCCCGGCGTATTTCCAGAGATCAATTGGGAAGTCGCGTTTCAACCGCGCCATATTATGGGTTCGGTCGCCCCGGCCTATCAGCCTTCCCCCACCCCGGCGGAGCGGAATCGCCGCACAATTTACGCGTTCCGCTACCGGACTCTGGCTGACCCGATCCTGGAAGTGTTCAATCGTCCCGGCAGTGAGATTTCCTGTGAGCGTCGCGATGAAACGACGGTTACGCCGCAAGTGTTCGCGCTTTTCAACAGCGAGTTTGTGAACCATCGGGCTTTGGCTTTTGCGGCGGCGTTGGAAAAGCAAACGCCTGCCTTGGAAAAACAAATTCAATTGGCCTTTCGTTTAACGAGTGGTCGCACACCCACGAAAGACGAACTGAAAGCTTGCGTCGCACACGTCGCTAAAATGACGACATACCACCGTGGGCATCCGCCGATTCCCACCCCTTTGCCGACGAGCGTGAAGCGGCACATGGTCGAGGAAATGACCGGCGAAGATGTGCAATGGGAAGAACAATTGGACGGCCTGAAGCATTATCAACGCGACCTGATGCCCTGGGACGTAGAGGCCAAAACCCGCGGCCTGGCCGAACTGTGTCTGGTCCTGTTAAACTCGAACGAATTTTTATATGTGCGGTAAAAGCCAATTCAAGAATCGATTTAATAGTCGAGTTATACGGCCTGGTCTCGACTTTTTCCGTTATCACTCAAACCCGGCTACGCCCACTAAACGCGCTCGCATCACGTCCCCGAAGGGGACAAACTCGAATAGCCGTAGGCGCCAGCCTACGGAATCCGATGGAAGAAGAACCCAACCCCGCAGGGGTTGTACCCCAAACTGATATGGCCACCTATACCCAAATCATGTTTCACCTCGTCTTTTCTACCAAAGATCGGCAACGCGTTCTTTCGTCCGACCGGAGAGAAGATTTATTTCGTTATATTTGGGGTATCATTAAAAACAATCAGGGCCACCTTTATCGCATTGGCGGTGTCGAAGATCATCTCCACATCTTAACCAGCCTGCATCCGACGGTTTGTCTGGCCAATTTCGTGAAGGACATCAAAACCGGCAGTGCTAAATGGATTAAGGAAAACAAGGTGTTCAATGGCTTCACGCATTGGCAGGAAGGCTACGGAGCTTTTACCGCGTCGATCAAAGAAAAGAACGTCTTAATCGAATATATAAAAAACCAGGAAACCCATCACCGTAATCGATCATTTCTCGAAGAATATCGGGAACTGTTGGTGTCGTCAGGAATTGAATTCGATGAAAAATATTTGGCGTGATAGTGCGACCCCTCCGGGGTCGTTACGTTTTTCATCTCTTACCCGCAGGTTGCACCTGCGGCTATTCACATTGCAGCCCTGCGGGCTGAGGTCGTCTGCATCATGCAATCGGCAATCTAACCGCTCAAGACTCAGCGCGCAGCGCGTCCCACGTTTCCTCGTACAACGAAAGCACCGCCAACCGCACTTTAAGGTCACGGGGCAATCGACGGCGGATGATCAACTCCACCACGTCGGCTTTATCTTTCAACCGTTTAATGGGACTATTCACCCAGCTATCGAGCTTCAAGGAAATCAATTCTTCCAGGGTGACAATTTGCGGCCGATTCGAAACCTGAGTCGGATCCGGAAAGGGGACATGGCATCCGAGTTTCAGCACCTTGCCTGCGGGCAAAAAATTAATCAGCACGCCTGTCGCTTGATGCTTCAGCGTATCTTCAACCCCCGGCTCGCGCACGAATGGCCCGCTCAGGTCGGCGGAGAGCGCCTCGACAGCGTCCAAAACGTCCGGCACCACAATATCAACATCCACTGTGACACGTGGATACCCCAGCTCCTGCACCGCGAAGCCGCCCACAATCAGGTGGGGAATCTCGTGGTCTGCCAGGCACTCAACGGTAACCCGGGCGGCCGTTTCCAGACCGGTCGTGCCAGTGGTCTCGCGCAGATGGTAAGCGCCGTAGTCGGTCATCGAATCCAGTATAACATTTTCCCGGTCTTTCGCCGAATGAAATTATGAACCCGCAGGGATTTAGCCGCTTCAAATGGTCCCACCATACGCGCCGTGATTTTCTGTATGGTCTGGGCGCGACGCTCGGCACAGTGGCTTTCAATGCGCTGTTGAATTTGGAAGCGGCCGCGAGCGAAGTCGGCGCTGGACCGCTGGCACCTAAACCGCAACATCACCCCGCTAAAGCCAAAGCCTGCATCTATTTGTTCATGGAAGGCGGGCCAAGCCACATCGATACGTTTGATCCCAAACCGAAACTCGCGGAGATGCACCTGAAGGAATTCTCGCGCCAGGATAAATTCGCATCGGCCATGGCGAGCGGCAAGCGTTACTACGTCAAAAGCCCGTTTCAGTTTAAACAAGCAGGCCAATCCGGCTTGTGGATGTGTGAACACTTTGAACATCTCGCCCGCGTGGCGGATGATTTGTGTGTCTATAAAGGTTGCCAGGCGGAATCGATTGATCATCCCACGGCCTGTTACCACATGAACACGGGCAATCGTTTCGGTGGCGATCCCGCGATTGGCGCTTGGACCACCTACGGTCTGGGCACGATCAACCAGAATTTACCCGCGTTTGTTGTGTTGCCGGAAGGCGCTTTTCCACAAGGCGGTTCGGCCAACTGGTCAAACGGTTTTCTGCCCGCCTATTTTCAAGGCACACCGTTGCGACCTGAAGGCGCGCCCATTCTCGATTTGAATCCGCCCGCTGGGGTTACCTCTGAACAACAACGGGCGAATCTGGATTTGCTCGCGAAGCTGAATCAAGCGGACCTCACCCGACATCCGCATAACAGTGATCTGGCCGCCCGCATGGAGGCGTATGAATTGGCCTTTCGCATGCAGGCACAGGTGCCAGACATCATTGACCTCAGCAAAGAGGACGCGCAGACGAAGGAGCTGTACGGCATTGGCCAGCCGGAAACCGACAGCATGGGCCGACGCTGTTTGCTGGCGCGCAAACTCATTCAAAATGGCGTAAGATTCGTACAACTTTTTGAAGGCGGCTGGGATTCGCACGATTACATTCAACGCGCGCATTCGGCGCGCATTCGTTCCGTGGATAAACCGATTACCGCGCTCATCACCGATTTAAAACGGCTGGGCTTGCTTGACACCACGTTATTGATCTGGGGTGGTGAATTTGGCCGATCGCCGGACAACGGCATTCGCGGTGGTGGCGATGAAGTGATTGGCCGCGATCACAATGCCAAGGCCATGAACATCTGGTTTGCCGGCGGCGGGGTGAAATCCGGTCACGTAGTTGGCGCTACCGATGAACTGGGCGGCGCGGCGGTTGAAGTAGTAAACCCGATCAAGAATCTCCACACCACCGTGCTGCATTTGCTCGGGTTGAACGACAACAAGCTGACCTACTTTCACGAAGGCCGGTACAAGCAATTGAGCCAAACCGGCGGCGAGGTGATTAAGGAAATGTTGGCATAGTTGGAAAGTGCATTAAACGTAAGAATCGTATAAATGTTTTTGCGTTGGTATGCAGCATATGGTATATATCGAATATAGATATGACTACTGCTAAAGTATTCAAAAATGGAAGAAGTCAGGCGATTCGGCTGCCAAAGGAATTTCGAGTGAAAACTAACGAGGTGTTCTTAAAGAGAACCGCAGAAGGCTTTACAGTTGTCGAGCGTGATCCATGGGAAATCTTCGTGGAAGGTTGCAGGGAGTTGTCCGAGGATTTTATGACGAAACGAGTTCAGCCTCCTCTCGAAAAAAGAGTCGTTTTAAAATGATCTGTTTGCTCGACACAGACACCATCATTTATATGGTGCGCGGGCTAAAAGTTGGCACGCGTGGGAATGAGCGCCAGAGACAACGGCTGCTATTGGCAAAACGCATTCTCGACCGTTGCCGAAAACGACAAGCGGAGGGTGATCAAGTCGGGCTCTCAGCGATTACAGTAGCAGAACTTGAATATGGCGCACGTAACAGCGCGGATTACGACACCGAAATTATTTCTGTCCGCAAGTTGCTCACACCGTTCACCATTTATAATTTTAGCGCAACCACGTGTACTGAGCATTATGGAGAAATTCGACATATTCTGGAGGTGCAAGGGGTTCCAATTGGAGCAATGGATTTATTGATAGCCGCGCATGCCAGAGCACTTGGCGCTATCTTGGTCACTAATAATAACGGTCATTTCTCGCGAGTGCCCGGTTTGGTTAGCGAAACCTGGGCCACTTAACTTTACTCCCCCACCATCCCGCGCAACCGGTGTTCAGAGGGCCGCCAACCGATCCATTTTTTGAACGTGTTGGAAAAAACGAAAGGATTCTTGTAGCCCACTGCTCCGGCGATGATTTCGATTTTGTCTTCGGTGGACGCCAGCAGATCGGCGGCGTGACGCATGCGAAGGAAGGTGACATGCTGCATCGGGCTGCGGCCTAATTGCCGGTGACACAAGCGGCGCAGATGTTCCCCGCTGATGTGAGATTGCTTTGCCAGCTTGTCCACACTCCAATTTTTCCCCAGATCGTTCATCACATCATCCCACAAATGCCAGAGCCGGTCATCGATGTGCCACGGTTGCGCGAAGCGCAACACGTAAAGTTGGATCAACTCCACCCAATGGTGCATCGCGCCCGCGCCCCCTTCCCGTCCATGGCATTCGTGATACAGCCCCAGAATGGCATCATGCAAAGGAATGGCATCGAATTTTGCCAATACCGGTGAAGCGGAAGCCACGACCGGTTGTTGCTCTGGGGGTTGCTGGTAACGCACCCAGCAGAATTGCCAGGAGGATTTCGACACGGCATGAAAAGCGTGCAACATGTGTGCGGGCAACAGGCAGGTCGTGCCTGCTTTGCAGACCTTCCAGCGGCCATCCACGAGAATGCGCCCTTCCCCGCCAAAGCAGGCGAGCAGATAGGTCCCGCTCTGGCGCGTACGCACGGCCCGATACGGAACCGCTGCCTCCATAATACCCACATGGACGATCTGGTGCCGGGCCAGCGCCGGGCAAAGCGCCGCACTTTGCAACCATGCCCGTGGATCACCGGTATCTGCCCGCACGACCAATTGCCGGGTGTTCGCTCCCAGAATGTGGGTTTCAGATAGGTCTTCGTGCGTTCTGCGCATTGTCAATAAGGTTCCAGCGGCTAGACTGACGCAACTATCACTTAACTATTCATTACAAGCAAACCAACAGATATAGATTTTTGCCTTATGCCAAACCCCTGGACCGGAAAAGGAAATCCCTACATGCGCAAATAATTGGTAGATCGTCTTCGCGCAACGCTTAAAAAAGGCGAACCCATTATTGCTGCAGGCGCCGGCACCGGTATTAGCGCCAAGTTCATTGAAAAAGGCGGCGCAGACTTGATCATTATTTATAACTCCGGCCGCTTCCGCATGGCGGGGCGCGGTTCCACGTGCGGTTTGATGGCTTATGGTGATGCCAATGCCATTGCGATGGAAATTGGCGAGCACGAAGTATTGCCGGTGGTGGAGGAAATTCCGGTGATTTGCGGCGTGCACGCCACGGACCCGCGCCGCCGCATGTGGCACTGGTTGCTTAAGGTGAAGGATATGGGCTTCTCCGGCGTCAATAATTTCCCGACTCATTGCATTGTGGACGGTCATTTCCGCCAGGTGCTGGAGGAAACCGGCATGAGCGTGAAGCAGGAATTTGAAATGGTGGCACTCGCACGTAAAATGGATTTATTTTCCGTCGTCTATGTGGCCACACCCGATGAGGCCAAAGCGATGGCCCAGGCGGGTGCGGATGCGATTATTGCTCACGTTGGGACAACCGTGGGTGGAAGTATCGGTGTGAAGGGCGCGGTTTGCACGCTGGATGATGCCGTGAAACGCACGCAAGCGATTATCGACGCGGGCAAACAGGTTCGCAAAGACATCATCTTCCTTTCGCATGGTGGTCCGATTGCCACGCCGGAAGATGCCGCGTACATCAATGAGCACACGGATTGCGTCGGTTTTGTCGGCGCTTCCAGTCTGGAACGGCTGGCCGTCGAAGATTCGCTCACGCAATTGACGCGCAAATTCAAAACCATTCCCGTGAAACGGGCAACGAGTGGCAAAGCGGCGCGCAGAAAGAAATAGCCTCTGATTCGCCGGCTGATATAATTACCTCTCCATCCCATGAAATCGAAACTGATTCTTCTTTTCAGTCTCTTCGCCTTGTTCGCGACTGTGACCGTGCAGGCTGCGCCATTGCGCGTCTTTATTCGCGCGGGCGTGAAAACCCACGGGCCGGATCAACATGATCATCCCCGCTTTCTTGCTGAGTGGACCAAGCTGTTGAATGAGCAGGGAGCCAAAGCCGATGGCGCGATGGATTTCCCGACCGCCGCGCAATTGGAGAACACCGATGTGCTGGTGCTCTTTGCCGCCGATGCCGGCACGATTTCGACGGAGCAACGGGCATATCTGACGAAGTTTCTGCAACGTGGCGGCGGCATCGTGGCAATTCATGACGCGGTCGTCGGGAATGATCCGGATTGGTTCAAGACCGTGATTGGTGGCGCGTGGCAGAATGGTAAAGCCAAGTGGCTCGAAGGACCGGAATCCTTCTATTACATGGATAAACACCATGCGATCACGGAAGGCGCTTCGAATTTCCAATTGAAGGACGAAATTTATTACGAACTGAACATGATGCCGGAAGTGCACATTCTGGCCGCAGCCTACACTCCAAATACACCGAACACTCCCAAGGGCGAAAAAAATCGCATAGGCAACAAGCCTTCCGTGTATGACGTCCAGCCGCAGATGTGGACGTATGAGAAAGATAACCACCGCGCTTTTGTCTCTATTCCCGGTCATAATTACGCGACCTTCAATCTGCCGAATTATCGCGCGGTATTGCTGCGTGGCATTGCGTGGGCAGGCAAGCGCGCGAATGTCGATGAGTTATGCTCCCAAGCCGATCTGGCCTCGTTGCGTTACCCTGAAGGCGGTCCCACGGCGCCGGAACAAGCCGCAGCCAAGCTGGAACTGCATCCGGATTTTAATATCAGTCTCGTTGCCGCCGAACCGTTGATCAATAAAGCGATCAATATGGATTGGGATCCGCAAGGCCGCTTGTGGGTGGCGGAAACGCCAGAGTATCCCAATGGCCGGCGGGAAGCGCGTCCGGAGTTAAAGAACACGGACAGCATCTGGAAAGATTCCGGTTCACTGATGCCCGGCAAGTTTGATCGTCCCGCTACTGATCGCATCTCCATTCTTTCGGACCCGGATGAAAATGGCCGGTTCCGCAAGAAGACGATTTTCTTTGAAGGTCTGGAACTCGTGACGAGCTTCGTCTTTTACAAAGACGGCGTCATCGTTTCGCAAGCGCCGGACATCCTGTTTCTTCGCGATACGGATGGCGATGGCAAAGCGGACAAAGTGGAGAAACTCTACACTGGCCTCGGCATTGGCGACACGCACGCCGTGATCAACAATTTGCGCTGGGGTTTTGACGGGTGGATTTATGCCACGCACGGTTACAGCACCGGCGATGTGACTTCGCCGGATGGTTCCAAACACTTCGGACGCGATGGCTCCGGCGTGGTGCGCTTCCGTCCGGATGGCAGCGCCTTTGAACAGGTTTCCTCCAAGGGCGGCAATACGTGGGGACTCGATTTCGGTTGGGACGGAGAAATTTTCTATACACAACCGACGAGCAACGATTTGCTCAATCACGTGGTGCTGCCGGAAAATGCGCTGGCGCGGGGCAAGGTCAGTGGGGTTACCAGCTTCAAGCCCATTATTCATGCGCGCAAATCCTTTCCGCTCATGAGCTATGAGCAGCAGGCCTATGTGCAGATTGATCTCGTGGGCTATTTCACCGCGGCGGCTGGCTGCGCGATTTACGATGGCGGAGCATGGCCGAAAGAATGGAATTATAATTACTTCACCACGGAACCGACGATTAACATCGTGCACCATGAAGTCGTCGAACCGCTGGGCGTGAGCTATGATGCGCATAAAACGCGCGAACCGGAATTCATTGGCGGAAAAGATATGTGGTTCCGCCCCATCGAAACACGCATTGGCCCGGATGGCGCGCTTTACATTCTGGATTTCTACAATCAAGCCGTCGTACATAACGACACGCGCGGCACCATCCATGGCCCGGCGAATGCCGCCTTGCGGCCGGATCGCGATCATTATTTTGGCCGCATCTGGCGCGTGCAGCATAAGCAAGCGGTCAAGCTGGAGATTCCTAATCTGGCCAAGGCTTCCGCGGCAGAACTGGTGAAGGCGCTGGAGCATCCGAACATGCACGTGCGCATGAATGCGCAGCGGCTGCTCTCCCAGGGAGATTATGCGAATGCCGCTCCGGCCTTGATGACTTTGGTGACGGCGAAGAATGTTCCGGCCTATGCGCGGGTGCATGCCTTGTGGACGCTCTATCACATTGGCAAGCTCGGCCAGGATGAACTCGTCGCTGCCGTGAGCGATGCCGACCCGGCGATCCGTAAAAATGCCGCTCACATTGCGCAATTGCCGCCTACGACCATTCGCGGTCCGGAACACAAATTGCAACAGGCGCTGTTGGAGCGCATTGACGATCCGGATGCAAGGGTGCGTTTGGAAGCACTGGTAGCATTGGGTAGTTTTGAAATCACTCCCGCCACGGCGAAAGCACTCGTATCGGTCTATCCCGATTTGAAAGATCCGTGGTTGGAATCGGCTTTGATCGGCACCGCAGCGAATGCGCCGGTGAACATAATTGATGCTGCCATGGACGTCAGCCAGGTGGAAGCCTTGAAGCCGCTGGTGGCGCAGATGGCCCTGAACGTGGCCGCCAAACAGAATGGAGCCGACGCCGCAGCGCTGGTGGAAGCGATGGCGAAAAAACCGGCGACAGCCGATCTGTTAAAGCAGAGTGTGCTTCAAATCATCGCGCAGAATTTGAAACCGGAAAATGCGCCTGCCTGGACTGATGAGTTGCAGGCCGCGTTCCAAAAACTGCTCGCTTCCAGCGATGCCACCGTACCAGCCGCCGCTCTGCCTTTGGCGGGGCGTTGGGATGTAGGCCACAAACTGGCAGCGGAAACCGGCAAGCTCTTGCAGCAATTGATCGGTAAACTGGCGGACACCAGCCTGAGCGATGAACAACGCGGTCAGGTAACGATCAGCCTGCTGGGTGTTCGTCAGATGAATGCGGATATTTTACCGGCGGTCTCGAAAGTGCTGACTACGCCGGGTTCGACGGGTTTGAAACAACGGGTGGTGGAAGCCCTCGGTTCCACGGGTGACCGTGCCGTGGGAACGCAGTTGATTGCAGCGTTCCCCGCGCTCAGCGCTGATTTGCAAATGAGTGTTTTCAATCAATTGTTAAAGCGGGTCGATTGGTCACTCGCGCTGCTGGAAGCATTGAAGGCGGGCAAAGTGAATCCGGCTTTGCTGGGCCCGGCCAATCTCTATCGTCTGCGCACGCATCCGGATAGCAACGTGGCAAAGGCCGCTAATCAATTGATCGACGAATTGCGCGGGCCGGAAGCGAAGCAAAAAGATGAACTGATCGCGAAGTTCCTGCCCGTGATTACGCAACCCGGCAACGCGGCGAAGGGCAAAGAATTGTTCACCCAAAACTGCGCCACCTGCCACAAGCTCGATAAGCTGGGCAATGAAGTGGGGCCGGTGTTAACGGGCATGGGCGCTCATGGGCCTGCCGGATTAATTGTCTCGGTGCTGGATCCGAATCGCGAAGTGGACCCGAGTTTTATCGCTTACAATATTGAGACGAAGGATGGCGAATCCTACGACGGCATTATTGTGCGGGAAAACAAAGCGAGCGTGGTGCTCAAGAACGCCACGGGCGAAAAGGAATTGCAGCGCACCGAGATCAAGTCGTTGCGCAATACCGGACGTTCGCTCATGCCGGAAGGCTTCGAGGCGCTGGGGCCGGAAGCGTTGCGTGATCTGCTGGCGTTTGTGTGCGCGAGCGAAGGGCGTTTTCGTTTCCTTGATTTGACGACCGCGTTTACGGCGGATTCGCGCCGGGGCATTTATCAGGCGGAAGACAATGTGCGGGACACGCTGAAATTCCGCAAATTCGGCCCGGCCTCGGTCGATGGCGTGCCGTTTAACATTGTGGACGCCAGCAAGAGCACGAGCGGCAAGAATCTAGTGGTGTTGAAAGGCGGCCCCAATACTTCCTTCTCCGGAAAACTTCCGCAACAGGTGGAATGCAAAGTGGGTTTTGCTGCCGTGAAGCTTGATTTCCTCGGCGGCGTGGCGGGTTGGGGACATCCGATTAATCAGGATGGTATGCCAGTCATGAAAGTGACCGTGGTTTATGCCGATGGTCAGAAGGAGGAACTCGTCATGAAGAACGGCGAAGAATTCGCGGATTACATTCGTGTGGTGGATGTGCCGGGATCGAAGCTCACGGAAGGTGTGGTCACGGAGAATCAACTGCGCTGGTATTCCAAATCACTTAAGGGCCGCGGCGTGATTGATAAGCTGGTGCTGGAGAGTTTCGGCAACGGCGTGGCGCCGACGACGGTGGCCATCACGGCGGAGTTGACGGAAGCCACCGGCGCTCCGACGGCTGCACTGTCACCGAATACCGCCACCGATGCGACGACCGCGCCCAGGCGCACGTTTACCTGGGGCAAGGGCATTCACGTCCTGCTGGTCGGCGGCGGCAGTTCGCATGATTTCAACCGCTTCTTTAATCTGGCAGACACAGCGACTTTGCAGGACGGCGGCCTCGCTTCTGTGAATTACACGGATAAACCGGCGGAAGTGCCGGACGCCTTGAAAGAAGTGGATGTGCTCGTGATTAGCACGAATCAAAAGGACTTCAACACTCCGGCGGTTCGTCAGGCCGTAGTGGATTTCGCGAACGCGGGCAAAGGGCTGATCCTGCTGCATCCGGGCTTGTGGTACAATTACAATGACTGGCCGGAATACAACCGTGACCTTGCTGGTGGCGGCGCGCACAGCCACGACAAGTTGGGTGAGTTTGAAGTGAAAGTGACCAATCCCGGCAGTCCCATCATGAAGGGCATTGGAGCTTCATTCAAAATCACGGATGAATTGTATCACTCCACGCCGGATGAGAAGGGCACGCCGATCGAAGTGCTCTGCACGGCGACGAGTCCGCTTACGGGTAAAACGTTTCCGAGTACCTGGGTAGTGAAATATCCAAAAGGTAAGATTGTTTGCATTTCGCTCGGACATGACGCGCGGGCACACGATCTGCCGGAATATAAAGCCATGTTGCGTAATGCCGTCACCTGGGCTGCCGGAAAGTAAAATCAAACTGACGAATCAATCCGGCCCGGACGAAAGTCCGGGCCTTTTTTGTCCCCGCGCAATGCGGCTGCGCTGGAGGAGGTTCGTGTGTGAGATAATTCCCAGTTGCTTGCCAGTTGCATTTAGCGGCGGGTTCGCTACGGTTCGCGGCGATGAACCGAAAATGGCAATCATTACTGGGTGGCCTGTTGGCCGTGGGTGTTGTTAGTGCTTACGGACAGACAGGGAATAATCAAACTGGTGTCAACGCAACGAAGGCGATCGCGGCCGCAACGGTCAGCGATTTAAGCCAAAAGTTGCTGGCGACCGGGCAACTAAAATCCGACGATCTGTTCAAAGACTTGAGTCTCAATCTTGCCTCCTCCGTGAGCAGCCTGGGACAAAGTCTTGCGGGGAACAAAGTGGTGCAGGCGCAATTGGATACAGCGGTGCAGGCACTGTTGGGCAATAAAGATATTTCAGCGCTGGAAGCGTATCAGAAACTGGCCACGGCCAAATTGACGCCGGAGCAGTTGAAGCTCGTGAGTGACACCAAAAATGTATTTTCCGCGTTTATGGTGCAAAAGAATTTTGCAACGCTGCCGAATTCGCAAAGCGAGGTGGCGCAAGTGGTGAAGGCCTTGCGCGAAGGCAACGCAGCGACGGCGGTGCCGGCCTTGCAAAAACTAAGCGCCAATACGCAGTTGACTGCACCGCAAAAGCAGTTGCTCAGTTCCGTGGCGGATCAATATGCGCCAGGATTGAAGAAAGCCGGCAAAGCGCTTCAGGACGGGGCGAAGACACTGGACCTGTTTAAGAAATAAACATCACGGAAACCTTTAAAACCTTAATGACAACCGGCGGGAGCACACACGCTTCCGCCGGTTATTTTTTTGAGGCATTAACCCTGAACCCGGGCGGCGGGTTCGTTGTTCAACAGACGGACTTCGCGTTGCGGGAAGGGGATTTCGATCCGGCGATGACGGAAGTTTTCGACGATGGCTTTGTTAAGTTCGGCGGACGCATTGCCGTAATCAGCCAGGGTAGTCCAGGGTTTGATGGCGATATTGATGGAAGAGTCGGCGAGCAAGCTGACACCGACAACCGGTGCCGGGTCTTTTAGTACGCGAGGATTGGCTTGCAGGATTTCCTGCACCGTGCGGATGGTTTCGTTGAGATCGGAGGAATACGCCACGCCCACCGAAAGATCGAGCTGCCGGATCTGGCCGTAGTTATGCAAAATCTCGCCAATGATTTTGCGGTTCGGAATGACAATCCGCGAACGGTCCGCATGCACGAGAACCGTGCTGAACAATTTCACGTTATCCACCTGTCCGTTGACTCCGAGGAGTTCGATATATTCACCGACACGGAATGGTTTGGTGAAAATGATGTTCAACCCGGCCACGAGATTGCTCAACATGCCCTGCATTGCGAGGCCAACCCCGACACCTGCGACGCTGAGCCCCGCGATTAAGGGCGCGGTTTTAACCCCAAATTTCTCCATGGACAGCAGAACCGCCATGCCGAAGACCAGCAAGCGGATGATTTTTACGATGAGATGACGCAAGGGCAGATCGATTTCCTTCACCGACAGCCAGCGCTCCACAATGCGCCCCAGCCAACGGGCGGCCAGACCGCCAAAGATCAGAATGATAACTGCCCCGAGCACATCGAAGCCCTTATCGACCACGAAGGCGGAGACTTGTTCCTGAATTTTCTCCAGATTAATGCCGGGGATACTGGTTACGGAGTTGGTAGTAGTGGCCATGAGCTTTGTTTGAATCAAACTGCCAGTTCGTGTGGTTACGGATGGCTTAAGATTTTATTACCGCAATTAATGCGCTGCCAATGCGGCTATTTTAGCTGCTTCTGCTGGTTTGGCAATTCCCAAGCTCCATTAATGCGTGACCGTGAAGACAGGCTGAATGGACAGTGCGTTTTTACTTTGCCTCCGTGGCTGTTTGTTTATGCTGTGCTCACACAATAATCGAATTGCGGGCGTCAGCCGGGCGTCAGCTTTTCAATACCAGCATGAAAATCTCAAATAAATTCTTACAATCCTCGCTCCTCGCGCTTGCGACCCTTGTTTCCGTCAGTGCCCTGGCGGAAACCAAAATTCCGGATGAATACCGGATTGGCGGTTACGCCATCGGCTGTCAGGCCTATACGTTCAATCGTTTCACCTTGTTTGAAGCCATTGAAAAGACGGAAGCCGCGGGTGGTAAACTCATCGAATTCTATCCGGGCCAGAAACTGAGCAAGGAAGAACCGGGCATCAAATGGGATCACAACGCTTCGGAGGAAGTGATTCAGAAGGTCAAAGACAAGCTGGCCAAGCATCACATCATGGCGGTGAATTACGGAGTGGTGGGCATTCCCAAAGATGAAGCGGGCGCCCGTAAAATCTTCGAGTTCGCGAAGAAGATGGGATTGCGCGCGGTGACGACGGAATCCGTGGACTCCATTGATACGTTTGAAAAGCTGGTTAAGGAGTATGACATCATGGTGGGTTTCCATGATCATCCGAAACGTCCGAATGATCCGAACTACAAGATGTGGGACCCGAATTACATTCTCTCCGTAGTGAAAGATCGCGACCCGCGCATTGGGTCTTGCGCCGATACCGGCCACTGGCTGACTTCAGAAGTGGACCCGATCGAAGCATTGCGGATTTTGAAGGGCCATATCATCAGCAGCCATTTGAAAGACCGCAATGTCACCGGAGTGAAACATATTGATGTGCCGTACGGCGCGGGCGTGGGCAAGGTCGGACAGATTCTGGACGAACTGAAGAAGCAGGGTTTCGAGGGCAATATCTCGATCGAATACGAATACAACTGGGATAACTCCGTGACTGATGTGGCCCAGTGCATCGGCTTCGTGCGTGGCTATACCGCGGGCAAGAAATAAGCAGCCACAACTGTTTTTCCATCACCCTCTCTTCTCACGAAGAGAGGGTTTTTTATTGGCACGATGAAGGGGTGAACATTGCCCTTGCTCAATTCGGTTATGTTTCGGCTGGGCTTACGGCGCGGGCGTGACTTCACGCAATTGGAAGAATTGCTGCGGAGAATTCGTTTGGGGCGTGAAGAATTCCGTTTCTGGAAAATGGCCTGCAATGTTGGTCAGGAAATTAAATGTGCCATTAACGGTCGAACTTTGGAGGACGTCGTACGTGCGATTGGTGCGCCCCGGCCAGCTTAAGCGGGTGAGACTGGAGTTCCAGCCGGAGAGATCGAGTTTCAACAGCGCATTGGCAACATTCGGGTCAGTGCCAAGGAGTTGCTCCTGCATATTGGAGTAACCGTCGCCGTCGGGATCATCCTTCGCGCCGTAGTTGAGGTTGCCAAAGTGAGCGAATTCCCAATTGTCATCCAGACCGTCGTGATCGGTATCGGTAATGGCGGCGCCATAGATTTTCAAATCGAGCTTCTTCACGTTGCCAACGTGGTTCGTGATTTCTTCACTCGCATTGACGGTCCAGGTGCCGTAACTGCTCTCGTAAAAATGGTGTGTGGTGGTGTAGGTCCAGCCAGCCGGGCCCGCATGGGGATCCTGGTTGATGGATTGGAGTACACTGACAGTGCCGGAAGGTGAGATGAGCGTGAGGCGCAGTCCAGACCGGTTAGTGCAATCCGTAGTGACGTTCACGGACACGTGTTCACAGATCATGGTGTCGGTGACATTGAAAGAAGTGGTGGCGGCGGTGAGCTGGATTTTCGCGCGTGTGGAGGAATCACCAACGTAATGATCGCGCAATGCTTCTCCGTCAGTCTGCCGGATGAACACTGCCGGGATGGGCGAAAAATTATCCGGCATGGCCATGATGACAAAGTCATTAGTACCGCTGTTGTCAAAGATCACGGCGAAGGTAGCGCCGGCATTCGCGGCGAATTGGATTTTATCCGAGAAGGTATTGCCGCCGCGTTGAATCAGCGCCACTTTGCCGTGCAAATCCTGGCTGATGGCGCTGGTGGCTTGACCAACATAAACGAGCGGGAGACTGGGCGATGGCTTATCATAGCGCGGCCCGAGGTCACTGGACAGCGCTTGAATGGAACGGGTGCCGGTATTGGTGGAAATGAGTAAATAGGTGCTTCTGATGGGAATGGCTTGCGTGGTGGATGAGACATAATCGACGCTCGTGCGTGGCGGACGATTGGGCCAGATTTTGGCGAGGCGGACAGCATAACCGGCATCCGGCACTCCGAACCCGACGTTATGACTGACTACCAGCCCCGCTCCGTTCGTGCTCAAATCGGGATCGGTTAAATCAAAATGACGCGAAGACAGCAGAAGAATTTGTTGCACGTCGCGATAGGTCAGGTTGGGGTTGGCGGACAAAATGAGTGCGGCGATACCGGTGACTTGTGGAGCAGCGCCGGAAGTACCGACGAAACCGAGCGAGCCAAACGCATAACTGGCGAGATCGTTCGTGAAAGAAATCTGGTTGTAACCCAGGCTTCCCTGACGGTCCGTGGTGAATAGTCTAAGCGCCCCACTGCTATCATCGCCTCCGGGAGTGGACACCAGCACGTTTGCTCCCGGATTGCTGTAGTAAACGGCGCGACCGTTAACACCCACGGCAGCCACGGGAATTACGTTCGGATCGGTCAGGTAACCATCGCCATTCGCATTGGCAAGGCTCGTGCGATAATTTCCAGCCGCGCGAACGATGACGGAACCGAGCCCAGCGCGGCCATAGGTAACGGCATTGGAGATGCCGATTTTTTCCGGAATGGAAACGTCTTCCAGGGTCAAGCCGCCGGAACCCCAACTGTGATTCTGCACGCTCACGACGTTGGATTGGTATTGAAACATATCCATCAATTGTTCGTCGGTGGCCTGTTGGCCGTTGAGGCCAAAAATCACCCAACTGGCCAACTGTGTGCCGGAGGCCAGACCAGCGATGCCAATGCCATTATCGCTTTGAGCCGTGATTAATCCAGCCACGGCAGTGCCATGAATGTTCGCGTTACCGACCGGATTGCCGTCTGCCACGCCGGAAATGAAATTATAATGCGGTGCACCCGCCACGCGATCCGCGAGGTCGGGATGGTTGAGTTCAATGCCCTCGTCACCGATGGCGGCCACAATGCCTTCACCGTGCGTCACGGCCCAGGCGGAACGGGCATTGATGTCCACGCCCAGCGGTTTACCGTTGGCGTCCCGGTTTTCCAGATGCCATTGGCCGGTAAGACTCGTGGAAGGCGGAAAATAGGGATCATTGGGAAGGGGCGCGTAATTACTATGGAGTATGCGTCCACCCCGCTTGACTGGATGGCAGGCTTCGATTTCCGGCAAAGCGGCCAGGGCATGGGCCTGCTGAACGGCAGTCCACGCATCAGGAGCTTGATAAATAAAGGTGTTTGGAGCGAGGGTGCGCGCGAGTGTTAGAGGACGTCCAGCCAGCAATTGGCTGAGGTCCTGCCCCGGCTTGACCTGCACGAGCAGACGGTTGCTGAGTTCGATTCGATTAGTGGAACCATCATCACGGTAGGCGGTTAGCCAAGCGCTGTTGGAGCCGGAAAGGCTGCGGGCTTGATTAGTTTCAACTAAATATCCTTTCAATCCGGGTTCCCGGAATTGGAAGCGAGTAGCGGTAGAAGACTTGGACTGCGGGTAACCGGTCGAAACAACCAGGACCACGAACCACGTGCACAACAACGACCTGAAACGATTCATTCTTAGTTTATAGTGTAGCAGACCTCATTCCGCAGGCGAGTTGAATTTGACGGGAATTCCAACTGTTGCGGAGCGTTGCATTTCCACCTAAACTTGGACCATGCCAGCCCCATTCGCTCACATTCGTCGTGCGTGGTTTCAGCTTTTAACCGGATTCCTGCTCGGAAGCACGCTCGTGACCGCGCAGGAAGCCGCTCCGAAAAATAAAGAAGCTTCCGCCCGTTATGAATTCCGGGAAAAGCATTCGTTCGACGGCATTGGAAAATTTTATATGGGGCGGGAGATTGCGCACGTGATGGGGCATCAGGCAGCGGATTGGTTGGAGCGGCCCAACCGGGAGGAAGAAGAACGGCCCAGCGTGATGATTGAGGCTCTGAACCTTAAACCGGGCAATGTTGTGGCCGATATTGGTGCGGGCACCGGTTACGTCAGTTGGCGCATGGCGAAAAAAGTCGGAGACAACGGGGTGGTCTATGCGGTAGAGATTCAGCAGGAGATGCTGGACCTGATTGCAGCCAATATGAAGGCGCGCAACGTGACCAATGTTAAAGGCTCTCTCGGCACGATTACCGATCCCAAGCTGCCAGCCAATTCAGTGGACCTCGTCATCATGGTGGATGTTTACCACGAATTTTCGGACCCATACGAAATGATGGAGAATATTTGCAAGGCCTTGAAACCGGGTGGACGGATCGCTTTTGTGGAATATCGCATGGAAGATCCGGAAGTGCCGATCAAACTGCTGCACAAAATGTCGCTGGCTCAGGTGCGGAAAGAGATGACGGTGCAACCTTTGGAATTCGTAGAAACAATTGAGACCCTGCCGCGCCAGCACATCATCATTTTCAAAAAGAAAGGTTAAGCAGCCGCGCCGCCGGGGAAATGAATTTAACAGGAGCAAACGGAGGAAACGGAGAGGGGAAAATGCTCTGTTCTCTCCGTTTGCTCCTGTTAAGTTTTTCCCCATCCGTGATTTAATTTTGAAAAAGAAAATGCCCGGAAACGAGTTCCGGGCATTGACTGAGTTAGAATCTTGGAGCGGCTGAACTATTTGATCGCAGCCAGTTCGGCGGTGATCAGTTCCGTGGTTTTGGTGCGGGCTTCGGCCAGGGGGATTTCGTTCGCATCAAGCTTCTTCAAGAAGGCCTTTTGCGCGAGGTAATCCTTGTTCACGATGCCCGCTTTGCTTTGCAGCATGCGCCAGGCTTTGCGGCGTTCCACGGCGAACAACACCATCTGACGGGAGACGGCAAAGTATTTCACTTTTCCGTTCACGTCAGCTTTGATGTAAACGCTGAAGTTCGGCACGAACGAGCGGTGATTGGTGTCAAACACGCGGCGGTAGATGACGTCTTCCTGCGTGATGAAATACAGGATGTCATCCAGCAGCGTGAGCTTCTTCGCATCGTCTTCCGTGATGGATTTGACGTGCTTGCGGAAGCGGCCTTCGGTAATCGCCCAATGACCCACGGTGAAGTTGTATTCCGAGCCGTCTTTGTACTTCGTGCGCCACCAGTCACGATCAATGGTCGGATTGCCCTTGAGATCGAAAGCTTCCTGCGTGGTTTCACCCTTGCGCGGGTTGAAGACGAATTCCGGCATGCCGCGCGCGTCACGGACCAGCTTGGCCTGATCGGCAGACATATTGTCACCCACGCCGTGTTCCGGTTGGCACGTGGTGTAAGCCTGGAAGAAAGCGGTGCCGCGGTATTCGAGCCCGTCGAGCATCGCTTTGTAAAGCTTCGCGGCGTTGGCCATGGAAACCTGCGCAATAAACGGCGAGCCGTGGCCACTGGTGAAGGCTTCGGCGACGTTCTTCTTCTCAATCAACTTGCCTTGTGAAGCAACGCCGAACTGGTTCATGTCGTAACCGCCGAGCATCGTGGACGAGTCGGAGTTTTGACCGCCCGTGTTGGAATACACCTGCGTATCGAGCATGAGCATCTTCACGTTCGGACGGTTTTGCAGAATGACTTTGGATACGTTCTGGAAACCGATGTCGCCGAGCGCACCGTCACCACCGATGACCCACATCTTCGGCAATTCGCGGATTTCCTGTTCGGTCATCAACGCGTCGTCCAAATGAGTGAGCGTGAAATAATCCGCCTCGGTAACGACACTCGCCTTGTCGAGCAGCGCGTCGGTAATGCGCTCTGGCACAACGGAGCGGCGGGAATGATTAATAATGAGCGATTCCGCCAGCAGCCAGCTAATCGTCGAGCCGTCCTGGAAGAGCGAGTTCATCCACGGATACGGATGCGGATTCGACGGCGGCGTGGAGCCGTAAACGGTGTTACAACCGGTGCTGGCCCCCATCATCATGACCGACATGCCGTTGGCGCGGCGGCCATCAATCGATTGCAGATCGCGATGATTAAACGCGTCCTGACGAATGACGGCAACCAATCCGCCGATGATTTGTTCATCGGTAATCGGGCCATGCTTGGCTTCGTAAGCGGCGATACGATTATTGGTATCTTCTTCATCTTCGCCGCCGAGCAGCATAATGGCGTGAGCGACGGTTTTGCGGAACAATTGATATTGCGCTGCGTCGCGTTCTTTCAACGTTTGCAACTTCGCGAGACCTTCTTTTTCCAGACGATCCGCTTTGGCGCGGAGCCGGTCCGCTTTCTTGTGATAGAGCGGACGCATGTAGGCTTCCGTGACGGAAGCGACTGAGCGCAGGATGCTTTTCTCACCGCAACCGGCGCAGGCGCCGTCACCGGAGACGAGCGCTTCGTAGTTACGACGCACCATCAAGTGATTGCGCAAAGCGGCTTCGCGGGAACCAGCGGCATCCTGTTCGTTGAAGAGACCGAGGAATTTCTGCGGCGTATCGGGCAACAGGCGCGAGAAAATATGGGCCGTCGTCAGCGTCGCATTCAAATCTTCCGTTTCCCGCGTCATGCGGAGCGCGTCGTGATCGCCGCAAACCTGCACGCATTCGCCGCAGCCTTTGCAAAGATCGGAAACGAAGATGGAGAACAAACCACCAGCGCCAGCGGTCTTCTGTTCCAGCGAACGGAAGATAGCGGGCACGTTGCTGTAAGCGAGCGGCAGCGTATCGATAATGGTCGTAAACTGCGTTTTGGCCTGTTCAGATAAGTTAGCCAGCGCGTTTACTTCATTGCGAACGATGTCCTTGAACGGAACTTTTTCACGCTTCTGAACCGCGGCCGTCATTTGCGCCCGGGAACGGTCTTCGATGCCCTTCAATTCTGCGACCAGCTTCTTGCGTTCTTCCACGTCGCTGACGTAATTCATGGCCGCCGTTTTGAGCACGGTGCCGATGTCCTGCGCCATGTTGGGCAGAGCGGTGTCCGGGCAGGCCGTGATGCACTCCATACATTGGGTGCAGTTTTCCGCGATGTAAACCGGGGTTTCACGACGGGCTACGTACTTGGATTGGGTTGCACCTGTGCCGGCACCCATGATGCCGACCGAGGCGAGCGCGCCAGCGGGTTGGTGATAGCCAAGGCCGCAGCGGAATTCGCTGTCGAACTTGGCGAGAGTTTGGAACGGCGCGCGGCCATTTTGACCAGCGGGAGCTTGAATGCTGGTGAAACCACCGCCCAGGCCAAAGCCCGCCGTAGGAATAATCTGATGTTCACCCAACGGACGCAGCGGCGCATTGCGCATGCTGGAGCGATCCGGGTCTTCCAGTTGGCCGTATTTGATTTCGGTCACGCGCGTGAAGCCTTGAATCATGACTTCCATGTTGGAAGCCACGACGTGATCGCCGAAGCGGCCGAATTTCTTCACGTACTGGGCTTTGACCGTTTCGTGGAAGAGTTCTTCGGAAATACCGGTATGCTTCAAGAAGGGCGAGACGCGGAAGAACGCGCCGAGGAACGAGTTGCCCTGCATGCGCAGTTGCAATTCCGCACGTTCAGTCGCTTTGCGGGCGATTTCAAAGCCAGGCAGAATATAAACGCGAATATTATTATCGCGCACAAATTTGCGGTGATGCGCGGGGATGCGTTGCCAGGCGACTTCCGGAGCGTCGCTGGATTCCCAGACGAGCGAACCGCCTTTGTTCAAACCTTCCAGCGGATTGGTGTGTGTGAACGCTTTCGGATCGCAGCACAGCACGACGTCCACGTGGTTTAATTCGCAGTTCACGCGAATGCGTTCGGGCGCGACGGTCAGATAGTAATTTGTGGGTGCGCCCTTCTTTTCCGATCCGTATTTCGGATTGGCCATCACGAAGAGTTTTTCCTTCAAGCGGCCATCGGCATCGTAAACCGGATTACTATGGGAAATCAGATCGCCGAATTCACCGATAATGGAGCCGAGGTTCTTCCCGGTGGTGATCATGCCCCAGCCACCGATAGAGTGGAAGCGAACGGCAATGGCCTTGTCCGGCAGCAACGACGGCGTGTCTTTGGAAATGACGGCGTAAGGATGATCGACACCGAGCACGAAGAACGATTCACCATCCGCCGCGCTCTTCCCGTCTTTGCGGCGGGTTTGGCCGATGGCGTATTCGTAAGCGCCGAGGGAATGTTCCGGACGGAAATCACGGGAGCCGATGCCGTAGGAGCCACGGAACAGACGAGGCGTTTCTTCCGGCGTTAAGGCTGGCAGAGCGCCACCGAATTTCGCGGCTTCCTGGGCTTTGCCAAGGGCCACGCGAATGTCGCGCGCGAGCGGATTATCACCGGCCATGCCTTCATCGGTGCGTTCGATGATGATGACGTTCTTTTTGCCGCGCAGAGCGTTGATGATCGCGGCTTCCGGGAACGGGCGGATCACATTGATGTGAATGGAGCCGACCTTGGCGAGACGTTGTTCCCGCAGATAATCGCAAGCGGCTTCGATATTTTCGGCCGCGCAACCGAGCGAGATAAAGACGGTGTCTGCATCTTCGGTTTTGTATTCACTGATGAAGCCGTAATGACGGCCGGTGAGACGGCCAAATTCCGCATAAGCAGCTTCGAGGAAACCGAGAATCGGTTCGTTGAAATTATTGCGGCGAGCCACGATCCCGTTCATGTGATGTTCCTGATTTTGCACCGGCCCGAGCAGAATCGGGTTTTTCAGGTCCATCATTTCCGGAACACGACGGCGTTTCGCGCCGAAGAGTTCGCGTTGAGTGGGTGTGGGAGAATCAATCATGTCCCACGGAGCGCCGAGAAATTCACGGAGCAATTCCGGTTCGGGAGCCAGGTAGGTGCGCTCCGAGTGGGTAGTGAGCATGCCGTCCTGAATGTTCATGCCCGGATTCAGGGTCAGCTCGTTGGTTTTGCGGAGAATGATGGCCTGATCGGCGGCCTGTTGGGCGTCTTTGGCCATCAACATGGTCCAGCCGGTATCGAGGGCGGCGTAAAAATCGTCGTGAGCGCAATGCACGTTGAGCGCATGCTTGGTCAAGGCCCGGGCGCCAACTTCCAACACCATCGTCGAGCACTTGCCAGGAGCGTGATAATATTGCTCCATGGCATACACGATGCCCTGGCCGGAGGTGAAATTGACGGCGCGCCGACCCGCTACGGAGTAAGCTGTGGCTCCGCCTTGAGCAGCGTGTTCGCCTTCGCATTCGACGGCAACCTTTTGCTGGCCAAAGACATTCAATTCGCCCTGGGCATAGGATTGCTGGTAAATTTCGCCACCTTCGGTAGAGGGAGTAATCGGGTAAAAGATGCCGCCATCCGTGATGCGGACTTCCACATACTGGGTGACCAACTGGTTTCCGTTGCAGGTGACGCGAACGCCCGGATACTTGGGCTGCGAACTGCCAGTGGTGGGCTGCTTATTGACCGCATCTGATTCAATTACATCGGTGCGACTACTCATAGCTCTTACCTTTCTGTATCAATAAAATCCACTTCATTGGGATGACCTGGAGGCCACCCCATGAGAGGGGAACAACAAAGGATAAATATATGGCCGATTCCCGCAAGACACAAAAGAAAAAGAAAACTAGAATCCCGCCTAATGAATGTGATTTGACGAGGCCACAAATGAGTGACAAATCACCGACAACGGACGGGGCTGGTGTTTTCGAGTTGGCACGAGCGGGCAACTGGGGGTAGCGTGGGCACGTTGGCTAAGAGCGGTCGCATGATTCGCTTGGGCTGACGCGCATGCTGGACCGAACGCAAATAGTCGTGGAATTGCCCGCTGAATTAGCGGGAGATATCCATCCGTTGATGGCGCAATTGGGCGCCCCGGACGGGATCACGGCATTAACGGCTATTACCAGCGGCTGGCAAATGGCGCCGATCACCCATTTGGCCGGGTTGAGCCGGTTTCTGCATCGTTATCATGACGAGGTGCTGTTGCGGGTTGAACTGCCGTCGATTTTACGGGCCTACCAGCATGTGCGCCATCATGAGGTGCGTGAATTGATGGAATTGGATTTGCGGTTAAAAACGGAAATTCCAGCCGGACAAATTGCCCTGGCCAGTCAACGGGTTGGTTTCAGCCGGTTGCGGCGCTTAAGGCCGCTGCATGATTACCGGCCGGTGCAGCGTTATTTGCAAGCCGTGGAGGCCGGTGAGGCGCATGGCTGGCACACGCTGGTTTATGGATTGACCCTGGCGGTCTATTCCCTGCCCCTTCGGCAGGGGCTTTCCAATTACGCGCGGCAGACTTTAAGCGGTTTCGTAAACGCAGCGGAACGCGACTTGAAATTGGACGAAGGCGATTGCCAGACTTTGCTGGATGGACTTTGCGCCGGTCTGCCGGCTGCCATCAACGAACAATTGGAAGTTCGTCACCCCGCTCTGGTCGCCGTCAAGTGAGCGCGGCTTCTTTTTTATTCCCCTCTATTGGATAGGCCGGGTGAGCCAAATTCTATTGCCTCGCAGCGACGTATTCAGTATTCCTCATGCAGCTTGGAACCGGTATAAGATGGTTTTAAAACTTGCTTAAACTGATACGGAAGGAGTTTCGGTTATCCCGTCAACCCGATAGTTCATGGAATTTGAAGTGACAGTTGGCCAAATCCCTGCACCTGCTTCACAGCGCAAGCTGTTCGGGGTTCCCTTATGGCAGGAAGTTCAGCGTCTGGCCATGCTGGCACTACTCACGTTTGTGGTTTGGTGTGGCGCCAAAGATTATTGGACGCTCGCCAGTTGGAATGTCCCGATGGCGTATGCAGGGGATGGCCGGCAGATTCTGGGCTTCATTCAGGCAGCGGCGGAAGGAGATTATCATCCGTTGGGCCGCAACAATATCACCCGGCTGGGAGCGCCTTACGAGGCGAATTGGGATGACTATCCCATGTATGAAAAGGTGCTGACGTATAGCGTGGGCGTGCTGGCGCGGTTCGTGGGTTTGTTTGCGGCCAGCAATATTGCAGTGGTATTAGGCCATGTGACGGCGGCGCTTGGTTTTTACATTTGCTGCCGGTTGCTGAGGTACCGTTGGGAATGGTCTTTTTGCGGGGCGGTTTTATTCGCGTTTTCCTATTATGGCATCTGCCGGGGGCTGGAGCATTTGCTGCTGATTTACAGTTACACGGTGCCGCTGGGTTTGTTGAGTTGCTGGCTGATTGCCCGCAGCCAGACCTTGCGCCGGAAGAGCTTTTTTTACTGGTTCTGCCTCGGGGTGGCGTTCATCCAGGGGATCAGCAATCCGTACAACTTGAATATGTATGTGCAGCTCCTGCTGCTCTCCGGCCTGGTGCAATACTTCAGCACGCGTCACCGGGAAAATCTGGTGATGGTGCTGCGCTGCCTGACAGCGGTGGCAATCGGTTTTCTGCTGGTCAATACCGGGACTTTTTTACGCATGGCCACGGAGGGACAAAATCCGGGAGCGATCTACCGGCAATATTCGCATACCGAATATTATTCTCTGAAGCCAATTGAGTTGCTGATGCCGCCGCCGGCTCATCACGTGGGCTGGCTGGGCAAAATCGGTGAAATTTATAGTCATGCCACGCAACTGCCGGGGGAAATCTTTTCGCCTTACCTGGGAGCCATGGGAATACTGGGGTTGATCTGGATGGGGCTGGAGGCGTTCATGCGTTTAGCGAAACGCCAGCCCAGCCCTCCGTCGGCGCACATTTTCATGATCGGCTGGATTTTTGTTTATGCCGTAGCGGGCAGTGTGAATAGTCTGATCGCCTTTCTCGGTGTGCCTCTGTTCCGGGCCAGCAATCGCTACAGCATTTTCATCTCCTGCCTGATCTGGTTTTTTCTGGTGGCGCGATTATCGGTCCTGACGCGGGCCTGGCGGACAGGTCCGCGGTTGGGACTGGCGCTACTGGTGTGCGTGGTGGGCCTGTATGATCAAGTGCTGCGGACGGTGAAACCAGAGG
>JBEHZA010000006.1:0-31708 GCA_048497895.1 Verrucomicrobiota bacterium
GCATGGCAATCCGGGCATGGCCTTTTACGGTTTGGAAAATTTCAAAGTGCTCAAAGGAGTCGTTTTGGAACCGAGGGGCTCGCTCCAGGTCAGCGTGCAGGCGGAAGCGGGACAAATGCGCGATGGTATTTTCTGGGTTCCGGTGCAATTAACCAGTCGTTCCGGTGAACGCCAGGTGCTGCACGCCCGCGCGGAGATTGCTTTGGTGGATACATTGCCCGGTGCGCCCGCGAATTGGGTTGCGCCTGTTTTGGACACGCAAGGCCGTCGTGAGCAGGGTTTCTACAGTAAGAATCATCTTTTTCACGGCCCGCATTTCCAGGGCATCGAACTCATCGAAACCTGCACGGAAAAAGCCATGGCCGCGCTCGTGAAGAGTGCGCCCGCGCCGAAACAATGGATTGTGAATCCGTTGCGCCCCGGCTGGATGGCCGACCCGCTCGCCTTGGATAGCAGTTTTCAGATGATGATTCTCTGGAGCTGGGAACATCGCAAAGCGGCCTCGTTACCGTGCGCGATTAAACGCTTCCGCCAATTTGCTGCAACCTTCCCGAAAAACGGCACGCGCGTCCTCATTCAGATTGAATCTGCTGAGACCTCGGTTGTGACGGCTAATTTCCATTTCCTCGATCGCAACGGAAAATTGCTCGCGCTGGCCGAAGGCTACGAATGCGTGATCGATAAGGGGCTGCGTGAAGCCTTCCTGCAAAATCGTTTGCAGCATGAAGAATAAGCCCGCACTACCTCCGGTGCCGGGGGACGATAAACTTCAGGAACCCATTGCTATCGTCGGCATGGGCGGCGTTTTTCCTGGGGCGCGCACGCTGGAGGAATTTTGGCGCATTGTCGAACGCGGCATTGATACTAGTAAATCCGTTCCGCCCGGCCGCTGGATTCTTGACTCGCGCGAAATCCAAAGCACCGAAGTTAATGCGCCCGATCGCGTTTACACCGACCGCGCTTGCTTCATCGAAAATTTCCAGTTGGATCGCGCCGGATTGCAACTTGATCCAACGTTGCTCGACTCGCTCGATCCTTCCGTGCATCTGCTGCTGGAAGCGGGTCGCAACGCCTTTCAAAGCGCGCGCAATGAAACGGTTGATCGCAACCGCATCGGAGTAATTCTCGGAAATATTGCGCTGCCCACTTCCGGTTCCTCCGCGTTGTGCGAGCAGGTGCTCAATCCTTTACTGGAACAAAAGACACTGGGTCGCTCCATTGCCGCTCCGTCACTCGCGAAGACCGCTCTGAATCGGTACGTGTCCGGTCTGCCTGCCGGTGTGCTCGCGCAAGCGTTGGGACTCGGTGGGGGTGTTTACACCTTGGATGCCGCGTGCGCCTCGTCTCTCTATGCCATCAAGCTCGCCTGTGACGAACTGCAAGCGGGCCGCGCCGATGCGATGTTGGCTGGTGGTCTCTCGCGTCCCGATTCGCTTTACACGCAAATGGGCTTCAGCCAACTGCGCGCTCTCGCTCAATCCGGTCGTTGTGCTCCGTTTGATGCCGCAGGCAGTGGCTTGATTGTCGGTGAAGGCGCAGGCGTGCTCGTCTTGAAACGCCTGTCCGATGCGCTCCGCGTTGGCGATCAAATCCACGCCGTCATTCGTGGTATCGGCCTTTCCAATGATCTCGACGGAAATCTTTTATCGCCTAGTTCCGAAGGTCAGTTGCGCGCGTTGAAGCAAGCGTATCAACAGGCCGGCTGGTCGCCCGATCAAGTGGACATGATCGAATGTCACGCCACCGGTACACCGGTCGGTGATGCCGTGGAATTTGAAAGTCTCTCGAACCTCTGGCACGGCGCTCCCTACGATCCGGGCCAGTGCGTGCTTGGCGCCGTCAAAGCGAACATTGGCCATCTGCTGACCGCCGCGGGCAGTGCGAGCATGATCAAGATTCTGCTCGCGCTTAAAAACAACATCCTGCCAGCGACTGCGAATTTCCGTCAGCCGGCGGAAAAAATTCCGCTCGCCGATAGTCCTTTTCAAGTGTTGCAGGAAAGCAAACCGTGGCCGCGCCGCGATACGCATACGCCGCGCCGCGCCGCGATCAATGGCTTCGGTTTTGGCGGCATTAACGCGCATATCTTAATTGAAGAATGGCTGGGCCAACCGTCTACGCCAATTGCTCCCGCTGTGCCCATTCCCAAGGCGAGTCCGATTGCCGTCGTCGGTCTTGCCGCTCACGTAGGCCGCTGGTCCACCTTGCGTGAATTTCAGGCCCGCGTCCTCGGCGGTGGCAAAGAAGAACTTCCTGCCGAGCGCGCAAACTGGCGCGGCCTGCCCTCAGAGGATTTGCGGAAGCTCACCGCACAGCAACGCAGCTTTCCCGGTTACTATCTCGATGATCTGTCGATTCCGGTAAACCGTTACCGTATTCCGCCGCGTGAACTCGCCGAGTTGCTGCCGCAACAAGCACTGATGTTGGAAGCCGCCAATGCCGCTCTCAAAGACGCTCAACTCCCGCTCATTGACCCGACGCGTACGGGCGTCTTCATTGGACTCGGGCTCGATTTGCGCACGACGGACTTTCATTTCCGTTGGGCCACGTTGGGACGCAGAAATGATTTTGAGGCGAACTCCGCAGCTAATGGCCAGTCCACCTGGGCGCAACAAGTCACCGAAGGCAGCAGCCCGGCTCTAACGGCCGATCGCACGATGGGCGCACTCGCTGGCATCAACGCCAGCCGCATCGCCAAGGAATTTCATTTCGGCGGCCCGAGCCACACGGTTTGCAGCGAAGATTGTTCCGGCACTCGCGCACTCGAAATCGCCGTGCGCGCCTTGCAAAAAGGTGAAGTCGATCAAGCGCTCGCGGGTGCTGTGGATTTAACCGGTGACCTTCGCACCTTGCTCGCCACGGATGCCATCCGTCCTTATTCACGTCAAGGCACCGCTCGTCCATTCGATACGTCCGCCGATGGACCTGTTCCCGGCGAAGGCGCTGTGGCCTTGGTTTTAAAACGCCTCGCCGATGCTGAACGCGATGGTGACCGCATCTACGCCGTGATTCGTGGCATCGGTTCCGCGAGTGGCAGTGCGATTGGCGCAACTCCGATTTCTACCGCAAGCTACCAACAATCTCTCGAACGCGCGTATCAAGAGGCTCAGATTGATCCCGCAACGGTAGGTTATGTCGATGCTAGTGGCGTCGGTCATTTAGAAGAAGATCGCAACGAAGCCCGCGTTCTTTCATCATTTTTCGCTTCAGAACAACGCAAAGCTCCCTGTCGCGTGAGCAGTGCCACCGCGGATGTCGGCCACACCGGCGCAGCTTCCGGTTTGGTTTCCGTGGTGAAAGCCTGCCTTGCGCTGTATCAGGAAATTTTACCGCCATTGCGTGGAATCCAGCAACCGCTTGCTGAACTGACGGGTGCCACGAACCTGACCACTTCCGCTACGCCTCAATATTGGGTGCGGGATCGCGTCAACGGTCCGCGTCGCGCTGGCATCAGTTCCACGAGTGTCGATGGCAATTGCATGCACGTCGTGCTCGAAGCGCGCGAAGAACCCCTTGGCGAACGCGCTTCGCTGGAACGCGTGCGCCCCATGGGCCCGCGCGCCGAGGCATTGTTTGTTATGCGCGCTCAAGCGCCGGCTGATTTATCGAATCAGTTGGAAGCTTTGCGCGAATTGACGGCTGCCTCTAATGGCAATTCCATCGAAATCCTTGGCCGGAACTGGTGGCGCAAATCCAGCCACGTTGCCGGTTCCGCTGTCCTAACACTCGTTGCGCAAGACGCCGCGCAATTATTGCGGTTATTGAAGCACGCTGGCGAGATGGTGCAATCGGGCAGCCAATCCACAGCCAACAACGCGCTCAAGACTCAAGACCGCGACCGAATCTTCTACACTCCACACAACCAGCAAGTACGCGGTGGCTTGGCGTTTGTGTTCCCCGGTGCCGGCAGTTACTTCGCTGGGATGGGCCGTGAATTAGCCGTGCAATGGCCGGAAATTCTGCGCGCACAAGACCGTGAGAACCAATTTCTCGCGAGCCAGATGTTCACCGCTCGATTCTGGAATGAAACTGCAAATCAGGAAACTGGTACCGACCATCGCGCTGTGATTTGCGGTCAGGTTTCTCTTGGAACCGTCGTCAGCGATCTGGCCCAATCGTTCGGTTTGAAACCCAATGCTGCCCTCGGCTACAGCCTGGGTGAATCCACGAGTTTGTTTGCTTTACGCGCTTGGACTGCCCGCGACGAAATGCTGCGCCGCGTTAGTAGTTCCACTTTGTTCGCTCAGGATTTGACCGGCACGCCTGACAAGTTGCGCCAGGTTTGGCAAGTCCCCGCTAATCAAAAGCTCGAATGGAAGGCCGGGCTGGTGGATCGCTCCGCCGCTATTGTGCGCGCCGCGTTGGAAGGCCGCCCGCATATTTATGTGCTGATCGTCAACACACCGAACGAATGCGTTGTCGGTGGTGATGCGCCTGAAGTTGCGTTGTTGGTTGAGAAACTCGGCTGCCATTGGTTCCCGCTGGAAGGCGTGAGCACTGTGCATTGCGAATTGCTTCGCCCGGTGGAACAACCCTACCGCGAATTGCATTTGTTCGATACTACTCCCCCTGCGGGTGTTAAATTCTTCAGTGGCGGCTGGGGACGATCTTATGAGCCGACTCGCGAAAAAGCAGCCGAGGCCATCGTGGCTCAAGCCAGCAGTTGCATTGATTTCCCGCGCGTCGTGCGTGCCGCTTATTCGGCGGGCATTCGTTTCTTCATTGAAATGGGGCCGGGAAATTCCTGCACCCGCATGATTGGTCAGATTTTGGAAGGGCAACCCCACGTCGCCCGTTCACTCTGTATTTCCGCGCAGGAACCTTTACTTGCCGTGTTGCGGGCCTTTGGGCACCTGATTGCGGAAGGTGTCTCCGTGGATTTGGAGAAACTTTATGGCAAAAGCTCAGGCCTCATCGATGAACCTGAAGTTCACACCGAGAAGAGTCCCCGGCGCGTTCCGATTTCCATTACTGGGCCGGTGTTCGCTCCACCGCGTCGGCCCATTGCACCAGCACCCATACCCGAAACACCTCCTGTGCGCATTGTCCGTCCCATCCCTGCAGCCGCCCCAATAAAAGCGGAACCAGTTACTGCCGCCGTTGCCGAAAGCATGGACCCGTTCGAAGCTGAATTCTTCAAAGGCATGGCAGAATCGCAAACCGCTGTGCTGAACGCGCATCAGGCTTATTTGAATTTTTCGCAAGGCGTGTTCGATACGCTCTCGCGCACCGTCGAATCCCAATTCCGTTTAATTTCCGGCCAGCCCGTTCCGAGTTTTGGAAATGCTTCCGTTGCTGCTCCAACTATTCCTCAATCCCAGCCTGTCACTCGTTCCCAGCCACCCGTGGCTTTGGATCGCGAAGCTTGTCTGGAATTTGCCCGCGGCTCCGTGGCCAATGTATTGGGAGAAGCCTTCCGTCAGGTGGACAGTTTTCCCACGCGCGTTCGTTTGCCTGATGAGCCGTTGATGCTGGTTGATCGCATTCTCGAAATCCACGGCGAAGCGCGCTCCATGACGCATGGTCGCGTAATCACCGAACACGATGTGCTCGCGGACTCCTGGTATCTGGATTGCAACCGCATTCCCACTTGCGTCGCCGTGGAGGCCGGGCAGGCGGATTTATTTCTCTCCGGCTATCTCGGCATTGATTTTCAAACCAAAGGCAAAGCCGTTTACCGTTTGCTCGACGCGAAAGTCTGTTTCCATCGCGGACTGCCCGGACCGGGTTCCGTTATTCATTACGACATCCGGATTGAACGCTTCTTTCAGCAAAGCGACACGTGGCTGTTCCGGTTCAATTTTGAATCCACCGTGGATGGCCAGCCGTTGCTGACCATGACCGAAGGCTGTGCTGGTTTCTTCACCGAAGCAGCGCTGGCCAGTGGCAAAGGTATTGTCCGCACCACCATGGATTTGAAACCCATGCCGGGCAAACGGTCGGCTGATTGGCGCGACTTCGTGACCATGGGCGTGGAGTCATATTCCACCAGTCAATTGGACGCTTTGCGCGACGGAGATTTCAAAACTTGTTTCGGCCCGCAGTTCGCCCAATTACCCTTGCGCCAGCCGCTGACCCTGCCTTCAGGCTTGATGAAGCTCGTGCATCGCATTCCACATCTTGACCCACAAGGCGGACGCTTTGGCCTCGGCTTGATTCGCGGTGAGGCGGACATTCACCCGAAAGATTGGTTTTTGACCTGTCACTTTGTCGATGACCGTGTGATGCCCGGCACGCTGATGTTTGAATGCTGCCTCCACACCCTGCGCGTTTTCCTCTTGCGCATGGGCTGGGTACTGGAACAGGAGCAAGCCGGATTGGAACCTGTTCCGGGAATTGTCAGCCAATTGAAATGCCGCGGCCAGGTGCTCGAAACGACGTCCAAGGTAACCTACGAGGTCTCGCTCAAGGAAATCGGCTATCGTCCCGAACCTTACGTGATTGCCGATGCGCTGATGTATGCGGATGGCAAGCCCATCGTGGAAATCACGAACATGAGTTTGCGTTACGCCGGCGTGACGCGCGAAACGTTCGAGCAAATTTGGTCCGCGAACAAAATTACTGCAACTAAGCGCGTGCTCTATGATGCCGCTCGCATCCGTGCTTTCGCCGTTGGCAAACCGTCCGATGCCTTCGGCGCACCGTATCAGGTTTTCGATGAGAAGCGGCGCATCGCCCGTTTGCCCGGACCACCTTACCAATTTCTCGACCGCATCACCGATGTGCAGGGCGAGCCGTTCAAGATGGTCGGCGGTGCCAGTGCCGAAGCAGATTACGACATTCCTGAAAACGAATGGTATTTCGCTGAAAATCGCCAGGGCGACATGCCGTTTGCGGTGTTACTGGAAATCGCGCTGCAACCGTGTGGCTGGCTCGCCGCGTATGTTGGTTCCGCGCTGACCAGTGAAACCGATTTATCGTTCCGCAATCTCGGCGGCACCGGCAAACAATTCATGCCGGTCTATCCGAATACCGGCACGCTCACCACGCGAGTGAAAATGACCCGTGTTTCCAGTTCCGCGGGAATGATCATTCAGTGGTTCGACCTCGAAGTGCAGTGCGCCGCCGGACTGGTTTATAAAGGTGACACCTATTTCGGCTTCTTTCCGAAAACGGCGTTGGAAAAACAGGAAGGCATCCAAAACGCCAAACTCTACCAGCCCGCCGATACGGAATTGCTCCGCAGTCAACCGCTCGCTTATCCCACGCAGCCGCCTTACGCCGGTGAGCAATTACGGATGGTGGATCACATCGAAATTTTTATTCCCGATGGCGGCACGCACAAGCTCGGCTTCATTCGCGGCACCAAACGCGTGCAGCCGGACGAATGGTTTTTCAAAGCGCACTTCTATCAGGACCCGGTTGTGCCCGGTTCGCTTGGTCTGGAATCATTCCTCCAATTGCTGAAATTCCTCGCCATCCATCGTTGGGGACATCAGCCCGGCCTGCGCTGGGAGGCGGTTGCTATTGGCGAGCCGCACGAATGGATTTACCGCGGGCAAATTATACCCGTTGATCATCTCGTCACCATCGAAGCCGTCGTCACGGCGATTGACGACGAAAAGAAATTGCTGACTGCCGATGGTTTCCTCTCCGTCGATGGCCGGGTGATTTACGGCATGAAACGTTTCACGGTGCGTCAGCAACAGATTGAAACCGGGAAGGAATTGTGTTGAGGTTTCGCGCATGATGCCGAAGTACCAAAAAGTGTTCCTGACCGCCCTGGGCTACGAATTGGGCCCCGTAGTGGTGACTTCTGCGGAAATCGAAGAACGGCTCGCGCCGGTTTATGCCCGCTTGAATTTGCAACCGGGCCAGCTTGAAGCGTGGACTGGCATTTCGGAACGCCGCTGGTGGCAGCCTGGATCATTGCTTTCCACTGGCGCGATTGCCGCCGCGCGCAAGGCGCTGCACAAAGCGAATTTTCGTCCGCAGGATTTGGGCATGGTCATTTATGCGGGCGTTTGCCGCGAGAATTTTGAGCCCGCCACGGCTTGTGCGGTGGCTGAAGGACTGGGAGTTCGCGGCAGTGCGTTCGTTTACGATTTAAGCAACGCCTGCCTGGGCGTGCTCAACGGCATGATCGATGTCGCGAACCGCATTGAACTCGGTCAGATTCGCGCTGGCTTGGTCGTCTCCTGCGAAACCGCCCGCGAGATCAATGAAATCGCCCTCACCCGTTTGCTGGAAGGCGGCGACATGGCGGAATTCTCGCAAGCCCTCGCCACGTTCACCGGCGGTTCCGGCGCGGTCGCGATGCTGTTGACCGATGGCTCCTTTCCGGGCGTGCCCGGACATAAATTGCTCGGCGCTGTTTCCGAAGTGGCGCCGGAACATCATCGCCTCTGCCGCTGGGGTCTTGAACCAGCGAAAGGCACCGTGCAGGAGCAATTCATGGCCACCGATTCCGTGGCCGTCTTGAAAAACGGTGTGCAACTGGGCCAGCGCACCTGGGAGTTATTTCTGCAACAAATGCAATGGCAGCCCGCGCATGTCGATCGCGTCATCTGCCATCAAGTCGGTCACGGGCATCAGGATTCGATTTTAAAGACCCTGCAAATTCCGAAGGAAAAGGATTACGTAACCTATCGCTATCTCGGAAACATGGGCACCGCCGCTTTACCTGTCACGGCGGCGATTGCTGATGAGCGCGGAATTATCAAGCTGGGGCAGCGGATTGCTTTTCTCGGCATTGGCAGCGGGTTAACGTGTTTGATGATGGGTTGGGAATGGTGAGTTGATTATGGCGAATTTTCGAAAAGATCTTTACCCGTTTCATGGTTCGTATCTGAACATGGATGGCATCGCGCTGCATTACCTCGATGAGGGGAGCGGCGATCCCGTCATCATGTTGCACGGCAATCCCACGTGGTCTTTTTATTACCGCAATCTGGTGCTCGGCTTGCGGAAACAATGCCGCACGATTGTACCGGACCATGTCGGCTGTGGTTTTTCCGACAAACCCGAAGACAATCGTTACGAATATTCTCTTGATCGGCGGGCTAAAGACCTCGAAACGTTGATCGACCACTTGCAAATCAAAGGGCCGGTCACGTTGATCATGCACGATTGGGGCGGCATGATCGGCATGACCTACGCGGCGCGTCATCCGGAGCGCATCGCCCGGCTCGTGTTATTGAACACGGCTGCCTTTCATCTGCCGGAAGCAAAAGAATTGCCACCCTCACTCTGGCTGTGCCGCAAGACCCCCATGGCCGATTTTCTGATTCGTCAATCCGGCCTGTTCAGCAAGCTGGTTATGCGCTGGGGTTGCATGGAGCCGATGTCAGACCTCGTGCGCGAAGGGTATCTGTCACCGTGTCACAACGCCGAAAATCGACTGGGTCACCTGCGCTTTGTTCAGGATATTCCACTGCGCCCGGAGGATCCGAGTTATGCGCTCGTCAGTGAAGTGCAGGAGAAGCTGAAAGTATTTCAGAAAACGCCCACGCTGATTTTGTGGGGTGATAAAGATTTCGTGTTCGATCAGGATTTTCTGAACGTGTGGCAAAAGACGCTGCCGAATGCGGAAGTTCATCGTTTTCCGAATGCCGGACATTTAGTGCTGGAAGATGCCGGCGAAGAAATCCTGCCGCTCATCCAGCGTTTTTTTGAACGGCATCCGTGCCCAGCCTAACGTGGCCGAGCCCATCACAACGAATATTGCCGCTCATCTTACCGTCATGGCTGGGCAACAGCCCTGGCGTCCAGCGGTAATCTTCCCCCAAGGTCGTGACGCCCAGGGCCGCGTCAGCTACACTCACTATACGTTTCGCCAGCTTGATGAGGCGAGCGACCGTCTCGCTCATGGCTTTCAGAAAATCGGCATCCAACGCGGCATGCACACCGCCTTGATGGTGCCGCCCAGTCTCGATTTTTTTGCACTTACCTTTGCGCTGTTCAAACTCGGAGCGGTGCCAATTCTGATTGACCCCGGCATTGGTGTCCGCAGTCTCGGTAAAGGTCTCGCCGAAGCCGAGCCGCAAGCCTTCATCGGCATTCCGAAAGCTCACCTCGCGCGCGCGGTTCTGCGCTGGGCCAATCAAACGGTGAGGATCAAAGTCACCGTTGGTTCAACGGCTTTGACCGGCGGCTATACGTTGCGCGAGGTAAACGATCTGGCTGGAGAATCAGGAAAATTCCCGCTGACGAACCCACCGCCCGGTGAAGTCGCGGCGATTCTCTTCACCAGCGGCAGCACCGGCCCATCCAAAGGCGTCGTCTATACCCACGAATATTTTTCCGGCCAGGTCGAACATCTTCGCCGTTTGTATGGCATTCAACCTGGGGAAATGGATTTGCCGACCTTCCCGCTCTTCGCACTCTTTGGCCCTGCTCTGGGCATGACCGCTGTGCTCCCTGAAATGGACCCGACACGTCCGGCACAAGTCGATCCCGTTAAGATCATTGAGGCCATTGAGAATTTCGGCATCACCAATATGTTCGGTTCTCCTGCGCTCATTAACCGCGTGGGCCGTCATGGTGAAGCGCATGGGGTGAAACTGCCAACCTTGCGTCGTGTCATCTCCGCGGGAGCGCCGGTTCCCGCCAAGACGCTGCAACGCTTCGCCAGCATGTTGAGCGACGGCGTGCAAGTGTTCACTCCGTACGGCGCAACGGAATGTCTGCCCGTCTCCTCCATCGGCACGCACGAAATTCTCAGCGAAACGCGCCACCAAACTGATCTCGGTAAAGGAGTGTGCGTCGGTCAACCCGTGTCCGGCTTGACGTTGAAAGTCATTCGCATCACCGATGAACCGATTGCCGTGTGGAGCGATGCCTTGCTCGCGGCTCCCGGTGAAATTGGCGAGATCGCCGTAAAAGGCGCTCACGTCACGCGCACCTATTATCATCGCCCGGAAGCCACGGCGCTTGCAAAAATTTCCGACCCGGCAGACGACGGCTTTTATCACCGCATGGGTGATGTTGGCTATGTCGATGAACGCGGACGCGTTTGGTTCTGCGGGCGCAAAGCTCATCGCGTCATTACCCGCAACGGCACACTTTTCACCATTCCCTGTGAAGCCGTTTTCAATACTCATCCCGCTGTTTTTCGTTCCGCGCTCGTCGGTGTGCAGCGCAATGGCGAGATGGAGCCCGTTATTTGCGTGGAACTCGAAACTCAAACGCAATCGGTGAACCACGACCAGTTACGCACCGAGTTGAAAACGATTGCCGCGAAGCACGCGCACACAAAAGCGATCAACACCTTTCTGATCCATCCGGCCTTTCCAGTGGATATTCGTCATAACGCGAAAATCTTTCGTGAGAAACTGGCTGTGTGGGCCAGCCAGCAACGCGCATGAAAGCCCTCGTCACAGGTGGAGGCGGTTTCCTGGGACTCGCGATTGTCCGTCAATTACTCGCACGCAGCGCAACCGTGCGCAGTTATTCCCGGCAAGCGCACCCAACCTTGAAAGCGTTAGGCGTGGAACAAATTCAAGGCGATCTCGGAGATGCTCAGGTCGTATCCTCAGCCGTCGCCGGATGCGATATTGTTTTTCACGTCGCGGCCAAACCCGGCATTTGGGGGCCTTACGAAACCTATTACCGCACGAACGTCACCGGCACGGAAAACATCGTAACTGCCTGCCGACAACACGGTATCTCACGTTTAGTTTATACCAGTTCTCCTAGCGTCGTCTTTGATGGCCGCGATATGGAGGGCGTGGATGAATCCGTTCCCTATCCCCCCCACTTTGAGGCGCACTATCCCCGCACCAAGGCGATCGCGGAACAATTCGTTCGGAATGCGAATGACCATCAATTGGCCACCGTTTCCCTTCGTCCCCATTTGATCTGGGGTCCCGGCGATAATCATTTGCTGCCTCGCCTCGTCGCGCGCGCGAAAGCAGGGCAGCTACGCCGCCTCGGCACCGCTCGAAAGTTAATCGACACTATCTACGTTGATAACGCGGCGGCAGCACATCTCCTCGCCGCTGATCGGCTTGCTCCTGGTTCCCTGATTGCGGGAAAGACCTACTTTATTTCCCAGGGCGAACCCGTTGAAATCTGGGAGATGGTCAATCAACTCCTACAAGCGGCAGGCGCGCCGCCAGTTCAGAAATCCATTCCCGCAAATATCGCATTGGCCCTTGCCTGGGGATTCGAGACCTTTCACCGTCTCACGGGCAACGAAAACGAACCACGCCTCACTCGTTTCGTCGTTCAGGAAATGTGCACGTCGCATTGGTTCAATATCGCTGCCGCCCGCAAGGACCTTGGTTACACTCCTACCGTCTCGATCAAAGAAGGCTTGCAACGATTGAAGCTGCACTTGCAGAGTGAGCGGCAGTAAATTGCCCGATGAGCTTGCCTGAAACATTTGAGTCTCTGTTTCCGCCTTCACCTCTACCGGCGCGTGCCCAACGACTGCCACTTGTCCACGAACAGAAATCGATTCCCGTTTGGATTGCCTACACCGAACACACTGATTTAAGCCAGCCCGGTTTTGAATTGGATTGCTTCTTCACACCGTCCGAAATGGAGCGCGCCAATCGCTTTCGCTTCGAGAAGCCGCGAAATAGTTTTCTACTTAGCCGACTCGCCGCCAAAGCCGCCCTCGCTGCCTTTTTTAACGAACCGGATTGGCGCAAAATTACCGTCTCCAACGGCATGCTCGGCCAACCCCTCGTAAATTACGCAGGCAACTTTAACGCGGACACCAGTCTCACCCATTCCGAACACGAAGCCGTGGCCATCGCTTTTCCCCGTGAATACCCGTTGGCAATTGACTTGGAAGTGGTCAGCCCAAACCGTGTTGAAACGATTAAAGAAGCCTTGCGGCTGACATCTCAAGAACAACAGTGGATAAAGTCTGGCCTCGTAACCGAAGCACTCGCATACGTCACACTTTGGACTATCCGTGAAGCACTCAGCAAAGCATTGCGTTGCGGCCTGACTTGTCCTTTGGAATTACTCGCGGTGGATCAGATCAAGCTGCAGGCGGGCAAAGTTTGGGAAACCCGTTATCAGAATTTTCAGCAGTACAAATGCCTTTCCTGGCTTCAGGCCAACCGTGTGTTCTCACTCACTTTGCCCCACACGATCAATTGTGACCCGGCTTAAACCACGCCTCTGTGATCAATTTCGTTATGGCGCAATGGTCTTACTAAATTCCTGCAAGTGCTGGCTGAATTGGCGCGGATTGAAATCGGAAAGGACCTGCACATCGTTGAATAGAACATTCAACCGACGGCTCGATTCGGGGGGTATGGTTGTGGAATTCAATGCCAGCGTCAGACGGTCCAGACCCAACACCAGCAACTCTGCGCGCCGCGCCAAAACGAGTTGCGAAATTTTCGTTTGCTCAAATTCTCCGTGTGTACCCGCCAACGTGCGAAGCAGGTTCGCAGTTGTGTCTTTCGGCCATGATTGAGCTGCTTGTTTTGCCAACAGATCGGCGGCCTTTTGAACGCCTTTAATTTGATCTGTTGAATGAGTTGTTCCGCTAGCGGGCAATGTCGGCCAGCTTTGGCCTTGCGGGGTGGCTTTCGATAAAACCCACACCAACGCTTCCCAGCGGGCCACAGCATTTTCATTTGGAGATGGTGTTTGGCTTAGATGCCAACTGGTTTCGCGTAACGCTGTGGCTTGTCCAATCAGCCATGTTTGTGCGCCGCTAAAAGCTACTGCTTCGCGCCAGTGACGTGGTTCACTGACCGTCTGGCCGTCCAATTCAAAAATTAATTCCGGATGCCCTGCCTTCAACAACTCCGCATCCACGTGCTGATGGCATGCCACACAAGTATTCGCGCGTGTGTATAAATCTTTCAAATCCCGCATCCCGGCCTGCACCCGGTCAGCATGAGTGTAGTCCGTGCGCGTGTGGGACCGCAGCCATGGTTCTGCCGCGCCGTGGCAACTCTCGCACGAAACTCCTTCGTTCATCCTTACAGAGCTGTCTTTTAGCGCGGCCGGTATTCCTTGTAATGGGGCATGACATTCCGAGCAACGTTGGTCCAACTCCGGTTGCTTGATTTTTAGCGCTTCCGCAATCCGTTGCGAGCGCGCCGTCAGAAGTGTGGCCGACGCGCGCGAATGGAAATCGAGTTTGCTCCAGACGGTGTTTTGGCGATGCAACTCGCTGGCTCCACCATGGCAATTGGAAGCGCTGCAACCGGAAGCCCCAATAAACTTCGGCCCGGTTGTTTCTGTCCCGCTGTTCTCTACCGCGGAACTAACTGTCGAATTAAACAGCAGTGAACAAACCAATCCCGCCATCAACAGCTTGCCAAACAGGGTAGGAAATGAGAATGAATGGCCGTCTCGCTTAATCATTTATTAAGGTTCGGTGGTGTAGAACGCGTTCATTCAATAGCAACGATCTTGAATAGATGCAACCCGTAATGGAAAAGTTGGAAGTAGGCGAGCCGTTATCGGTGGATCAGTTGCTGGTATATCTGCCCACCCTGAAGGAATTGCCGCGCGCTCAAGTGGACAACTGGGCCAAGGGAGCAGCCGTGTTGCGTCGGTTCAGCGCTGGCGAGGAAGTTTGTCGGGAAGGGGAGTTCGGTTCCACTGCGTTCTACATCGTTTCGGGCAATGTGGATATTTACATTGCCAGTCAGATTGCCCACCTCAAATCCAAATCCACCAGCAGCAAATGGTTTGGCCGCACCGTCGCGCGCATGCAAAGCAGTCTGGTCAGTGAAAAGGATGACCGGCGCGGTCACAAACAACGCCAATTTATTCCCATTGATGCGCCGATTGATCTCTCGCTGGCCAAACCACTCGCGCAATTGGGACCGGGAGAGCTTTTTGGCGAAATGACCTGCCGCACTTTCCAGCCGCGTTCCGCTACGGTTCGCGCCAAGGAGGATTGCGTCATGGTGGAAATGTTGCGCGTGGTTTTGGATATGCTGATGGGCACCCGCCAGATTGACGAAGTCACGAAACTGGGCACCAAGGTGAAAGCGCCCACCTTTAAAGGCACTTCTTTCAAAGCGGAAATGGATCGCAAATATCGCGAACGCGCGCTGGCCAATCAAATGCGCAGTGTCCCGTTGTTTGCCTCGCTGGACGAAGAATTTCTCAACCACTTCAAAAAAGCTGTGGAGTTGGTCTCCTATAATAAGGGCCAGGTAATCTGTCATCAGGGAGATGCACCGGACGCTTTTTACCTGATCCGTCAGGGAATGGTGAAGGTCTCGCAGGCTATGCCCGGTGGAGAAATGGTTCGCACGTATCTTGGTCGCGGAGATTATTTTGGAGAAATCGGACTGTTGCTAGGTCAGGACCGCAACGCCACTTGCACCGCTTTGGATACGGTCGATCTCGTTTGCATCAAAGCCAGCGACTTTCATTTCATGGTCAAACAATTTCCCGAAATTGGAGCGCAATTAGCCAAGGTCAGCGAAGCCCGTTTAAAGGCGGCCGCTAAACAGAAAATGCCCACCGGCATGAATCTGGATGAGTTCTTAAATCAGGGTTTATTTGAAGCGCAGAATCTTCTGTTGATTGATCTGAACCGTTGCACGCGTTGTGATCTCTGCGTCAATGCCTGCGCCGATGCTCATGACGGCGTCACCCGTCTGTTGCGCGATGGACTGCGTTACGACAAGTATCTGATCGCCACCACCTGCCGCACCTGTCAGGATCCGCTTTGCATGACCCAATGTCCGGTCGGCTCCATCCGCCGCCGCGATAGTTTGGAAATCATTATTGAAGATTGGTGCATTGGGTGCAGCAAATGCGCCGAGCTTTGTCCTTACGGCAATATCAATATGCACCAGGTTGAAGCGCCGCCAGAAAGCCCGCCTTTGGGAACCCGGCTCCACGGTTTGGCGGATAAGTGGCGTCAATACAGTTTGATCGACGCGTTCGGTCTGAAGCGGGCTACTTCAACTCCTGTTGCCGACGCTCCCGCCGCTCCAGCGGAAAAAAAGAAATCCTCCGCACAAAAAGCGGCTACTTGTGATCTTTGTACGGAACATCAGACTCCCAGTTGCGTCTATGCCTGCCCGCACGATGCCGCCATGCGGGTGGAACCCGGCCAGTTTTTTGGCCGCAAATTGTCGGCCTCGCTCAAAGATGAAACCCGGTTTGAACATTGGAAGAACGTTAAGCAATACGATTCCCACGTGACGCATCGCAAAGATTTTACGTCAGGCGGCGGCAGCACCGTGGTAGAAAAAAAGAAGAAAAAGTGATTATCGACAAAAAGCACCGGAGCTGGGCTTTGGCTGTTACCGGCATCACCGTGCTGCTCGGCATTCTTTATCTCGCTAACTTCAATCCGGAAATCATGCCCTTGCCGCTCCCGGCGTTTATGGGAGATCGTCCACCTTTGCGAAGCATTAAAGGCAGCACTCCGTTAGGATTGTTTTACGGAATTCTGGCGTTTCTGATTTTTATTTTTGCTGCCTTGCTCGGGCCGCGGCGGAGCAGACCTGCCTTGCGGGTGGGTCCGCTCAAATGGTGGCTGAAAGCGCACATCTGGCTGTCCATCCTCACCCTCCCGCTGGTGTTAATGCACGGTGGTTTCGCTATGGGCGGGCCTATGACTCAGTTGCTCATGTGGTTGTACTTTATTGTCATGGTCAGCGGTTTTTGGGGGCTGGGCATGCAGCAATTCCTTCCCCGTCTGATGAAAGATCAAGTCCCTCTTGAAACCATTTTTGAACAAATCCCGCATATCCGTTCATTGTTGCATAATAATGCCCGGGAACTTCGCCGCACTTTGGAACCTGCTCCAGTTCCAGCGACGGCCGTTGCTCCAGCTGCGGAAGGCATCCAGTTTGCCGAAGAATCCAATGATACGGGCGACGGGGAAATCCTTTTGCGCAATATGATGGATGAGGAAATTCTTCCGTATCTGGCCGCCAGCCGGGGTGATCACTTGCGCCTCGCCAATCCCAACGCCGCCAGTTTGTTTTTTCAATCGCTCCGGCTCAATCTCCCGCCACAATTTCATTCTCAGCTTGAACGTTGCCAGCTTTGGGTCGATGAACGGCGGCAGTTGGATTTGCAAACCAAGATGCACCATTGGTTGCACGGCTGGCTGCTGGTGCACGTCCCTTTTTCCGTGCTCCTGCTCATTGTTACCGCCTGGCATGCGGTGGTTGCCGTTTATAAGTACTAGCCATGGCCACCCCTCCCAATCGCACTCAAAAGCAAATTGCCGATCGCTTCAAGGGCGCGCTGAATTATTTTAAGCAGCCGCACTACTTGCGGCATGCGAAGTTCGTGGGAGTGTGGATTGCCGTTGGTATTGGATTGGCCGGCCTGCTTTTCTTTCAATGGTCCGGCCAGGAAAAATTCTATAATGCTGGCCCCATTTCCCGGACGCACAGTCACATTGCGGAGAATTGCCAGGTCTGCCATCGGAATAATTCGTTTATCGTGTCACCCGGCAAGACCGCTAGTGTCGTGGATAACGCCTGCAAGGAATGCCACACACATCACGTTTTTCATCAGCCAGATGTAAGCTACGAACACGCCTGCACCGCCTGCCACCGGGAACATCAGGGCAGTGGTGCGATGAAATTCGTTAATCAGGCGAATTGCCTGGCCTGCCATTCCGATGCCTCCGTGATGGCTGCCTCGGCGGCGCAATCCAGTCTGCTGCCGGCTCAGGTCTTCGATTTCCTGCCCGCCCGCGGCCTGCACCAGTTTAAGACACCGCATCCGAAGGAGGGTTACACTCAGGTCATTCACGATTTTGCCACCGATCATCCGGAGTTTCGTTTGCAAACTCTCCACCTGAAAGAAACGGACACTTTGCGATTCAATCATCAACGTCACTTGCTCGGAGACATTCCTCCCATCAACGGCGCCAAGCTCAATTGCACCTTTTGCCATGAACCCGGTCCCACCGGCTCGTTTCGTCAACCCATTCGCTTCGCGCAACATTGCCAGGTCTGTCATTCTCTGCCCTTTGACGCGGAAAATCCCGATCTGCAAGTTCCCCATGGGAACGCCGCTTTCGTCAGCGCGTTTTTGCGAAGTCTGCCCGAACAATACGCTGAGTACGGCGCGAAAAAGCGTGGCCTTTCCAATCCTCTGGAACTTGATCAATTCGTAAAAGAGCAAATCCGTTCGTTGCGCGCGCAAGTTCCTTCCGGTGAAGCCCTCGAACAGCAGGTGTTTTTCGGCAGTAACCGGCAGATGCCCAGTGTTCGCCTCGGCACGAACAATGTTCCCACCCGGACCAAATTCAACGGCTGTGCGTATTGTCACGAAGTCAAATCTCAAGGCGCCTTTACCCCGGTGGTTACGCCGCCGGTCATTCCAGACCGTTGGATGCTGCACGCGCAGTTTAATCACGCCAAGCACGTCAACGTCGCTTGCTCGCAATGTCACGCTGCTCTGACCAGCCGGGAGACAGCGGATATTCTGTTGCCCAAAAAAGAAAGTTGCGTTGCGTGCCATCACGCTCAGGGAACCGCGCCGGTGGATTGCACCAGTTGTCACCGTTATCATCAGCCGGTGGGCAGCACGAACCTGACTTACAACGCTGGATTCCTCGGGAACTTGGCGTATGGCGGACGCGAATCGCGATAGAAGACGCGATCAGAACGGACACTGGTGGGTGCTAGAAAATCGGTCGTGCCGGAAGCGGCAATGATGTCGTCCTGATCGACGCCGTCACCGCTGACGCCGATGGCGCCGATCAATACGCCGTTGCGATACAGCGGAAAGCCGCCCGGAAAAATGGTGATGCCGTTGGGCAGATTGGGATTGAGGGTTGGCGGTGTGGTGATGACCGCACCGTTCAAAACGTTAGTGCCGGTAAACATCGAGAAACGCTCTTGCAAACCGAAGAAAATTCCGGGGGCCGTGTTGGCAATGCCCGGGGGATACAACCCCTGCGCCATGAAGCCGACCGCGCGTACCGAAAAGGCGCGCGCGTTGCTGGAGAAGAAAATCGCCGTGCGCGCTTTTTGCACCGACACGTCCCAACTGAACCGTGTGGCGTCGGGAGAGGTGCAATAAACACCCAACACTGCGGGAGCCACTCCGGCTTGATTGGGATTATTGACCACGCTGATAAAAACCTGCGCATTCTTGCCGCGTGGCAAACGGATTCCCGCGCGAGTGGTTCGTGCCCGCGCTGCCGCTTGCGTGAGAATGGAAGTAACCTCCGCTGCGGTCAGGCGCGCTTGGCCATCGATGGTATCATTGCTTCCATCCGCATCATCCAACAAAGGATCGCGCCGGATGGGCTGCCGCAATTCGCCAGAGGTGCCACCCAAACCGGGCGTGGGATAAGCAAACGCAGCGGGCGAAGCCGTGAGAGGATAACCTGCTACCGCATTGCCGGGGAGACTCGCGAAAGGAGTGACTGTGCCCAGGCTTGTAGTGCTGTTCACATAGGGCAACCGGATGCCGTCAATAAACACATGCGAACCCAGGAATTGCTCGGCAGGCGCGTAACCGGATTGCCCAGCCAACGCCACGTCTTCATCCACATCGCTGATTTGCTCAACCTGAATATTTTCCGTGCCGTCGCCGGTAACCCCTACTCCGCCGATCAACACCCCGCCCTTATACAACGGCACACCTCCGGGAGCGCCGGAAAGCGAAGTGCCCGGTACTGGGGTCAAGCTCAAGCCCGGTTGTCCGTTGAATGCCACCGCGCTGCCCGGACCTTTAAATTTATTGATATCCGAGAACGGCAGATTGGAGAAATTGACTCCTACCAATGGCCCCGGTGGCTTGTTCTGCACTCCCGGAGGAAAATTTTGCTGCACAATGTAACCCGCCGTGCGCGACGTCAGCGCTTGTTCACTGCTGCTCAAGAAAGCCGCTGTCCCGGCTTTGGAAACAGCGGCGGCAATGACATCGGCCGTAGGAACGACGCTCCCGTTCACATTCCAGACGCCGAGCACATTTCCTTCCCGGTCCAAAACGGCGATCACGCTATTTGGAGAAACCTGGCTGGCCCGCGTCACAGCTTGAGCAACGACCGTTTGGACATCCGCCAGCGTCATTTGTGCCCACGCCGTGCGCAGGCTCAGACAGCCGAACAAGGTCAGATATTGGATGAAGCGAAATTTCACGGTAACCGGGAATCAAAGGTCTCTTACGTGCATAACACAAGATTCGCCGTGTGCCAATATGCAAAACCGTATCCCGAAAAAATGCCTCACTTTGACCCGCAACGCATCGAAGGTCTTACGTGCAAGGAGCGCGGCATTCATGCCGCTTCGACATCCGAAGACAAAAGAATGAAGCGGGCAAACGACTGTCATCCAAATCCGCCGCCTCAAATCATCACGCAATCCATCTACAGACTACTTTAACCGCTCCTCATGCCGACGCTTGTATCAACCTCACACACTGGACGCCCGGCCACCGGCCTGACGCTCAGCCTCGTGGCGTTGATCATGAGTTCTGCGCAGGCGGCTGACCCGGTTCCATCTGGAATCAATCTTCCTTCTCCGAAGCGCAATCAATTTGTCACACCTGGCGCTCCCGTTCTGGCTCCCTGGCAGTTTAACCCGGACAGCGGCCAGTTGCCCGTGCGTGAGCCATTATTTTCGGGCCAGCAACTAACTTTTCAGTTGGATACGAGTTGGATCGGGACAGCATCGCGGTCCGATTTTAATCCAGACACCGGCGTGTCTCCCATCACCGGACCTTTATTTCCGACCGAGGTAGCTTTGACCATGCGCCGTGTGATTAGTCGTTCACCAGCGCCACAAGCGCCTCCGGTCTTTAACCCGGACCCCGGCGCGCAGCCGGTAAATGCAGAGCGTGAACCATTTTTCCATTCTCGCCTCAGTCTTTCCCTCGAGTTCGGCCAGGAGCCTTTGGATGATGACCTGAAATTGCCCCGCTCTCCCGTCACTCGCTCAGAAATTATTCCCGTGCCTCCGGTTCCGACCACATTGACGGAAAAAGTCGAATTACCGCCCGGTCCCTTGCGCCGCCGTCGTTTGGTAACCGATGAATCCGCTGTCTCCGCCAATCAAGGCGATACCGCCATTCCTGAAGCTTTACAACTACCTCGTAGTGACGTTCGTGCCAACCAACGCATCGGCAAAGATTTTTCGTTTGATACGGGCTCTTCAAGTAGTCGGAACCTTCCACTCCTGCCCAATACAGAACCCCGGCCTGATCGCGCACGGATTGGTTTCGTGCCTTGGCGTCGATATACAAGTGGTGACACAGAAACAGCCTACGAATCACCCGAACCTTATCTCTGGCATCCATACAAACAGAGTATTCTGAAAGGCGATGTCCCGGTGATCGGCCAGAATATTTTTCTGAATCTCACTGCCAGCACGCTCACGGAAGTGGAGGCGCGCCGTCTGCCCACACCCAGCAGCATCAGCTCCGCGCGTCCGGACAGTGCCGAGTTCTTTGGCCAGGGCGAACAATTTTCCATTCAGAATAATGTCGCCTTTAGCGTGGACTTGTTTCAGGGCGAAACGGCGTTTAAGCCCGTGACGTGGGCGTTGCATCTCCAGCCCGTTTACAATCTGAACTACACGCGGGTTCGCGAAACCACCGTGTTGTCACCCGACCCACGGGGCAATACGGGTGGCAATAATACGCCGCCACCGGATAATACGTTCGTCACGAATCCGGGTGACATTGACACCTTGCTGAACGGCCAGCTTCTGAGCGCCGCCGGCTTATCCTATTCCCGCAGTATGCAACGCACGAAAGATCAAATGGCGTTGCAGGAGGCTTTCTTTGAATTGCATTTGCGGGATCTTTCGGCCAATTACGATTTTATTAGTGCCCGGTTTGGCAACCAGCCGTTCAACAGCGATTTTCGCGGCTTCATTTTCAATGACACCAATCTGGGCGCGCGCCTTTTTGGCAACGCGGACAATAATCTGTATCAATACAATCTCGCGGCCTTCAGCATGCTGGAGAAGGACACATATTCCGGCTTGAATACGTTCAACGCCCGCGATCAGCGCGTTTTCGTTGCCAACCTGTATCGGCAGGATTTTTTAGTCAAAGGCTACACGGCTCAATTGAGCTTCCACGCCAATCTCGACGACGGCCGGATTCATTATGATCGTAACGGCAATATCGCCCGTCCTGAACCGCTGGGCACCGTACAACCGCATGATGTGCGGGCCTATTATTTGGGCTGGGCTGGGGATGGACACCTCGGGCGTTTCAATCTCACGCACGCTTTCTATCAGGTCTATGGGCATGATGATTTCAATGGTTTGGCCGGTCGTCCCGTCAGTATTAACGCGCAAATGGCCGCGCTGGAACTTTCCTATGATCGCGATTGGATTCGTTACAAGGCCTCGTTCTTCTACGCTTCAGGAGACCGACACCCGGAAGACGGCCACGCCACTGGTTTCGACAGCATTCTCGATAATCCCAATTTCACCGGCGGTCCGTTCAGCTATTATGTCCATCAAGGTTTCAACCTCGCCGGCACCTCGGTGAATTTAAAATCTGGCAGCAGTCTCATTCCCGATTTACGCACGAGCAAAACCGAAGGGCAGTCGAATTTCGTCAACCCGGGCCTGCTGCTGCTGGGCCTTGGCGCGGAAGTGGAACTTACGCCGAAGCTTCGCAGTTTCCTTAATTTGAATTACCTCCGGTTTGCGGAAACCGACCCGATCAAGACCGCGCTCCTTACTGATAAAGTGAATAACGAACTCGGTTGGGATTTGAGCATCGGCTTTCAATACCGTCCCTTCCTGACCGACAACGTAATCATTTCGACCGGCTTCGGCACTCTGCTACCGGGCAAGGGCTATCGCGACATCTATCGTAAGACCACCGAAACGGTTCCGGGTTACACGCCGACTCAGAATCCGGGACAAACCGATGATTTTCTCTTTAACGCCGTTTTTGCCGTAACGTTTACTTATTAAGAATACCTATGCGAACTCTAACCTTGATCTTCTTCGCATTAGTGCTGGTGGGGACACTCTCCTTCACCCGCGCGGAAAATAATTTACCAACCGGCACTGGTTATGGGCCGCCTACTGCTGGTGCGCTGCCCTCTCCTGCCACCAACACCCGTGCTTTGCCGCCGCATAATTGGATCGACCAAACCAAAGCCGAAGCCAATCTCAAGAGCCGCGGTTGCGTGGAATGCCATAAAGGCATTGAAGAGATGCACCCCTCCGGCGCCGTGGTTCTGGGTTGCACCGATTGCCATGGTGGCAATGCGAACCCGGGTCTAACCATGCGCAAAGCTCACGTTGCTCCGCTCAATCCGGTCTTCTGGGAAAGCTCTGCCAATCCCAATGATTCCACGGTGTTGCTCAATCATGAGTCACCGGAGTTTATTCAATTCGTCAACCCGGCGGATTTGCGTGTGGCCGACAAGGCCTGTGGCTTATGCCATAAATCCGAAGTGAACAACGTGTTTCATAGCATGATGAATCATGGGGCGATGCTGTGGGGCGCGGCGTTATACAATAACGGCAGTTTTCCGCTGAAGGATTATCACTACGGCCAGGCTTATGGATTGAACGGCGTGCCCTTGCGTCTTGATAATCCTGAGCCGGTTACTCCGGAGGAGACGCGCTTGCATGGCATTCTGCCGTTTCTTGATCCTTTGCCACGCTTCAGCTTGAGCCAACCCGGCAACATCCTGCGCATTTTTGAAAAAGGCGGCGAAAAGCCTTTGCAACTCGGCTTGCCCACCACCACGGAACCTTCCGGAAAACCGGCACGCCGTTTGTCCGAGCGTGGACTTGGCACACTCAATCGCACGGACCCGGTGTTCCTTGGCTTACAGAAGACCCGTTTGCACGATCCGCTGCTGGGCTTTATGGGCTCGAACGATCATCCGGGTGATTACCGGTCGAGCGGTTGTTCAGCCTGCCATGTGATTTATGCGAATGACCGTTCTCCCACGCATTCATCTTATTACAGCAAATATGGCAATCAGGGTCTTTCGTTCAGCAGTGATCCGATGATTCCCAAGAATGAACGGGCTCATCCGATTAAACATCAATTCACCCGCGCCATTCCTTCCAGCCAGTGCATGAATTGCCACATGCACCAGGGAAATAATTTCGTGAATACTTTCCTCGGCTACACCTGGTGGGATCAGGAAAGCGATGGCGAATTCATGTACCCGAAAAAACAGAAGAACCCGACCGAAGCTGAAATGGCAGCGTCCTTGCGCCAGAATCCGGAAGCTGCGGCTGCGCGCGGTCTGTGGAGCGATTTGGATTTCCTTGAGAAAGTGGCCGAGTTAAATCCGAAGTTGGAACAGACCCAGTTTGCCGATTATCACGGCCACGGCTGGGTGTTTCGCGCCGTCTTCAAGAAAGATCGCCAAGGGAATTTACTCAGCTTGAACGATGAGATTATTCCGCACGATGATCAACACAAGTTTGCCAAGGCGGTTCATCTAAAAGACGTGCATCTGGCCAAAGGCATGCAATGTGTCGATTGCCATTTCGTTACGGACGTTCACGGTAATGGCAAGCTCTACAATGAAACGCGCGCAGCCACGACCATTGAGTGCATTGATTGTCATGGCACGATTAACAAACGTCCGACGCTGATGACCTCTGGTAATGGAGGCAACGTGGACTTAAACGATAGCGCTACTCCATGGGGTCCACGTTTCCAATGGGAAGGTAAAAAGCTTTATCAACGTTCCACCCTCGATCCCAATCAACGCTGGGAAATTCCGCAAACGCTCGACACCATTGACCCGCAATCACCGCGTTACAATGCGAAATCGCGTTATGCCAAAACACTCCAGCGCGACGGCGAGAATTGGGGCGGTGTGCCGGCGGCCAGTGATTGCCGTCGTAATCTCGCGCACGATAACAGTTCCGTGTCCTGCCAGGTTTGCCACACCTCCTGGGCAACGAGTTGTTTCGGCTGCCATCTCCCCATGAAGGCCAACCAACGTTTTGCTCTCAATAAATACGAGGGAATTACGACGCGCAATTACACCTCCTACAATCCGCAAGTGGTGCGGGATGACGTGTTTATGCTGGGGCTTGATGGCACGGTAAAGAGCAATCGCCTCGCGGTCATTCGTTCTTCCAGCGCCGTGGTTGTTGGTTCTCAAAACCAAAATCGCGAGTGGGTTTATTCCCAGCAACAAACCATCTCCGCTGAAGGCTACAGTGGCCAGGCTTTCAATCCGCATTTTGCTCATACTACGAGCGGCGTTGGCACTACGAAAAACTGCACGGATTGCCATCTCTCTCAACAGAACGACAACAATGCCATCATGACTCAGTTGCTTGGCTTCGGCACAGGCACGGTGAATTTCTTCGGTCGTTACACCTATGTTGGCGCGGGCAAAGGCGGTTTCTACGGCGTCGTTTGGACGGAACAGGACGAGCCGCAAGCGGCCATCGGCAGCCATCTGCAAAAACTGGCTTATCCGGACAATTACACCAATCATCTCGCGAGTGGAGCTCAACTCAAAGAAGCTTACCATCACGATGGCCGTGAAATCCTCGATCTCACTTTGCGTGGAGAATATCTCTATACTGCCAATGGAGCCGATGGCTTCGAGGTATTTGATGTCGCCAACATCGATCAAAAGGGTTTCTCGGAACGCATCGTCAGTGCGCCTGTCTCACCGCTCGGGCAACGCACTTATGTGCGTACGAAATACGCCACCTCTGTTACGTTGCCGGCCACTCAAGCGTTGGACCCGGCACGCACTCATCTGCCGCAAAACGAGGAACAACCTATTCATCCGCTCTATGGTTATGCGTATGTCACCGATCGCGATGAGGGACTGGTCATTGTCAATGTGGCGACTTTGGTTGATGGCAACCCACAGAACAATTTCCTGAAAAAGGATTTGGCCTTTAATCCCGAAGGCAAATTGCATGGGGCCACGCATTCCTTTGTAGCCGGACATCATCTCTACGTCACTTGCCAACGCGGCTTGGTCGTCGTCGATATCGATAATCCGCTGAAACCAAAAATCGTGGGTGAAGTCACCGGGGATTTCCTTAAAAACCCGCGCGCAGTTGGCGTACAGTTCCGGTATTTATTGGTGACGGATGAAGAAGGGTTGAAAGTTTGTGATATTACCAATCCCGTGAATCCGAAACCCTTGCCCGCCGCCACCGTACGATTGAAAAATGCCGGGCGCTTTTATCTCGCCCGCACTTACGCTTACGTGCCCAACGGTGCGGAGGGCTTGGCTATTGTGGATATTGAAAACCCGGAAAAACCAAAGCTCGACCAAACCTTTACCGCGAATGGCGTGCTCAACGACACCCGGGCAGTGCAGATCGGTTCGGTTAATGCGTCCATGTTTGCCCTGGTCGCTGATGGCCGGAATGGTTTGCGCGTGCTGCAATTGATTTCTCCAGACACCGTCCCCGGCCACATGGGCTTCAGCCCACATCCCAATCCGAAACTGATTGCCACGTATCCGACCGCCGGGCCTGCTGTCGCTGTCTCCCGCGGGTTGGATCGGGATCGCGTGGTCGATGAAACCGGCCATCAAACGGTCGTCTTTGGCCGGCGTGGCGCGCGCCCGTTCCGCTTGGAAGAAATGGAAGTCTTCTTCCGACATTATAGCGGTTCCTATCCCGAAAACGGGCCAGGCAAAAGAACCGGGTCGCTTTACCAGGTTAATGACGTTTTCTGGCGTGATAATCAATTGATGACCGGAACCGGCCAACCGTTGAAACCCACCCTGGAATTTCAAGCTGAGCCCGCTGACTTGACCGGTGAACGGACCCCGTCACAGCGCATTATGTCACGCGGCAAGTAATATGAAGGCGACCTTATTTCAAGTTTGTTTCCGGCCACAGCGGTTGAGGCTTGTCTGGATGCTGCTGTTCAGCATGTGCCTCGGCTTTATTCCACTTCGTGCGCAGGACGTGGTTCAGACCCTTGCTGGTACGCCTACCGTTTCCGGCTCCAACAACGGTCAGGGCAGTGCTGCCAAATTCAGCGACCCTACCGGAATGGTGATGGACAAAAACGGTAACTTGTTCGTTGCCGACAATCAAAACCACGCCATTCGCAAAGTGACCACCACCGGTTTGGTTACCACTCTGGCCGGAACTCTTGGAATATCCGGCAGCCAGGATGGCTCGGGCACAACTGCATTATTCAACAATCCATCCGGCATCACGCTTGATGCGAACGGAAATCTTTATGTCAGCGATACGGGAAATAACACCATTCGAAAAATAACCGCGAACGGTCTCGTTAGCACCCTAGCCGGGTTGGCCGGTGAATATGGCAGCACTAACGGCACGGGTAGCAACGCGCGTTTCAACAGCCCTTTGGGTATCGCTATCAATTCTATTGGAACGGTCTTCGTCGCGGACAGCGGCAATCATTTCATTCGCCAAATTACTTCCCTGGGAGTTGTTACCACGCTGGCAGGTGAAGCCGAAGTGTGGGGCAGCAATGACGGTAGCGGAACCAATGCTCACTTCAATAGCCCCGTCGGATTGGCCATCAACGCGCAAGGCACGCTCTACGTTGCCGATGCCAATAATTATACCATTCGTCAGATAACCCCTGATGGTGTCGTCACCACTCTGGCCGGTTCACCGGGTCTGGATGGATCATTGGATGGTGTTGGAGCAGCGGCGCGTTTCTGTCGTCCAGCCGAATTGGTTTTGGGAAACTCCGGCCAATTGTTTGTCGCGGATTCCTTCAACCACACCATTCGCCGGATAGGTGCGGATGGCGCGGTAACTACCTTGGCTGGTTTGCCGGGACAGTCTGGCAGCACAGATGGCACTGGCGTGAACGCCCGCTTTTTCAATCCGTACGGTTTGGCCTTGGATGCGAATGGGAATCTCTATATTTCGGACACCTACAATCAAACCATCCGGCTCCTGTTGGTGCCCTTCCGGGTCAGCTTAAGCAGTTCAGGCAATCCTGCCAGTCGGCAGATTTCCTGGGATGCGATCGTTGGAAAAGTGTATCGCGTGCAATACAAGGACCGGTTGGATGCCGCCACCTGGACCAATCTCGGCGACCCATTAACCGCCGTCAATTCCACCCTGATTCTCAACGACACTTTGCCGGACGGCTCTACTCAACGCTTTTACCGGGTCGTGCTTCAGGAATGAAAATCCTCGAGTGCACGTAGTTCTCTTTAGTCAATCTTGGTTGACGTAGGGTCCATCCGTTTCAACAATTCTTCATCCGGTCCGCCGCTGAATTGTTTCCAGTAAAGCTCCTTGAACGGATTGATCTTCGGTCCAAAAATATTTTCGTTAACCAGGAACGGTTGCACCTCCGTCCACCATTGATCATAAGCCGCGCGGAGTTTTGCTACGATCTCCGGGTTATCGTTGATGATATTTTTAGTTTCACCGGGATCATTTTGAAGATCGTAGAGTTCCTTATTTTTGACCAGCGTGTAACGGCTGTTTTGAATAGAACAATTCTTGTATTTGCTTTCTGCTGCCTGGCCGCGATCCCAACGGCCTACGTGCGTTACGAGCAATCGATCCGGCCATGGCGCTTGCGGATTCTGTAGCAAGGGCAACAGACTGCGTCCTTCCACTTGTTGCTGCAATTCGGGTGTCAGCTTGACTCCTGCGATTTCCGCCAACGTCGGGAAAATATCAATATGCGCCGTCAATTGGTCGCAATCCACTCCGCCTTTGAATGCTGCGGGCCACCGCCAGAAAGCCGGTCCGCGGGTGCCGCCCTGATAAGGAGTCCCCTTTGATCCACGCATGCCGGCATTGAAAATCTTTACGCCCGCCGTGCCGCCATTATCGGTGCCTAGAAAAATGACCAACGTGTTCTCCTCCAGTCCCCACGCTTTGAGCTGCTTCAACAGTTTACCGAAGTTTTCATCATCCGTTTCGATCATGCCGTAAAATTTTGCGACATTATCCGGCACTTTGCCTTGGTAGTGCTTAAAATTCTCTTCCGGGCATTCCAGAGGTGAATGCGCCACGTTTAGCGCAATGTAGGTAAAGAACGGTTGTGTCCCCTTGCGTTTCTCTTCCATCCACTTGAGTGCCTGCCGGTAAAAAACGTCTGTGCAATAGCCCTCAGTCTTTTCGAATTTTCCGTTGTGCAGAAGGGTTGGATTAAAATACGTGTTGCCCGGCGCATCGCCGCAACTCCCCGGATACGTCTGGCCGATTCCACCTGCGCCGTGAATAAACACTTCATCGAAACCGCGCCGGTTCGGTTGATATTCCGCCTCGTCGCCCAAATGCCATTTACCAAAAATTCCCGTCGTATAACCGGCGGACTTCAACACTTGCGCAATCGTCGTCGCCTTCAGTGTCAGTCGTTCGCGCTCAAAGATGGTATGTGTCACTCCATTTTTAAATTCGTGCCGTCCCGTCATCAAGGCCGAGCGTGAAGGGGCGCATGTGGGGCTAAGATGAAACTGGGTAAACCGCACACTTTCCTTCCAGAACGCATCTGCTGCTGGTGTTTTGATAATCGGATTGCCAAGGCACGCGTAGTCCCCATAACCAATATCATCCGGCATCACGAAAATAATATTTGGGCGAACCGGCACAGCACCTTCGATTGCTCCCATGCCAGTCAGCAGGACCAGTGCAACGATTACTGCGAGCTGTCTCCTCGGCGATAAATATAACGTTTTCATATCTGTGCTCAATCTGCCATCCGGACGCGATTTCCTTGAGCATCAAGGCTGCTTCCAACAGGCACATTCGCCCATGCCCCTAAAGATTCGCGAAGCGTCATGGAAGTGCGGCAGTCCCCTGCCGCTTTGTCTGGTTCACTTAGGCGCGCCCGGCTCTAAACTGGAAAAACGACCGCGATATCGTCTTTCAGCATTCCTGCGGGGTTGCTCTTATCGCGCTGCGACTGGTTTTAGCTGACTCAAATACTCCAACAAATCCGCTGCTTCCTGCGCGGTCAACGGTGCGAGCAAACCTTCCGGCATCGCTGACAACGCGGATTCCCGCGATTCTTTCAAATCGGTCAGTTTGATCGTATGCTCCACCAGATTTTCATCGCGTAGAACCAATTCCGTCGCCGTGCGTTTGACCACAAAACCTGTCCACTCGGTGTCATCTTTGAGGGTGACGCTGAAGGTCTTGTATTCCGGCACAATAATTTTCGAGGGATAAATAATCTGTTCGAGAATTTGCGCGCGATTGTATTTGCGGCTGATGTTCGACAAATCAGGGCCGTAATTGCGGCCCTGGCCTTCGAGTTGATGGCATCGAGCACATTGCGCGCCGCCATCCTGATGAAAGAGTGCTTTGCCCCGCGCGGCATCACCTTTCAAAACAAGGACGGTTTGCGGATTAATTTCTGTGCCCAATGTCTGACGCCGTTGATTCGGCGGCAGGAGTCGTTGAAGTAAATCACGCACCACCGCGTTGGGTTGTGCTGCTGCGGTCGCCGCAACAGCTCGGCGCAGTTCGGGCGAGATGGTCGGCTGACTTGCTTCGTTAAGTAAAGCTAGCGCACCACTGGTAGTCGCCAGCAACTTTGGCAGATCGTTCGTTGACGCCGCACTCCAAAAATCTTCGACCCAGATCGCATTCTCCCCAGCCAACTTATTCGCCGCGAGCGTATCCGGTTCATTGCTTGTGACTGGCAGCGAACGAATCCAGTCGCGCATCAAGGCAATTCCTTTTTCATCTGCTACCCGTGAACCAATGTGCGGCATCCGTCCGGAATTCTCCGTGTTAATGCGATAAAACAAGGTAGATCGATAAGGATCACCTGCGGCGATCACCCGTGCGCCTAAAATGCCGAAATCACCCCGTACCGGTTTGGCATCGAGTACCCGCAATTCGGCCAGCGGCTTCTCATAATTGAATTGCGAAGGAATACCGCCGCCTGCGCCGAAGCGATGGCACGTACCGCAGTTCACTTGCATCCACGACCGGGCGCGTTCGTTCAAGGCCAGTGAAGTATCATAAGGGTCCGACAACCGTCCCAGTGGCTTGGGCGGATTCTTGACTTGCAGCACGCCCAGTTCATTGAGCCGTTGCAATTCAGATTTGGGGCCGGGAGTATTCAACTCCAGCCAGTTGAAAGAAACGGTTTCGCCAGCCCAGGCATTGTGACAACGGAAACATTCGGCGCGGCTGGCAAAGCGCCACGGGATCTCCCGTTTGCCGCCCGGCGCGCTGGCATCTTTCATGGTGAAGACCTCGTTCGCACCCTCTTTGGGAACGAGTTCGCCGTCCGTTTGGGCCGCATTCCAGCGGTAGGTGTACGCGTTCCACGCCTGCCCATCAAAGAGCAACACCTGCGTTTCCACTCGCCGGCCCGAGGAGGGATTGCCGCGCTCTGATTCCAAAGTGAGCGTGCGGCTGAACACTGTGTTCGATGGAAAATACCACATTTTACCGGCAATCGTTTGCCGTCCGTCCACGGTAGAGATTGCTTCCTTGCCCGGTATGCCGAGCCAACGATCCGCTCGTGCGTAATCATTCCACATGCCCGCGTTGATTTGATAGGGCACGACGCCGTCAGCAGGGGAGAGAGAGGTTAAATCCTTAAATAATCCGGTTTCGCTCAAACGCCTAGGAAACGCGAGGTTCGCGGGCGGAGCCGTATTGGGCGCGAGATAATAAATCGCGCCGTTGTAATCCAGAATGAGCAGTTCGCCCGCTGCATCCAGGGCAAAAGAAACTGGTTTCAAAGAAGTGGCGCAGAGTTCCTCGTTGGAAACCAGTTGATCACCCTTATTACGCAGACCCCAGAATTTCCCCGTTTCCCAATCACCGTAAATATAGGCTCCGCGTAACTTGGCCAATTTCTGTCCACGATAAACATATCCGCCGGTAATGCTCGCGCCTTCGCTGTGCGGCACAGAAATCATGGGTGGTAAAATCGGTCCTGGTCCTGG
>JBEHZA010000007.1:0-28754 GCA_048497895.1 Verrucomicrobiota bacterium
AAACCCGTCTTTTCCTCACTTGCTTAAGATTGGCAGGACGGAACGTAATCCAAAAGATAGGGCAGTTGAGCTTTCTGCTGATACCGGCGTGCCAACGCCTTATTCAGTGGCGTTCAGTTTGAAGGTGATCGACGAGGAGTCCTTGGAGCAACAAATCCACGCCAAGTTGGAGAATTGTCGGGTGTCGAATAATCGTGAGTTCTTTAAAATGGAACTCAGTGAAGCGGTCGATTTGATTACTGACACGGCGGCTAGGCAGATTGTTGCTGAATTAATAGGTCAGTCGCCGAAGTTATACCGCAATGTTAAAGAAATTGTGAACGGTCCTGATTTTTACAACGCTACTTTTGGTAAACCGGAACTGCAAATTATCGACTGTCCGTATTGTAAGCATAGATTTGAAGTTGCCTCAGATGCCAAGCATTACCAATGCCCGAAATGCGGCGTTTATCTTTAATTCGAGATGCCGTTCTGTATGTTGGAAGGTGCTTAGTTCTCGACTCCAACAGCAACCTCACCCCAAACTTTAAAGCGTCTACGTATGTTGGATACGTAGCTGCCAATTAACAAGCCGCCAGGTAAAACTTCCGTATACCCATTTCACCAAACCGATGCACCAGTTCTCTGGCATCTTGAGTGGCGAGATTGTCTGCCGGGTCCCGCAAGCGGGTTATGTATTGTGATGAATCGCGGGGACAGGCGGGAGGATAATGTCATCCTCGCTTTCGATGTCGTCGAAAATGCTGCTCTCTAGCATGTAAGGCGCCCTCAAGGCCGAACATCAGCAGGTGGAACGACTCGCAGTAGCGGCCCGAACCTTGTTCGCCATCTGCTGACCATCCGTAGAAAAACTCCTTACGGCCCTCTTGCGACAGCAGGGCACGGGCAGAAAGTTGTCGATGGCTGAATAATTCGCGGACAATCAGAAAGGGTTCCTCAGAAAGCGGGATGCGTGGCGGACGGTCAAACCGTTGAGAGTGGTTCAGAAGTGAATATGTATCACGCAGGACAATCCAGGCAGACGGGTCAAGGTTTAATCCTCTGCGATATTTCATATGAGGTGTTGTGCTCACGATTCGCAATCCATTTACCGCCCCATAGATCATTTGAGGTATCCAGACAGTAAGAAATCTATCAATTTGCCAGCCTGCTTTCAATCAACTTCGTTAAAGGGGGCGGTCCTTACTAAGGAAGTATTTTGTTGAGTTTGGAGAGTTTTGTCCGTGCCGTGCAAGCTGTGAGGGGAATACGAAGGGGTGATAGGTATTGTGATGAATCACGGGGGCCAGCGGGAGGGTTTTTCCAGGATGATAAAGGCCGGAAGCGGGGGGCTGGAAGACCTGTTGAAATGTTGGGGAGTGCGGCTAGGCGGAAACGGGGGTTGAGCCGGGACGCGAAGGGTGATATTAGGAAGGTGCAGATGGCGACTGCTGTCAATGCGGTGCAGGCAGGAGTAAAGAAATGACAAACAAGCAATTTGAGCATCACGCTAAACTTTTGGCGAGTCGGATAAAATTACTTCCCATTGTTGAAAACAACGCCGCAAACGGAGCGAAAGACAAGGATGGTTCTGCGACTGCCATGTTAGCGCTAACCTACAGGTTTATTGGAATTAACGAATTCCTGCTAAATTCGGATATCGACTCCTTCCAAAAAAACCTGACTAAAGCGGCGCAATTGAGATTGAACCTTTTTCGACGATACGAGTCAGGCGAAGGGATAGATCCTTCTTACGTATCTATGTTATCGTACAAAAGCGTTTTTGATGCGCTTGCTGCAAATGAATGGAGAATAGCAACGGATTTGGCTCAGATGATGGGCGGACGTTCTGACATTGAGAATGAGTACGACCATTATTTTGATTTTGCCTTCGGATATGCGCTGAAAGCGGTCATTGCAAGCACCGATGACCATAGTGTTCTGGAGTCGTTTAACGAAATCGTTCAAGAAAAGGAATTTTCTGGTTTTCAAGGCTATGGGATAGCTCTGAAAGGGATTGTTTTGCGCGACGATGAACTTGTGAATAGCGGGCTAATGTCGATTGTTGATGGCCATCGAAATGAAGCGAGGAACGGTGTTTTTAAAGGGACGGATGATGAATTTCTTTGCGTTTGGGGTGTTGGCCTATCAAATCTTGCAAAGCATAAAGGTTTGCGGCTTTCGATAGATGATGAGTTGATTCCAAAAAAACTTTTGTAAAAATGCCGCGCGCCATTTTAAAGGCCATTCGGGTCAGTTAGTTTCGGTAAAGGGGCCAAGGGTTCTTTTTTCGGATTCTCTGGAACAATATTTTGAAGAAATGCGGGCTAATTTCCCACGGTGGGAAATACAACGTGGGGTTTTGTGGTTAGATTAACGGAGGAGGTGGTGAATGACGAATTGCCAATGCCCAAATCCGAAGGAAGTTCAAAATTCTAATGACGAACGGACCCAAAAAGGGTTTACACGAATTTCACGGAGCGGCACGAATTGGGGCGGGAATGAGGAACGGCCAAAAACACGATGCTCATTCTCCAACCTGCCGCTCCGCTGGAGCTTGAGAGATTCAATCATGGGATGGTTGGCTATAAACATGGCGCTCCGAGGGAGCTTTTGTCAGGGCTAATCGGGCTGTGTCAGGCTTATTCAGGGCTATTCAGGGATAATTTGGGGGAAAATGAAGAAGGTAGAATTAAGAATGAAGAAACAAATGGCCGAGTCAGTAGTAGGAGGTAAAAATGACGAATTGCCGAATGACAAAATCCGAAAGAAATCCCAAGCACGAAATTTCAAGATGCTGGAGGGCGTTCTCAAGGGATGGCAATTATGAATGCTCAACCAGCTAAAGCTGGAACTCCATACCAGGACTCGCGAATGTGCTTTGTCCGGCTTATTCCGGGATAATTGAAGGGAATGCAGAAGGTGGAATTATGAATGAAGAAACCTGCCTTGGTTGAAAAATTAAATGGAGCCACCCTACTGTATGGGATTGTATGGCTTTGTATGGCTTAAGGAGGAGGATAATGACGAAGGAGCGAATGGCTAAGTCCGGAAGAAGCCCGAATGTCGGGCTTGAAAAGGACCTGGAGGACGCGGAAACGGGGTTCTGTACGGGATAATTTGAGGGAAATGATGAACTTAGAATTAAGAATGAAAACGACCCACCCCAACCCCTCCCTGGAGGGGAACTCCAACCATCCTACCGAGAGGTAAATTCCCCATTGCGCTTTGACGGTCTGGCTTTATATTGAGTTACAATTAAAAACACGGGGTTGATCACTTTTACCCATAACAGGATGAAGTTTTTCTCTAAAATCGCAGTTTTGTGGTGTGTATCCCTGAGCGTCGTTTTGCCTCTGCGCGCGCAGGTGGATGGCGCGCCGCCGCCAGCCAATTATCAGGCTTTGGCCGATGAGCAGTTGGATCAGTTGCTCGGACCGATTGCGCTTTATCCCGATCCTTTGATCGCGCAAGTGCTGGCGGGCGCTACGTTGCCGGAGCAAATAGTTATGGCTGCTCAGTATGTGAGCAGTGGGGGCGATCCCAACCAGATCGATCAACAGCCGTGGGACCCGAGCGTGCAGGCGCTGGCCCGTTATCCGGATGTTTTGAAGTGGTTGAATGATAATCTGAATTGGACGACGGCAGTTGGTCAGGCGTTTCTTTACCAGCAACAGGCAGTGATGGAATCGGTTCAACGGTTGAGGGCGTCGGCTTATAAGCTGGGCAATCTGCAATCCACTCCACAGCAGCAGATCATTTATGATCCGGGCGAAATCGATATTGTCCCGGTCGATCCGCAGGTCATTTACGTGCCGTATTATCAACCGGACCTGGTTTATTATCGTTCCGCGTATGGGTCTCCGTATATTTCCTTCGGTATCGGTTTTCCGATCGGAGCCTGGCTTTCCTATGATTTTGATTGGGGGCATCATCACCTGATTTATTGGGGGCGCGATCATCCGCGGCCTGCCAATTGGTGGCACGAACCGCCGCGGCAACGGACTTTCGATCGTGCCACGGTCTGGCGTCCGGATCATCACCCCGGCGCCGGCATTGGCAATCGGGGCGGGCATGATCGTGGTTGGAGCCGCAATCCGACCTTGCATCCTACGTCGCCCGGTTTTTCCCGTCCGGTCCCGTCCCGTCCGGAGCCTGCACGATCCGAACCCGTGAGACGGGAACCGGTCCGGCCTGAACCGACGCGTCCGGTGGAACCGGCTCGACCCATCGAACCAGCTCGTCCGGCGCCCAGCCGGCCTGAACCGGTGCGACCTGCGCCGTCTCCTGCTCCGGTTGAGCGACATGAGCCTGTAACCCGGCCGTCAGCGCCGGTTAGCCGTCCGTCCTCGGGCGGGGCCTTCAATGGCATCCAAAGTTCGCACGATACGAGGTCGTTCAGCACACGTGGACAACAAAGCATTCAATCGACTCCGCATGTGGCGCCGGCTCCTTCAGCGCCGGCTTCCCGTCCCGCAGCGCCTGCGGGTGGACGCGGCAATTCCGACCCGAGAAAGCATTGACCATTCGATCGCATGATTTCCACTCGTAGAATATTGCTGTTAATGAAAACCAACCTCCGACTTTTAAGGTTGCCCCGGCGTTGTTCCTTAGTCGTCGTGCCGGGCCTGCTCCTGGCATTGGTGATGCCACTGCGCCTCTCGGCTGCCGGAGAGCAGATGTTTAATTCACCGGACGACGCTCTGACTGCGCTGGTAACGGCCGTCCGGAATAATGATACCAATGCCGTGCGCTCCATTTTCGGGCCGACGGGACATGAACTGGTTTCTCCGGATGTCGTTCAGGCGTCAGAGAATTATCAGTTGTTTGCTCGCCGCCTGAGTGAGAAGACGCAACTCACTAAACTCTCCGATACAAATTATACTTTGGAGATCGGCGCGGAAGGATGGCCTTTCCCGATTCCATTGGTAAAGGCAGAGGGAAAATGGTTTTTCGATACGGCTGCGGGCAAAGCCGAAATCCTGGCCCGTCGTATCGGCCAGAATGAAATCGGAGCGTTGGATGTCTGCCGGGCCTATGTCGAGGCGCAGCGGGAATACGCGAGTGTTGATCGTCTGAACGACGGGGTTATGGCCTATGCCCAGTTTTTACGCAGCAGTGCGCCCGGCACGCATGATGGCCTCTTCTGGCCTGTCACCGCGGGCGAGCCGCTTAGTCCGTTGGGGCCGCTGATCGCGCAGGCTCATGGGCAGGGGTATCATCATCCTGCCAGAATATTGAACGATGAGTCGGCGCCGTATCATGGTTATTATTTTGAAATTCTGACCCGCCAGGGAAAGCACGCTCCCGGCGGCAAATACAGTTATCTCATTAATGGACGCATGGTGGCTGGCTTTGCGTTGGTGGCCTGGCCAGCCGAATGGGGAAACACCGGCGTGATGACCTTCATCGTCAATCAGCAAGGAAAGGTTTACCAAAAGAACCTCGGACCAAAAACCACGAAGCTCGGCCAGGATATGACGACTTACGATCCGGATTCGACCTGGACGCCAGTTCAGTAAAACCGGGGTGTAAGCCGTCGCTCTAAAATATTCCGGCTCCGCGTTTGAATCGCTCCATGAGCGTGTTCGCGCGATTATCCCGCTCAAGGCTTTTATGAACAGGAAGATTTTGTCTTGACGCATTTTTCTACTTATACAAATACTTTCTTTAGTGAAAATTAAACACCCCCGTTCAATTTCGACGCGCTCCGTTTCGCCGGTTTCAGATTCCGGTTTCAGCACGCCCAGTCTGGACCGCGCTCTGGCGGTGTTGCAGTGTCTCGGCAAGCACCCCTCGGGGTTGACACTTTCAGAGCTGGCTCTCGAACTGGGACTCACGGTGAATTTCGTTTATCGTGTTACGCAATCACTGGTGGCCCATGGCTACGTGGTGCGGGATGCCGAAAAGCGTTTTAGCATCGGCTCGAGGCTCCTGGGTCTTTGCCAACCGGTGGTCGATGACATTCCGCTGACGGAGGCGGCCTTGCCAGCCATGCGCTGGTTGAGCAATCAGACCGGAGAGGCGGCGCACCTGGGAATTATCAGCGGCTTTGAAGGGATTGTTTTAGAACGGGTGATTGGTCGCGCGCCAATTAAATTTTACGTGGAGCGGGGGACGCGCTTTCCACTGCATACCAGCGCTCCAGGCAAAGTGATGCTGGCTTTTATGCCGGAGGTAGAACGCGACGTGGTGGTGGCCGGGATGAAGTTCGAACGCTTCCAACCGTGGACTATTTCCAATCGCAAAGACTTTCTCCAATGCCTCGCGAGTGTGCGCGAACTCGGTTACGCCGTCGATGCGGGTGAGCATCTGGAAGGCCATAATTGTCTCGGTGCGCCAATTTTCGATGCCGAAGAGCGGGCGATCGCCAGTTTGTGGCTTACCGGTCCCAGCCAGCATCTCAGCGAGGAGCGTATGTCGAAACTGATCCCGACCGTAAAAAAAGCCGGTGAAATGGTCACCGCCGCTTTGAATCCTCAGCCCGCTATTCGATGAGCCGCGGGCGTTTCATTTTAACGGCGGTTCTCTTAGTGGACTTTTGTCTGACACTGCACCTGCACGCTGAAGAACGTTTTCTGCTTGCGGCGGATCTGCAAGTGATCGAGATCAATCGAGCCGGTCGTGTGACTGAGCAATTGAAACATGCTGGCCATGTCGGCATCTATGATGCCTGGCGCTTGCCAGACGGAGGCATCGCTTACGCGCATCAAGGTGGATTGGCCGTGTATGATGCAAACAAGCAACTCGTATTGGAACACGTTGCCCGACGTGGCCGCAAAGGGGTAGAGGCTAACAGTTGCGCGGTGCTGGACGGTGGCGCACGGTTCGCGCTCATGGACAGCGGGGTGTGCCAGATTCGTCTGCTGGATCGTCACGGAGCCGTGCTCAACGAACTTGCGCTGCCGGATCTCCAGGATGATGCGTTGCATTTTCGTTATCGCATGGTTCGGGCTGTGCCCGGTGAAAACGCTTTTTGGGTGGGACAATACGGGCGCAAGACAGTCTTAAAAATCGATGCCTCCACCGGCAAACAGGTGAAGACCATTCCACTGGAACCTCTGTTGAAACCTTCGTCCGCTGTGCAAAAAGCGTTTGCGATGGTTCAGCCGGGTGATGGTTCGATCTTCGTTTCTACTTCCACCGGCTGCCAATTACTCCACGTCGCTCCTGACGGAAAAGCCCTGACCTGCTGGACCGCGAAAGAACTTGGCTTGTCCTGCCAATATCTCCTCGGGATGCAAATGCTCGCCAGTGGTAATCTGCTGATTGCCTGCGGCGATTATCATATTAAATCTGTGGAGGAAGGCCGCGACGTGTTGGCGGAAATCAATCCTGAAGGCAAAGTCGTTTGGCAGCTGACGCGCGACCAATTGGTCGATCATATCGACGGTTACGTGGATTCACACAGTCACATCAAGGAACTGCACATCACCAATGTACACGCGTACGATAGCGAGCGGGTGAGCGAATGTCTGAAGGTAAAGCGATGAGGAGAATCGTCATGGTTGCATCTTTTCTTCAACGACTTTTCCGGTGGGCTGCACTGTTCGTTGTCTTCACTCCTTCCACGCAGGCGGCTCTGCCGTCAAAGCTCGCTTCTCTCTTTCAGAAATCGTGTCTCGAATGTCACGACCATGAAACAGCCAAAGGCGGGCTCGATCTCACCGCGTTAGCCTTTGATCTGAGTGATGCGACACTGCGTGAGCGGTGGATTCGCCTGCACGACCGCGTTGAAAAAGGAGAGATGCCGCCCAAAGCTGGCGACCTGGCTCCTGCGCAACGCGCCGCCATGCTGAAATTGTTGGGCACAGTGCTTTACACAGCGGACCACGCGGAAGTTGTTGCCCATGGCCGAGGGCCCATGCGGCGGTTGAACCGTGATGAATATGAGCAATCCCTGCGTGATCTGCTCCAACTGCCGCAACTCGATATCCGGGATCTCCTGCCGGAAGACCGCGAAGGGCATCACTTCAACAAGACTGCCGAGACACTCGATTTGTCCCGCGTGCAACTCACCGCATATCTGGACGCGGCAGAGGTTGCGTTGCGTCAGGCCATGGCTACTGGCGTCACTCCGCCGCCGGTAACGCGTTATCGGGCGCTCGCTACTCAAATGTTTCCGGAGGCGGAAACATTCGGGAACCGTGAGGCAATGTTTTATGCCAAAGATTCAAAAATGATTCCCATCGATGGGAAAAAATTGCGGGAGCTTCGTCAAAGTGGAAAGCATGACGCAGCGGTTGAACTGGCCTTGTTCCGTTCCGCGCATTGGCCTTACTACGGTTATCCCGATGGTTTCCTCGCCCGGCTGCCGGGTGAATGTAAAGTACGCTTTTCTGCGCGTGCCGTGGTGCAGTTGCCCGGCTATGAACTTCAAACGGCTGTTCGTCCGGTGCCGATGACCTTCCGCGCCCGCAAACCTTCCGGGCCGGACGTCTCGGGCGATGTGCGCGCCACGGGCGGAATAATCGATATTCAACCCGCGGTAAACATTTATGAAACTACCGTTCGTCTGCGGGCGGGCGAAACTTTTGAATACAGTCTGTTGGGCTTGCCCGTCCCGCTCGCACGCAACGTAAACAACGGACCGCCCACTTACCGTTACCCGCCATTTCCGGAAGGCGGACAACCGGGGGTGGCGTTTCAATGGCTTGAGGTTGAAGGTCCGGTATCTTCTGCCGCGTGGCCGCCGCCCTCACACCGTGTGCTGTTTGATAATTTGCCGTTTCGCGCAGCCCAGGGTGCAGATGGTTTGTCAGTGGAAGTCGGCTCGCAAAATCCCCGGCAGGATGCGGTTCGATTGCTCCATCGCTTTGTCGCCCTGGCGGCAAGACAACCGGTGGCAGAGGAAGTTTTGCAGCAGTATGACCAACTGATTCTGGCGCGATTGGAGCAGAAAGCCTCGTTCGCTGAAGCGATGCTGGCGGGGTATCAGGCGTTTCTGTGTTCGGGGCATTTTCTGTATTTATCCGAGCCGGAACGTAAAACGGATCATTACGCCATCGCCTCGCGGTTGTCGTATTTTCTGTCCAATACCCGGCCGGACGCACAACTCAGGGAACTGGCGCATCACCAGAAATTGCGCCAGGCCAAAATCCTCCAACACGAAACGGATCGTTTGATTGAGGGTATCGGCTTTGAGCGTTTTGTGAAAAACTTCACGGATTACTGGTTGAACCTTCGCTACGTCCGTCGAGATGAGCCGGACATTCGCCTCTATCCGGAGTATCGCTTTGATGATTACCTCGTTGAATCTATGGAGTCGGAAACCCGCGCTTTTTTTACCGCGATGATCCGTGACAATTTGCCAGCGCGAGTTCTGGTCGATTCCAATTTCATTTTTGCCAACGACCGGCTGGCCACCCATTATCAATTGACTCCGTTAAGCGGTTCTTCGTTGCGAAAAATCATTTTACCGAAAGACAGCCCTTATGGCGGGCTCCTCACGCAAGCAGCCATTTTGAAAGTCACGGCCAATGGCACCACGACTTCGCCTGTCGTGCGGGGGGCGTGGATTATGGACCGTCTCCTCGGCGAACCACCACCGCCACCACCGCCCGGTGTTCCTGCGGTCGAGCCGGACATTCGCGGGGCGAAGACCATTCGGGACTTGCTGGCATTGCATACGAAGTCCAAATCCTGTGCGGCGTGCCATGCGAAATTTGATCCCGTGGGATTGGCGCTGGAGAATTTTGATATTCTAGGCGGCTGGCGCACGCGTTATCGCGGTCTGGAGCAGGGGCAACGGGTTGCGGGCATTGACCGGGCTGGTCACGATTTTGATTACACGCTCGCTGAACCGGTGGATGCCAGCGGTCGATTATTGAGCGGTCAAAACTTTCAAAACATTCGTGATTTAAAAACTATTCTGGCCGCTCAACCACGCCAGCTTGCCCGCAATCTTTTGCAACAGTTCACGCTTTACGCTACGGGAACGCCGGTGCGTTTTTCTGACCGGGCGGAAATTGAAACACTGCTCGATGCCTGCGCCGCCAAAGGGTATCGGGTGCGCGATTTGCTGGTCGCACTTGTGCAAAGCAAAATCTTTCTCGGTCAGGCCGGATGTCAATAATGTCATGAAAGTGCCACACATTTCCACTGCCTCATCTCATCTGCCGCGCCGGACCTTTTTGCGTGGCGTGGGCGTGGCGCTAGCGCTGCCTTTGCTGGAATGTATGACGCCGGTGTTTGCGCGGGCGGCAACTCCGCAACCAGCGCGTCGGCTGTTGCTCATTTCAAATAACCTCGGAGTGCTGCCCAAGCCATTTTTTCCCCGGGCCGCTGGCCGTGATTACGAGCTGTCGCCTTATTTGTCCACGCTGGCCGGTTTCCGCCGCGACTTTACCGTTTTTAGCGGTCTCTCGCATCCGGGAGTGGCGGGTGGTCATAGCACGGAGAATTGTTTTCTCACCGCTGCCCGTGGCCCGACGCGCAGCGGCTTTCGCAATCAAATCTCGCTCGATCAATTCGCCGCTGAAAAGCTGGGGCAGGTAACGCGCTTTCCCACGCTCAACCTCGGCGTCAATATCGACAAAGCCAATCGCAGCCTGTCCTGGACTCGTGATGGAGCTTTATTGCCTGCGGAAGACAGCGCTCCTGCATTGTTTCAAAAAATGTTTGTCCAGAGCAATCCTGCTGCGGTATCCCGGCAATTACGCCGGTTGGAAGAACGTGGCAGTATTCTCGACACGTTGCTGGAAGACTCAAAACGGTTCAGCCGGAGCCTCGGCAGTCAGGATCAGGCGCGGTTGGATCAATATCTTACTTCCATTCGTGAAGTGGAGGAACGGTTACAGTTGGCGCGCGAATGGGAGTTGCGTCCCAAACCGGCTACCACGCACATTCCGCCGGAGGATATCCAGGACAAGAAACTCTTCTTCCAGAAATTTGAACTCATGCTTTCGATGGCCAATCTCGCGTTTGAGTCTGATTCCACACGCATCGTTACGCTGATGGTTGATGCGTTTGCCACGCCCGTGTTCAAGCTGCATGAAAATCAAAGCACTACGGACGGCTATCATAATCTCAGCCATCACGGCCAGGCGGTTGAGAAAGTGAAGCAACTCGAAGACGCCGATCAACAACAGATGGGGCTGTTGCGGCAGCTATTGGAAACGCTGGCAAGCAGGCCGGATGGTGACCGGCGCTTGCTCGATCGCACCATGGTTTTATACGGTAGCAATATGGGAGACGCCAATACCCACGATAATACGAACTTGCCCATCCTGCTGGCGGGCGGTGGCTTCAAACACGGCCAGCATCTTGCTTTCAAGCACGATGATAACACGCCGCTCAGCAATCTTTTCGTTAGCCTTCTGCAACGCCTCGGGGTGGAGTCCGATGCGTTTGGTTCGAGTACGGGAACTTTATCAGGGTTGGAGATGGTTTGAATCAGGTGGCAGATACTTTTCGTTACGGACTCAAAGATGCCTGCTGATGTTTCAAATGAGCGCCCTTTTGGATGGCGAACAGTTCTTTCATCGTCGCGACATAGAGCACGTTGTTCGCGGCGGTGGTGGTGCCGCTGATGGGGCTGCCGAAAGAAAAACTACTGAACAGATTCTTCTCTTTAGTCGCTGCAAAAATGTAATAATCCCCGCTGCGGGTGCCTAGATAAACTTTGCCATCCGCCACTAGCGGTGACGCCCAGGCTTCGCCTTTAATATCGTGAGTCCAATAAGGTTTGCCGGTTTCCGCATCCACACAATGAAACTTGCGTCCGCAATCGGCAATGAACACCAGCCCATCGTGAATGGCCACAGTGGACATGACATGGCGTTCCACTGGATACGACCAGATTTGCGCGGTCTGCGTGACGTCGCCGGTTTTGGTTGCGTCAATGCACTTCAGCCATGCTTCATTTTTTCCCCACCACAGATCGCCGCCGCCAGCGATGTAGATGCGGTTTTTGTAGATCACCGGCATGCCGTAAATGTCGCTTGGGCTTTCCTTTCGGTTGCGGAGGTATTCATGGACGTTTTCTTTGGGCGCGGTCGGATCGAAATCGAATTGCCACACTTTTTTGAGTTTCGTCAATTCACCCGTGGGCGGGCTTTTGGTGATCGGGTCGAACGCATACACTACGCCGTTGCCGCCGGCGAAAAAGATGCGGGTTTGTCCATTAATCTCAGCCAGGGAAGGGGACGACCACGTGCAATGAAATATATTGGGCGAAATATGTTCGTCATCACGCGCCACCAGTCTCCCTGTTTTCTTCTCGATCACGATCAGGCTCGGCGCATCCATCGCGCGAATGCCTTTATGTGTATTGTCCACGCCCGTGCCGCTGTTCAGGTAGAGATAATCTCCGTGTATGAGAATCGAACTGTGTGCGCCGTCGTGCGACCAGATGCCCGCCGCACTGGTCAGATCGAGCAGCCAGACAATGTCGGCGTCCGTCGCGTCCGTGGGAATCAATTGCGGCGGTGCGTTCGTACCGCGCGGAGTCATGTGGCGGCTTTCGTCCGTGTAAGGGCCGGTATTGTTTTTGCCCAATCCACGCGGCGTGAGACAGACCACTTCGCCGCGATTGCTCACCGTGTAAACGAAATCTCCTTCGACTGTCACCGGGGAAGCCATGCCGGTTTTCGGCCAATCAAAATAAGGGTCTTCATCCCGTTTCGGAACCACCAGTTGCCAGAGAAATTTTCCAGTGGCTTCTTCGAAGCACATCAGCACACCGCAGTCAGTTTTGTTTTTGGGATTGCGTGGTTCGTTGTTATTCGTGCCGATGTACACGCGGCCATTCGCAACCATGGGCGTGGAATGCGTCTCCGTGCCGATGTTAACGACCCATTTGATATTCTCGCCCGTTTTCGGATCGAAGGTTTCCGGCAGTCCGGTTTCATCAGAAACCATGTTGCGGGTCCAACGCTGTCCCCATTGCGGTTGATCCGCTGCCTGCGCGGGCGACAGGGGAAATGTCAGAAGCAGGCCGAAGCAGCAGGGGAGAATACTCTGATACCGATGCCCGGAGGAAAATATTTTAAACCACTTCAAGGGAGCCATGGTGAAAGGCTAAAGCTCTCCAAGCGGATGTCAATCCGTCAGCAATTGGAATTAAACGGCAGCGCTACGGACAACTGTGGTGTGTCCGCAGCGCATGAAGCGCAGGCGACCTGGCTATTTCGATCCATTCGCGGCGAGATCACTTCTCCAGCCGACTTGCTGGCCGTTGGGCAATCGTACAATGTCCTCGTCTTTAGCGGGTTCATTTTTAGGTTTCCAACGCCCTTCGAGATGAATCTCGGTGGTGCGTCCCGTAGCGATGATCACCGGCAGCGTTACCATGCCGTAGGTTTCCGATTGGGCCAGGATGTGATAGACGCCCGCCGGCAGAGTGACGAATTGCGGTGCCTGATCCATGTTCCCAAAGTGATTGGGAACCCGTTTATAGAATTCATCGTTCGCCGTTCGTATCACGTATGGCGTGTATAAATAGTAGCGGGCTTCTTTGCCCAGATTTTTTTCTTCTGTGCCAGTGAAAACCACCAGATGTCCAGTCCCGTCAGTGATATTAGGCGGGATAACTGTGGGGCGCGGTCCAACAGCCGCAAGTGAGGTTGGCCCCGTCGCGCAGGAGGCGAAGATCATAGGGACTGAGGCTATCACCAGCATGAGGGATACTCTTTTGGTCAAAGGAAATTTTAGTTTCATAGTAAATAATTCCAAATTTGAATGAATGGCGAACAGGCCAGTCCAGCCGTCGGACTTTTAAATGCTCGTTGGGCCGTAAGTCAACGAGAGCAGTTCGCCATTATCTGTTACTGTAAATATAGCCGATCGTGCCATCCAGGATAATGATTTAATGTTACGTTCATCATGGATTAATCGAGGTTTTTGATGGGTTGCGCAAATTCATCGTCGAATGCTCCTCAGAATGTTCTGAACCGACAACTTCTTTTTGATTTTCCCATGCCAAAATGCGAGCGCCAAAAAACGGAGCTTATTCAGCAACCCATTGATAGCGGCATTTTTGTGGGTGATTAAGTTTTTGGCATATGAAAAATGTCTCTTTCGCTCAATGTTTAATTGCGGCAACCACACTCATCATGGCCGGCCATCCGGCGCAAGCCGGGGACTGGACTGATCAGGCGATTGCGCCGGTTGTGAATCCAATCTTCTTCGAGAGCCCGCTCATCCAAAATGAAGTGCGGCCGATCTTTGCCTATCACCGCCTGGATAAGGCGTTTCTCGGCGCGGATGTTGATGTGCGTGTTTATGCCGTCCAACTCCGTTACGCTGTCAACGATCGCCTCGCCTTGATCGCCACTAAAGACGGTTACATTGAAATCGAGCCCAAAGGCGGGCCTACGGTTCACGGGTTCGCGGATCTTGCGGCGGGTCTCAAATACGCCGTTTATAAAAACGACGAACAGCAGGCCGTCGTTACTCCTGGATTCACGGTCACTGTGCCTACGGGCAATAAAAAGGTCTTTCAGGGCACTGGTTCGGGCGAGTTTAATCCCTTCATCAGCGCGGAAAAAGGCTGGGACAAATTTCACGCCACTGCCAATGTTGGCGGCGTCATCCCGTTTGATTTCGATAAATCCACCGCCAATCTGCACAGCTCATTGATGCTGGATTACTACACCTGCCAATGGTTCATCCCGTTTGCCAGTGTCAATACGTTCACCACGTTGAGTGAAGCCCAGGCCGTTCCGTTTACCAGCGAAGGCTTTGACCTCATCAACTTCGGCAGTTCCAATGCTGGCGGGCGCACTCAGGTGGCGGTTGGGGTCGGTTTCCGCTCGCGTCTTTTGGCTAATCTCGATTTGGGTTTTGGCTATGAACGCGGCGTCGCCCCTAGCCATGACATCTTCAAAGATCGCTTTACCGTCGATCTGATCTGGCGCTTCTAAGCGGATTCTTCCAACTGTGCCATGGGCGATGGGTAACTCTCATCGCCCTTTTTTATTCGTTGCGCGAAATCAGGGATCGCAGAACACTATCGCTATGGTATCATCAACTCTGGTATCGGAACTTCGCGTGCGCAGTTGCGACGTGGATTCTTTCGGTCACGTTAATAACGCCGTTTACCTGCAATACTGCGAAGGCGCACGCAATGATTACATGCTCCAACGCGGGTTGACCTTTGCCGATTTCAAGCAATGGAACATTGGCCCCGTGCTCTATTCCGCCCGGCTCGATTTCAAAAGCCCAGCCCATACGGACGACGAACTGATCATTGAGGGCGTCCTTTCCTTCACCGGACGGACTCGTTTTCGCATTGATCACAACCTCGTGCTCAAAGGCGACCGCAAACTCATCTGCCACGCCGAACTCGAATTTGCCTTCGTGGACCTCACCACCGGCCGTCCTTGTCGCGTGCCTGAGCCATTCATCAAAGCATTTGCCCCCGCGTCGGCGGAAATCCTATAACGGCAATTATTTTCGTATAATCTCTATGCTGTAGCGTAGCCATCCCGACTGTTTCCGTTACTGCGGGATGGTCATCCTGCCTGCCACAGTTGTCTCATTTCCCTTGTCCGCAACCCTGTGCGTTCTCTCGCGGTTTTTTGGATTTCCTTCGGGTTTCGTCATTTCGCGCTTCGGATTTCCTTTTTCCTTCTCGCAAAATGATTTGAAAAATAGCTCCCCCTCGTCCATTCGGTGGGGTAGGGTAGGCTGGTCTTATTGACACTATTGAATGACAACTAAATTATTTTCTGAATTGGGGATTTCTGCGGAAGTGCTGAAAGCCATCGAAAAAATGGGCTTTGAGCAGGCATCACCCATTCAAGCGGAAGCGATTCCGGTTCTTTTGCAAGGGCTTGATGTCGTGGGCCAATCCCAGACTGGCTCCGGCAAAACCGCTGCTTTTGCCATCCCGGCCATTGAAAAGGTCGATCCCTCTCTCAGGCAGGTTCAGGTTTTGATTCTCTGCCCTACGCGTGAACTGGCGGTGCAGGTATCCGAAGAGGTCCACAAGCTCTCCCTTTTCAAGCGCGGCATTCACGCGCTGCCCATTTACGGCGGCCAATCCTACGAGCGGCAATTCATGGGCTTGAAAGCCGGAGCGCAAATTGTCATCGGCACACCTGGCCGCGTCATGGATCACATGCGCCGTGGCACGCTGCGTTTAGACGCCGCGAAGATGGTTATTCTCGACGAAGCGGACGTCATGCTTGACATGGGTTTCCGCGAAGATATCGAATTCGTGCTGCAAGCCATGCCCGCCGAACGGCAGACCGTTTTCTTTTCCGCCACGATGCCGCGTCCCATCCAGCAACTCATCCAAAAATACGCGCGCGATCCTAAGAGCGTAGCTATTGCCCAAAAGGCGATGACCGTGCCGACTGTTGAGCAGGTCTATTACGAAGTCGATCGCCGGTTCAAAGTCGAGTTGCTCACCCGCTTGATTGATATTCACGATCTCAAGCTCGGCATTATTTTTTGCAATACCAAGGCAATGGTCGATGACCTCGTCGATCACTTGAATGCGCAGGGTTATTCCGCTGATCGTTTGCACGGCGACATGAGTCAGATGATGCGCGACCGCGTGATGAATAAATTCCGGAAGTCCGGCCTCGAATTTCTGGTCGCTACGGACGTAGCTGCCCGCGGCATTGACGTGGACGACGTGCAAGTCGTCTTCAATTACGATCTGCCGTATGACGCAGAAGATTACGTGCACCGCATTGGCCGCACAGGTCGGGCCGGTCGCAGTGGCCGGGCCATTTCCTTCGTCGCTGGCCGCGAGGTGTTTCAGATCTATAACATCGAGCGCTACACGAAGATGAAAATTCCGCGCGCCAAAGTGCCCACGGCTCAGGAAGTAGAAGAAGCGCGTGATAATGCGTTTTTGGACAAGTTGCGTGTTACTTTGCAAGGCGGTGAATTTAAACGGCAGGATCACCTGATCGAGCGTTTGCTGGAAGAAGGCTTTACGTCCACGGATGTGGCTTCTGCTTTGCTGCATCACATTCAAGGGGGTGAAGCTGTCCCCGCTGCCCGTCCGCAACGGGAAGAAGAACCGCCTCAACGTGGGCGCTTCAACGATTCCCGTCCTCAGCGCGATGATGACCGTTCGCGCGACCGCGATCGTCAGCCCCGCTACCGTGAGGAGCGTCCTGTCCGTGAAAAAATTTCGACCAAGGCTGTCGCTGCCTGGCCACGGCCCACTGCGCCGTCCAACGCTCCCGCACGAGCTGCTTCAACGCCCGTAGTAATTAAGCCGATTGTCGCGCCCGAACCAGCAACTACCGCACCTGCCGCTCCCGTGACAGAAACGGCGCCCGCCGCCGTTGCTCCAGCAAAGATGCCCGCTGCTCCTGCGGCTGCAAAAGTCGCTCTCACTCCGGCCTCTGCTTCCGTGAAACCAGTGTCTGCGCCGGCTCCGGCAAAAGAACCGGCCGCTCCCGCGATTGCGAAGCGCAGTGGCCCTTTTGCGCCTCCGGCAGGGTTGACGCCGAAAGCTCCCGCTGCCTCGGATACGTCCGCTCCCGCAGTCAAGTCCGACATGGAGGATCGTCCTCGTGGAATTCGTGAAAAGCGCGAGCTTGTGGAAACTCCTTTGATTCGTTCGCCGAAGCACAGCCGTCGCACGCCCGGTGACCAAACGCGTCTTTACATGAACGTGGGTGAGGAAATGGGGATCGTCCCCGGTGACGTCGTGGGCGCTATTCTGGGTGAAACCGGTTTGCCTGGCAAAGTCGTTGGCACCGTCGATATTCGTGAACGCCATTTATTCGTCGATGTCGCTTCCGAATATGCGAACGGCATTATCGCCAAAATGAATCGCGCCCGCATCAAAGGCAACAAACTCAAAGTCAAAGAAGCCTAAGCCCCGGACAGCGACCGTCTCGGTCGCAGCAAGGTCCGTAAGTGTGAGTGGCGTTTGAACTGCGTGACGCGTTGTCGCGCCTGTTGTCTGCGCAGCGCGTGCCGCTTCCCGGAATACGAAGCCGTTTTCGCTCGTGCGATGCGGCTTAGTGTTTTGCCACAGTGTGTTCCCAGCGGTGGACATTCCCGCCCGCCCGGCTTAAATTACTCTAAGCAGGTCAACGAAAGGCGCGCATGCAGCAATCACAATCCACTTCTCTCGCGGGCGATGCGCCTTCTGCCAAACGCTACACCGGCGAAGTCGTTTACCTTTACGCCTACGATCTGGCGTATGACATGCGGCGTGAGCCAGTTTCTCAGTTGCTCGGCCAAAAGGTCACGACCTTCACCATTGACGCGAACAAGCGCAACCCCCGCCACCATTCATTTTATCATCCGCAAATGGTGCGCCTGCCGGTGGTCACGTGGGGTGGTCCACATGGAGTAGTGCCCGTGGAACGGACGGTCAAGCTGCTGCCGATCGGAGCCATCAGTATTACCGTGCGCGTGCCGTTTGCTGTAGATGCCATTGATGAATTGGTTCTTTATCACGATCTACGCCTGACGCAAGGACTGCTGAATGACGAGGTGCGGCAATTAGCCGGCGAATTGCGCCGTGAACTGGAGCCGTATTGCATTCGTCCGGTGCAGCGGCTAATGGATGAGGAGGCCTATACCGTCTTCTGCTTTGAAGCGCCGATGAAGGGGCCGGACGATCTCCCGGTAAATGGCGAGCATTGGCTGCTCACGAATCGTCGGGAGGTGGCTGCCTTGCTGACACAAGAGCCGGATGTGAAAGACCTTTCCCGCCAGGAAGCGGAGGAATCAACTCATTCTTACCTGAGCTATTACCAGAATGACCTCGTCGTTACGGATTGGGATGCCGCTCTGATGGTGGATGAAAAAGCGGATTTTGACGAAACTCTTTACGTAATGGAATTGGCGAACCTGCAATTGGCCGAACTGGAAGCATATGATCGCTTGCTCGATGATTCTTTGGAACGCGCTTACCGCGATCTGGGCCGGCACGGCCTGCGGAGCAAGTCGGATGTCCTGCATGAATTGAAGGAAATCCGGATCGATATGGCGCGCTTCAGTGATGAACTATCGAACATCACCAAGTTCCTCGGGGATTGGCACCTTGCCCGCATTTACAAACAGGTCGCGGACCGTTTCCACCTGGCGGACTGGCATCACACCATCGATGAAAAACTGAAGACGCTCGATGGACTGTACGAAATCCTCAAGCACGATCAGAATAACCGGCTCATGCTTGTGCTGGAGGTCACGATCGTCCTGCTCTTCATCATTGACCTGTGGATTCTGATTTTAGGACTCAAGGCAGCCTGATGCCGCTGCCGGGAAATTGGGACTGACCCCTTTGATCGTGTCTCCGGGGCCAGCCTAAAGAGGGGGAACTACTCCTGTACGAGGATAGCTTTCTTCTCGATGAGATACTTCTCCAGCACTTTTTTCGCAGCGATGGAAATCGGGGCGCGTTTGGTCTTGCCCTTGAAATGCTTGTAATGCACCAGTGTTTTGCCAACCAGAGCGATCTGGAGATTAGAATCTGCCAGCTCCCAGATTTGGCCATTCTGAAATTCTTTTAACGGAATCCGACTTTTAGACGTTTTGCTCATCAGGTCTCGAACATAACATAATAATTGTTTTGCGCCGAATGAAATCGCAATCCGCACGGCAGAAGCTGGGTTTAAATATTTGCAACCTATTGGTTTTAAGTAAGTTAAAAATAGAACCGTTCCTTCAATAAAAAATACGTTTACGGAGTAATTCAATGCGGGGTGCGGAAATTAACGCCCTTGAGGAATTCCGGCAACAGCTATCTTTGCGGCTTCTTCAGACGGTTGACTTGGTCCACGTTGATCCAACGGGAGCGGGCCATGCGCGTTTGGCAATCGGAATCTAAATTCGCCTGTGAAGGGAGGCGGGGGCGGGGATGAACAGGTATTATGGCTTAAGCTGAACCGGTAAAAAATGTTGGCAATCGCCGGTTCGTAGGTGAAAATCATGAGACGCGACCGAACTTTTTTGCGAACGATGCCATTATGAGTTTAGCCACTGTGCCTGTTGAAATCAGCGATCCGATCAACGCCAGAATTCTGGCCGTCTCCGAAGACCGTCTGCAAGGGTTCCAGCGCGATCCCATCGGTGAAATCTCCCGCCAATCCGGCGTTGAAATTCCCGTGGTGCTGGAGCGCATCCAAGCCATGTTGCGTGCGGGCGTGATCCGGCGCGTGCGCCAAACCCTGCTCGCCACCAATCTCGCGCAAGGTTCACTGGTCGCCTGGGAAATTACGCAAGACAAGCTTGATGCTGCGTTCGACTTCATGTTCCAGCAGGATCCCTTCTCGGGCCATGTCGTCACGCGCTCCACGGATGCCGCCACGCCCGGTTCTACTTACAAGCTCTGGACCACGCTGAAAGTGCCGCAGGGCTATTCGATGCGAAAACATTGCGAGTTTTTGCAACAACAGACCGGTACGACGCATTTTCGTCTGATGCCTGCGAAGAAATTGTTCGCGTTGGGGGTGGGCCACATTCGTCGCAAAGGCATGGAACCCGGCAGCAAAGCCGATGTGCCGGCCGACGTTACCGATGTGGCTGTGGTCACTCTCACTGATCTGGAATGGCGCATCCTGGAAGTGTTGAAACGCGAGTTTACCCCCGAAGAACTGTGTCAGGATTTATGGGTGGCCCGCGCTAAAGAAGTAAACATTCCGTTGGAAAATTTCTTTGCCGCCGCAGAAGACATGAACCGCCGCCAGATCATCGGACGTTTCTCTACCTTTCTCGAACACGTCAAACAGCTTACCACTGGCGAACGTGTGACCCGCTTCAATGCGCTTTTCCACTGGGCCGTTCCCGCCGGTCGCGAAATCGAATCAGGTCGCGAGGTCGGACGTCACCACATCATGACGCACGCCTACTGGCGCGAAGGTGGCAATGAGTTCCGCAACGTCAACATCATGGGCGTCGCCCACGGCACCGATAAGCAACTCGTCCTCGCTCACAAAGCCGCCATCGATAAGCACCTTGAAAGCCTCGGCATTACCGTCAGCTACACGAATGTTTTCTGGGGTGGCCGCAGCGAAATCAAGCCGTCTGAGATTTCCCCCTTTGCCTACCGCGACTGGTGCAAAAAAATGGGCCTCGACCCCGATGCGATGCGGGAGTAAAGGACTTCGCAGTTTCCATTATTGCATTGTTCCGGACAGCGACCGTCCTCGGTCGCAGCAATGTAAAATAGACGGATAGTATCAGGATAGTTCCAAGCGTTCCTATCGGCAGGTATCGCCGTTTTTTGCCGGATCAATTTAATGCGGCATCCCGCAAGCGCAGCCAATCGGTGCCTTCGGTGCCGCAATCGCCGCTGGATCGTAATTCAAATACGTGCCCAGCCATTTTTCCGCGTCCTGCAAGGTCATCCCTTTGCGCAGGTGGTAATCGAGCAGTTGATCGCGATCGAGTTTGCCCACCGCAAAATACTTCGACTGCGGATGGCCAAAGTAAAACCCGCTTACGCTGCTGCCGGGCCACATGGCGCAACTCTCCGTGAGTTGAATTCCCGCGCTCTTCTCCACGTCGAGCAGTTTCCAAAGCAATTGCTTCTCCGTGTGATCCGGGCAGGCCGGATAGCCCGGGGCAGGGCGGATGCCGCGATACTGTTCCTCGATTAATTGCTCGTTGGTCAGGTTCTCGCTCTTGCCGAAACCCCATTCTTCCCGCGCGCGTTTGTGCAGGTATTCCGCGAAGGCTTCTGCCAGACGATCTGCCAATGCCTCGGCCATGATGACGTTATAATCATCGTGATCGGCACGGAATTTCTCGATGAGTTCCTTCAGGTGAATGCCCGAGGTTACTGCAAATGCGCCGAAGTAATCCTTCAAGCCACTCGTTTTCGGCGCGACGAAATCCGCAAGACAGTAATTCGGTTGATCCGTCGGCTTCTCAATCTGCTGACGCAAAAAGTGAAAAGTCGTCAGCACCTGCGTGCGCGATTCATCCGTGTAAAGTTCCACGTCATCACCCACGGAATTCGCCGGGAAAAACCCATAAACCGCCTGCGCTACAATCAGGTTCTGGTCAATCATCGTCTTTAGCAGCTTTTGCGCATCGGCAAACAGTTTCGTCGCCTGTTCGCCATATTTTTCGTGCTGCAAAATGGAGGGGTACCGCCCGCGCAATTCCCACGTGTGAAAGAACGGCGACCAATCAATGAACGGCACCAGGTCCGCCAATCGAATCGTAACGTCCTTTGCACCCGGCGCTGTGGATAACGTGCGCGCACCAACAAATTCCGGCTTCGCCACGTCTCCGGTTTTCCAATCGATCCGTGGCGCATGTTGTCGCGCCGTTTCCAGCGAAACCAGCTTCGCCTTTTGGCCTGCATGCTGCGCGCGCAGCCGTTCGTAATCGGCGCGAATACCCTCTACGAATGCAGGTTTCTGTTCCGCACTGATCAAACTGCCCACCACCGGTACCGCGCGTGACGCATCGAGCACATGCACTACCGGTTGGGAATAAAACGGTGCAATTTTCACCGCCGTATGTGCCCGGCTCGTCGTCGCTCCGCCAATCAGCAACGGGAGTTTGAAACCTTGCCGTTCCATTTCCCGCGCCACGTGTGCCATTTCATCCAGCGATGGCGTAATGAGTCCGCTCAGGCCAATAACATCGACCTTATGTTCGCGCGCTGCATCCAGAATTTTATCGCAGGATACCATCACGCCGAGGTCGATGACTTCGTAATTATTGCAGCCGAGCACTACGCCCACGATGTTCTTGCCAATGTCATGTACGTCGCCCTTCACGGTCGCCATGAGGACTTTGCCCGCGTTTTTGTGCGTGCCGCCGGCCAGTTTCTTTTCGGCTTCCATGAATGGCAGCAGATACGCCACGGCCTTTTTCATGACGCGCGCGCTTTTCACTACTTGCGGCAGAAACATTTTTCCGGCACCGAATAAGTCACCCACGATATTCATCCCGGCCATCAGCGGCCCTTCGATCACGAGCAGGGGACGTCCTAGTTTGACGCGTGCTTCTTCCGTGTCGGCATCAATGAAATCAACAATGCCCTTCACCAGTGCGTGCGAGAGCCGTTCTTCCACCGTGCCTTTGCGCCATTCGTCTTCGACGACTTCCGCCTTGTCCTTTTTCTTCACGGACTCGGCGAATTTCACGAGCCGTTCCGTGGCATCCGGACGACGGTTCAGCAACACGTCTTCGACCAGTTCGAGCAGGTCTTTGTGAATCTCCTCGTACACTTCGAGCATGCCTGCATTTACAATGCCCATGTCCAGCCCCGCCTTGATCGCGTGATAGAGGAACGCGCTGTGCATCGCTTCGCGCACCGGATTATTGCCGCGGAAACTGAATGAAATGTTGCTCACGCCGCCGCTGACTTTCGCAAGTGGCAGATTTTCTTTGATCCACTTCGTCGCTCGAATGAAATCGACTGCGTAATTGTTGTGTTCTTCGAGGCCCGTTCCCACCGTGAGAATGTTCGGATCGAAAATAATGTCCTGCGGCGGCAAGCCAACGGTCTTCGTCAGTAGATCGTAGGAGCGTTTGCAAATCTCAATGCGGCGTTCGTACGAATCCGCCTGGCCTTTTTCATCAAACGCCATCACCACTACGGCCGCACCGTAACGGCGCACCAGCTTCGCTTGCTCAAGAAACTTTGCTTCGCCTTCCTTCAAGCTGATGGAATTGACGACGCCTTTGCCCTGCAAACATTTCAGGCCCGCTTCAATCACCGTCCACTTGGACGAATCGACCATAATCGGCACCTTGGCAATATCCGGTTCCGACGCTACGAGGTTGACGAAATGCGTCATGGCCTTCACGCCATCGAGCATCCCTTCGTCCATGTTGATGTCGATCACCTGCGCGCCGTTTTCGACCTGTTGCTTCGCAACGGCCAGAGCTTCTTCAAACTGATTGTTGAGAATCAATTTGGCGAACTTCGGCGAGCCGGTAACGTTCGTGCGTTCCCCGATGTTAACGAAATTAATATTCGGCGTGAGCGTAAATGCCTCCATGCCGGACAGGCGCAAATACGGTTCCACCTTCGGTACCTGGCGTGGCGCGCAATCCCGCACCGCTTCGGCAATCGCCTTAATATGCGGCGGCGTGGTACCGCAGCAACCGCCCACGATATTCAGCCAGCCTGCTTCCGCCCAAGGCCGGATCTGCGGCGCCAGTGTCTCTGGTGTTTCGGGAAAACCCGTGGCCGAAAGCGGATCGGGCAATCCCGCGTTTGGATAAAAGCACGTGTACGTGGGCGCGAGATTCGATAATTCTTCCACGAACGCCCGCATTTCTTTTGGCCCCAGCGCGCAATTCAAACCTACGGACAACGGCTGCGCATGCGAAACCGAATTCCAGAACGCCTCACCTGTTTGCCCCGTCAACGTGCGACCGCTCAGGTCCGTAATCGTTCCCGAAATCATGATCGGCAATTGCTTGCCGAGCTTCTCGAAGATTTCCGAGATGGCGAACAACGCCGCCTTGGAATTGAGCGTGTCGAAAATCGTTTCCACCAGCAGCACATCCACGCCACCCTCGATCAACGCCAGCACCTGTTCGCGATACGCGTGGCGCAATTGGTCAAAGTTCACCGACCGGAAGGCTGGATCATTCACATCCGACGAAATTGAAGCCGTCACGGGCATGGGCCCAATCGCTCCCGCCACAAAACGTTGTTTGCCGGTCTGATTGGCTACGCGATCTGCCGCGCGCCGCGCTACTTTCGCGGCTTCGAGATTCATCTCATAAGCGAGGTCGCGCAGCGTGGGATCTTCAATGACCTGTTGGAATAGAGCCGGATCTTTGCGTCCTTCCGTATGGCGCTCAAAGAAAAAGTCGTGCTGTCCAATGGTTGTCGCCCCGAAGGTGTTCGTTTCGATGATATCCGCGCCCGCTTCGAGATACTGCGTGTGGATTTCTTCAATCACCTCCGGGCGGGTAATCTGGAGCAACTCGTTGTTGCCCTTTAAGTCTTTGCCTTTCCAATCCGTAAACCGGCTGCCACGGTAAGCCGCTTCATTCAGCTTGTAGCGCTGAATCATCGTTCCCATCGCCCCGTCAATAATGACGATGCGCTCTTGCAGCAGTTTTTCCAACGACCCGCCACTATTCCCGGTCTTGTTTAAAATCGTATCCACGTCAGAGTTTATTGTTTAAGCAGGCAGAATTGCTCCACCTGAATACAGAGATACTACGCTCTCCGTGTTCACCTTTCAAATTAAAAATCAATGTATCCTGATATGAAGATATGTTCGGCTGTTGCCTTCATAATCAAGGTGTCGTGCTTGAAAGTCGCCCCGCCTTAACGTCGCAGGGTTTGGACTTGGTAGCTCCGGGTGCGCTGATATTGCTTGTAAGCATCATCACCCAGATTTTGTTGAATTGCTTTCTGAGTTTCTGCCTGGATGGCGGCGAGGGCGGCTTGCCGTTGTTCATCCGCGAGATTGGGGTCCTGGCGCAACCGGGCGGACTGTTGTTGCGCGGCTTTAGTGATGTTATAAACTTTTACGGCGATATTGTCGGGTAGTTCTTGTTGTTGAGTAATCTGGATCAGTTCCCGGTATTCGTAATCTTTAGCGCGTTGATATTCTGCGTAACGCTGTTCTCCCAGAGTTTGTTTGGCCTTATTCTCCATCTCCTGGGCGGCCTCCAGGCGCTTCTTTTGAAAGTCCGGATCCTGCGGGTCCATTTGTTTGGTCTGATCATTGAAAGCGCTCTGTGCCCGGAAGAGGGAAATGAATTCCTGCTCAGTAGGATTGAAGCCGACCAATTGACTGCGCAATACGTTCGCCGTGGCAGAAATGCGCAATTTATAACCCTCGAATTCGTCCGGCGTCATGAGTTTCTTCATTTCCGTTACTTCAGAGGCTCGCAAACGAGCCAACTCTGCCTGATCCTCCTTGGTTAACTCGCCATTTTTGGCGCGTTCACTTATCTGTTGCGAAAGTTCGCGCGTTCGATTGTGGATGTCGATAATTTGCGATCGCTTGGGTTCCGGCAGAAATTCATAGAGGCGGTTCTCCCGGTCGAGCCAGGTGAAGGAAATTTCATAGTTTCGCATCTCTTTGTCGTAATCGACGTCGAGCAATTCTTTGATCAAAGCCTTCTTGTCGCGCTCCAATGCCCGCTTTTGAGCGATCATTTTTGAGTTGTTGTATTCGGCGGACGAATCCCAGGGCAGCCAGTACTTAAGCGGTTCGTTGGTGGGCGCCATGCTGTTTTTCCAGCGGGTGGCAAACAGCTTGTTAACATCCGCAATGATGATATCGCGAATGGTTTCTTCCGGACAATCAATGCTCCGAAGTTTGAGAATGTAATCCTTGAAATCAGGGGATTCTACCGAACGCCAGTCCAACCGGACTATTTGCGATGGCGCGGCAACTTCAGCAGTCGGCTTGGCCGGCTTGGTATTGATTTCCTGCCGTGGAGCTGTTTTGGGCTCGGGCAGGGGGGAAGGCGCGGGCGAGCTGAAGCGGGATGCGTAAGCCAGCAAGCTAATGAGAATCGCATTCAGGCACAGTGAAACTATCAGCGTCGTCCTTGGAGTCATGCCTCGTTTATAGGGCAAGTCCCCGGCCGATTCAATCTGTATTCAAACGCGAACCCTACCCACCTGCCGTGCTATTTTGGCGGGGTATCGCTCTTCGAATTTGAAGGAGGCCGCCGGCCTAACATCCAGGCCACGCTGACGGTAATGATCAACAGCAAGAGGATTCCGGCGCCGACGGCGACGCGGAAAAGGGAAGGCTTGCGTTCTTCATGCGCAGCAGTTGGATTGGGCGTGGATTTCGCTGCCTGAGCCTCAGATGCTTCGCTGCTGGTCGCCTGGAGCTTTACGTTCGTAATGTAAACCGGATTAACCTCCGGTGCCCCGGTCCCCACGCCAATCTCCTGGAACACCGTATATAATCCGGGCGGATCACCCTGAGCATCGCTTTTCGGAGTGTCGATGCCGGTTTGCAACAGCACACCATCCAGCGTGGTTATCAGCACAATTCCTTGCGGGTCCCGTATCAGCGTGAGCGTGACGGTGTGCCGGTTTGTTCCCATCGAGGCCGCCTGCGGGCCGCTCAACTTGCGCAAAAGTATTTTATCTGCCCCACCGGTAATAGTGCCCTTGCCGCCGGTCTTTTTGTAAATATCACCCGGCCCGCCATTCTGCGGTATATTGACCCAATATCCCACGTCGTCGATGAAGGTCGGCCCGGCGGTGTCCGACAGGGTGGTGGTGCCGGAATTGTTGAACAGGCCGACTCGAATCTCCTTGCCGGGCGTGTACGGGTTCTCAAACCGGAAATCGAGTGACAACTCAAGCTTGTCGCCATTCTTCGGTCCGAGCGTTGTGCCTTCTCCACCGCCGTCAGGATTGCCGGCGTGATCGTCAAAAATGCCTGCGATCGTGGGAAAATTGCCTGCTCCGGGAGTGATCTTCAGCCAATACTCACTTACTAGAGGATGGTCCATCTTTTGCGTAACGACGGTCAGAGAAAGTGTGCTTTGCACCTTGCGCCAGTTCGCATCCGATTTCCCGGTCTTATCCCGGCTGCCATCGTTGAACGTGTCATGGACAATCACGGATTTGGAACCAGGCTCCGCCGCCGGCAAAAATGTCGCGCCAAAGAGCAAAAGGACTATGGATATAATGACACGCAATTTCATGTTTAAAAATGGGTCCTTGGGATAACCGCTGACCACACAATCGGATTTATCAACTTCCATTAGCATTATCCAGCAGCCCGGGCTGCGATTCTGTCCGGACCTGACTAAACACTTTGGCGTTACGTCACGACAAAATGCAAGCCGGTAGTGCCGTCCGTAAAAACCTCTATCAAGATCAAGGTGATTATCCTTTCCGTGATGAGGTCGTTCAGCGTCTGTCTAATTATTTATTGAGGAATTATGCGCAGGTCCACAGTCCTGAATTTTCCAGCCAAGCCAAAAAGCATCAGTGTAATGGGGTGGGGCAAGCGTGGATATTGGGGTTTCCTCTCTCTGTTGGAGTTGGAACTGAAAATGCTGTCATTGAGATAGCGATGGATTAGAGCTGTGTAAGATCCAGGCGCGGGGCTTTGGGTCGCACCGCTCGGAAAGCATGAGCTGGTTATGCAAATGATACGGCCAAATTCGCGGGTTCAATTCACAGCGGAGGATATTGACTTCGTTCTCCAAACTCTCGGTACTGTGCCCAATGATACGCAGGCGCTCACCGCTCTGCTGGCGGACGAGTCCTCGCGCGATCAGATTTTGGATAATGAAAAATTGTTTCACGCCCTGTTGGAATCGCCTGCGTGTTTGCGTGTTTCGACACATTTTTATTTCTACGTGCTCGTGCGTCAGGTGTTGAAGCGTGCCGGTCTGGCTGATCGTTCCGTAGCGGATTATGTAGCGGGAATCCTCGCTGAATTTTCACATGCAGAGCGCATGCGCTTCAAGCTGGCCGGGCAGAATCAACCGCTCGACTATTTCTTTGAGATGCTGGCCGCTTTGCAAAACGCGGATGAATACACGACGTTTCTCCTGCGCGCTCACATCGGAAATCATTCACTCTTCCTTTCCGGGGTGTTTGCGGAACGGATTCGCCATCGTGCGGAATTTCGCGGGTTTCCTGATCTACGCTATTACGAAGATTTAGGCCGGACGAATTTCCGTCTGGCGAGCGATCACCGGTTGGCGCGGAAATACGAGTTATCCGGCGTCTTCGGCACGCTCGCTGAGCAATTCCAAACGACACGGCTCGCGCTAAACGAACTGACGGATCGCCTGTTCAATTTGGGCGATCCAGATTTCGGCTTGCCGACGATCCTGGGCTCACCGGCGAAGAATTAAAAATTTTCGCTAACCAAACGCACCTCTTTATTGGAGCGGTTGTCCGAGCCGGAAAGCGGACCGCGGCTGTGGCG
>JBEHZA010000008.1:0-27849 GCA_048497895.1 Verrucomicrobiota bacterium
GGGGGAAAATATTTTCCACTGTTCCTGTCCGCGTTGCCCTGCTGTTGCTGGGCTTCGCCACAGCCGCGGTCCGGTGGAATGCGATTGCCTAATCACGACTCGGCTTACGACAGGCCCGCTTGCTGAATTGACTGGATAGTCTGCTCCGGTGTCTCATGCAAAATCACTTGCCAGCCGCGCGCTGCGCCAGCGGCTACATTTTCGTGCCGGTCATCGATGTAGAGCAGAGCATCCCCAGTGTGGCCAGTGGTTTGCTCGACGACTTCGTAAAGCTTCGCTTCCGGCTTCATTGCCTGATGCAAATAAGAGAGCACGTAGCCATCGAACTTTTCAAAAAAAGGAAACCGTTCGCGGATGTGTGCCACCGCGAGTTCATTGGTATTGGAAAAGATGAACGTGGGGATGCCGTTCCGGCGCAACCCGGCGTGCAGTTCCACCATCGCCTCAATGGGAGTGAAAATATCCGCAAACGCTTCGCTGAACTGTTCCAATGTGCCCGTGTAACCGGCTGCAGATTGAACTTCACCAAAAAGCTGCTGCGTGCTGATCAAACCTCTTTCGTATTGATGCAGCAACGGTGATTGATCAATCAGCTTGCGGAGTTCATCGCCTTGAGTAGTGCTGAGGGTTTGGATGCGCCGGACGGTGCGGCCATAATCAAAATCAACCAGCACCTTACCCAGGTCAAAAACGACTGCTTGCGGTTTGCCCATGATGAATGCCCTTACTTCAATTCGCGCCGGCCTTCGAGTGCCTGACTCAAGGTGAGTTCATCTGCGAATTCCAAACCGCTGCCCGCGGGCAAGCCGTGAGCGATGCGCGAAACCTGCACCCCTTTCGCCGCCAGCCGCTTGGCTAGATAGTAGCTCGTGGCATCGCCTTCCACGTCTGTTCCCAGCGCAAGGATAACTTCCTTGATCGGTTCTGTGCTGAAGCGGGCTTCCAGTTCGTGAATGTGCAGGTCTTCCGGGCCAACGCCGTTAAGCGGAGAAATCTTGCCGCCCAGCACGTGAAACTTGCCCTTAAACGTCCCGGATTTTTCGATGCTGATGATATCCGTGGCTCGTTCCACCAGACAGACGATGGAACTGTCCCGCTGCGAATTGCCGCAGATCGCACACGGTTGTACTTCGGTAAGCGAGCCGCAAATCTGGCAGGATTGAATCCGTTCGCGGGCTTCCACCAGTGAGCGGGCCAATTGCTGGACCGCTTCGACATCCGTCTGCACCAGATACAAAGCCAGACGCTCAGCAGAACGCGGCCCAATTCCCGGCAGCTTGCCCAAAGCGGAAATCAGGCTGGTGATCGGTTCGGGCAGAGTGGCCATGGCTGGTTAAAAGGGTTAAACAGTTAAATGGTTGAAACGTTATCTGAATTCGAGCCGTTTAGGACAATCGCATCTAAATCTCAAACTCTTTAAGTCCGCTCTCAGTAACACCGTGGCTTTAGCCCGGTGAAACAGTGCGAGATGGATAGTCTATAGCCGTTTTAACGGCTTCCCTGCTTCACGTTGAAAGCCGTTAAAACGGCTCCGCATCCGTAATCTTTCATCCACCGGGCTAAAGCCACGGTGTTACTGAGAAATCCCGCTGATGTAAATCAATTCGTCGTGATGGCTAATGGACAACGTATCCTCTTAACTTCTTCCACGTTTCAACGAAGCTACATCATCCCCGGCAGATTGAAGCCTTGCGTGGCTTTGCCCATCTCCGTGTTGGAAATTTCTTTGGCCTGCGCGAGCGCGTTATTGGCCGCGGTGATAATCAGGTCCTCAAGCAACTGCGTGTCCTGCGGGTTCGCCGCTGCCGGATCAATTTTGATGGCGGCGAGAGTGCCGTTACATTTCACGGTCACTTTGACCGCTCCACCACCGCTGGTCGCTTCGACCGTGCGGGCATCGAGTTGAGCTTGAATTTCTTCGATCTGCCGCTGCATGCGCGCGGCCTGTTTCATGAGTTTGCCAATGCTGGACATATTACTGGATGGTTTAGGTTAATTCATTACGCACCGGTTCAGGCGCGCACGTCAACGATTTGCCCTTTGAATATTTCGAGGGCTTTCTTGATCAAGGGATCGTTTTTAAATTCGTCTTTGTTCATCATTTCCGGCGCGCGTTGCTTTTTGGCTGGCTCAGCGGCAGGAGTGGAATTACTGCCCGACTGGGCTGGCGCTGCTGACGGTGCGGGAGTCGGAGCCGGAACGGCCCGGACACGGTCTTCCGGTTCCTCAGCGACCACGAACTTGACCATCGATTCGTGATAACCAAGTTCGCTGAGTTTGGTTTGCAGTAACGCGTGGTTCTTGGAGTTATCCACCAGGCCGAGATGTTCCTTATACTCCGGGTCAAACCCGATCAGGAGAACCTTCTTCTCGAATGAAACCGGGTGCGCTTCGTTGAGGTAAGCCCGTGTGAAATTGCTGACCCGACCGACCGCTTCCACAACTTTCGACCACAATTCCTCCAATCCCTCGCGGCTTAATTGCGGAGCAGGGGATGATTGAACCGGGGCGGCTTTGGACACTTCAGGAACCGGTTTGGGTGCCGGAGCAGGCGTAGCGGCGGCTGGCTTTGAAGTGGGACGTTCCGAAACCACCGTCTCACGCAAAGCCGAGAACGCGCTGGCAGTGGGTGTGGCGGTAGCTTCCACTGGTCGTGCAGCGGGTGCCGGGGAAGCTGGCACAGCAGCGGGTAACCCGTTGCCGGAACCCGCTTCACTGCGCAATTGCTGCAAATGCTTCAGCACGGAATCAATGCTCGTCGCATTGCGGGCCTGAATGGCCTTCATGACGGCGACTTCCAATAAAATCTTTTTGGACGCAGCATCCCGCAGTCGGCCTTCGCTATCCGTCAACACTTCCATGATGCGGGTTAAGCCATCCGTGCCAACCGAGGTGGACTGGGTTTTCAAACTGGCGGCTTCCGCTTCGGAAACCTCCAGCAGATTTAAATCGCCGCTGGAAACCTGATAAATCAGCAGATTCCGGAAGTGATTCAACAAATCCGAGAGTAAACGCCCGAGGTCCTTGCCCTTTTTGGCGAGGTCATTCAACTCTCTCAAAGCCGGTTCAATTTGCCCGGCGAGAATAGACCCGGCCAAATCCAAAATCTGACTGCGGGCGGCTAATCCGAACATGGAAAGCACGTCACTCTCCTCAATTTTTTCGCCGCAGAAGCTGATCAATTGATCCAGTGTGGATTCGGCATCCCGCATGCCACCATCAGCGCCCCGGGCAATGGCGTAAAGGGCTGCATCATCGATTTGCACATTTTCCTGCGCCGCAATGTGGGTCAGGTGTTTTACGATCAGCGCCGAGGGAATGCGCCGCAAATCAAAGCGCTGGCACCGCGAGAGAATGGTGGGCAGCACCTTCTCCGGTTCCGTGGTGGCAAACATGAACTTCACATGCGCAGGCGGTTCTTCCAGCGTCTTGAGGAGGGCGTTGAACGCCTCCTTGGTAAGCATGTGAACTTCGTCGATGATGTAAATTTTATATTTTGATGAAGCGGGTGCGTATTTTACCGTTTCGCGCAATTCGCGGATTTCTTCGATGCCACGGTTGCTGGCACCGTCGATTTCGAGCACGTCCAGGGAACGGCCTTCGGTAATTTCCCGGCACTTCGGGTCATTGTCATCGAATTCCGCTTTGGGGCCGCCGGTGCAGTTCAGGCACTTGGCGAAAATGCGCGCCATGGTGGTTTTGCCGGTGCCGCGTGGTCCGCAAAAGAGATAGGCATGAGCGATGCGGTTGGCATTGATCGCGTTGGCCAGGGTCTGGGAGACATGCTCCTGACCGACGACATCGCTAAACCGTTGCGGACGATATTTTCGGGCTATGACCTGGTAACTCATGTGAATGTGGAATGCGAAAGTCCGGAGTGCGGAAGGGCTCCGCTTTAACGGGGCGCGGATTCCACACTCCGCACTCGACATTCAAAAAAACAGAATGCCAGGGTGACCACGGCGTATGCAGAGCAAACTACCGTTGCTGCATTCCTGCCCTGGCGGGGTTCGTAAGTCCACATTCCATGGGCCCTGGCAAAATTCGGCTAAATTAAGACGCAGCTTCGTTGCGGCATCAAGATTTATTGCAAAATAAACCGCTCCTAACGATTTGCAAATGAATTGACTTCGGGACGGAAAAAACAGTAAGGCGCAACGTTCTAGCCCGCGAGGTCTTTCAATTCCCCGGTGCTGTCCGAGAAGCTGTCCATGGGCGCTCCCATCCGCGTCATCATGGAGCGGTAGAGATTGCAGAGCGGCGTGTTCTTTTCGTAAACGAGATGGCGTCCAGTCTTGATCGTGCCACCGGCGCGACCAGCCAGAACGAGCGGGAGATTATGAGGATTGTGCTGATTGCCATCCCGCATGCCCGCGCCAAACAGAACCATGGAGTTATTGAGCAGATTGGATTCGCCTTCCTTGATCGACTGCATTTTCTCCAGCATGTAGGCGAGTTGCTGCATATGCCAGATGTTGATGAGTTTATATTGCTCTAATTTATCCGGCTTATTTTCGTGATGAGAAATCTGGTGATGCCCGCCGTTTACCCCTTCAAGGAAAGAGAAGTTCCGGCCGCTGACCGCGTTGCCGAACATGAATGTGCTGACGCGCGTGGTATCCGTCCAGAACGCCAGCACCATAATGTCCAGCATCAAGCGGACGTGTTCCGCGTGGTGATTGCCGCGCCGTTCACTGCCACGGCCCGGATCGGCTGCGTAGTAATCTTTAATGCGCAGTCCGAGTTTATCGATTTCCTTGCGGGCCAGCGGGTCGCTGTTGTATTGGTCCGCTTTGCGTTTGGCATCGAATTCGATGCGCCGTTCCACGGCCCGAACCGATTCAAAATATTCGTCCAGCTTGGTCTGGTCGGCTTTGCCGATGCGTTTGCTCAGATTCTTCGCATCGTCCATGACCAGGTCGAGCACACTTCGGTCACGGCTTGGGTCATGCTGCGGGTCATCCTTGGTGATGCGGAACAGCCGGTCAAAAGCCAGTTGTGGATTGATTTCTTTGGCCAGCGGAGTTGTGGGCGTATTCCAGGCAATATGACAGCCGTACAGTTGCGTGTAACCGACGTTCGTATCGACGGCGGTGATGACCGGATCAATGCCCAGTTCCAGCGAAGGCAGGGGAGTCAGGTTGCCAATTTTTCGCGCTACCAATTGATCCATCGAGATGCCGCCGCAACGCAGTTCGCTGCCCGTCGTTTTCGTAATCGTTGTGCCCGTCAGGAAGGCGGCTGTCTTAACGTAATGTCCATCGCCTGTATTGGTGCCCTTGTTCCACAATTCTGTCAGGACGACAATTTCATCCTTCAGTTTGGCCAGCGGTTCGAGGGCGGGAGAAAGTTGGAAATTGCTGCCGACACCCGTGGGCAGCCAGGTGTTGGGGTTAACCCCATTCGGCATGTAGAGCACCGCCATGCGAACGGGGGCTTTGGCTTCCGGCGCCGCGCCAAAGGCGGCCAACGGTTTCATCGCGTCCAGCAGGGGCAATCCCATCATTACCCCCATGCCGCGCAACATGGTGCGGCGTGAAATTTGCCAGCTTTTGGTCTTCATGGCTTGTACAACTGCACTTATTCGACGCCTCTGTTCAGGGACAAATTCACTGGTTCGGGTTAAGCACTGGGCCGACGATATTGAAACGGATAACTCTTCACAATCTCGATTATTAGAGTCGAGAGACGATAATCCTCTTTGCTCAACGTGGTGGTGATTTTCCGGACCGTCGGAATATCATAATATTCCAAACCGCGTCCCATAGCATAAGCCAGCATGCGTTCGCTCAGATTGCGGACGAACTCGTCCTTGCGACCGAGGAGAATTTGCTTCAATTCGGCGGGGCCCTGGAACTTTTTGCCATCGGTCATAACACCCGAGGAATCCACGGGTTGCTTCGCGATGTCCGTGCGCCAGCGACCTACGGCATCGAAATTCTCCATGCCGAACCCAATGGGGTCCATTCGGTTATGGCAGGAGGAGCATTCCGGTTTTTTACGATGTTCCTCCAGCCGTTGACGGAAACTGAGGCCGTCTTTGGGAGCGTCATTCGCGGGTAGGCCGCCGACGTTAGGTGGTGGTGGTGGCACGGGCGCACCGAGAATTTCTTCCAGCACCCATTTGCCGCGCAGAACCGGGCTGGTGCGTTGCGGGTAGGAAGTCAGGGTAAGCACGCCCCCCATACTCAACACGCCCCCGCGGCTGCGATCGGTCAGTTTTACCCGCCGGAAATCCGGTCCTTGCACGCCAGAAATACCGTAATGTTTAGCCAGTTCCTCGTTCAAGAAGGTGTAATCCGCATCCAGCAATTGCAGGATGCTGGTGTTCTCCAGCATGAGCGAACGGAAGAACTCCACCGGTTCAGTATACATGGCATCCCGCAAAGAAATGGTGTAGTTCGGGAAACGGCGGAGATCGGGTTGGGTAGTGGTCTTGAGGGTCTTAACGCCGAGCCATTGGGTCATGAAATTTTCCGCGAACGCCTTGGCCTTGGGATCGAGCAGCATGCGGTGCACTTCGGCTTCGATCACCTTGGGTTCATGCAGCCGTTTCAGTTGCGCAAGACTGAATAATTCTTCATCCGGCATGGAGGACCAAAGGAAATAGGACAACCGGCTGGCTAACTCGTAATCGCTAATCTGATAGGCGGTCGTTAAATTGCGTTCTGCTTCCACGCGGAAAACAAAATTTGGCGAGATCAACATCGCTTTGAGCGATTGCTTAACGGCCTCTTCGTAGGTGTCTCCACTCTTATCAGCGGCGTCGAAAACGGTCAGATAACGTTCAGCTTCCGCCTTCTCCAATGGCCGGCGGAAAATGCGCGTCCCGAAATGCTCCACTACTTTGCGGGCGGCATTGTGCTTGGTTAGCTTTGGGCCGGGCTGAAACAGAAACAAACGTTCTGGCTTGGTCTGATCGAGAATCTCAGTCGCCGCTCCCAGCAGTTTTTCCATCAGAATCGGCGGTACAAACAACGTGTCCGCGTTATTGTCAAACCCGCCACCGCCACCGCCGTCGGTGGGGAATTTATCCGCCGGTTTGGTATCCACACCGAACAAATCACGAATGGTATTGTTATATTCCAACCGGCTCAGCCGATGAATGACCACGCGGCCCGGATCTTTTGGCATGTTGCTGTCATCCAGGGTGTCGAGCATGTGACGCACCCACTGGATCATCTTTTCACGATCTTCACTGGTCGGCTGCGGCTTGTCCTGAGGGGGCATGGTGCGATCAGCCAATTGCCGGCAAACTGTTTCCCAGGTTTTGGGCGCATGCCGGATGGCTGCCTCGTCCTTGAAGGTTTCCAGATTGACGTCGCCCTTCGCCTTCTTATCGCTGTGGCATTTGATGCAGTAGGTATTGACTAGCGGGAGAATGTCCTTGGCGAACACAGGCCCCGTTTCGGCTGTGACCGTGCTGCATGTTATGAGAGCCCATGCCGCCACCGTTACCCAAGCAGTTAGCCAGTCCCGATTACGCCACCAAGTCATGTTTTTACGTTTCGACATTCGATCTTATCCCAGTCCTGAACCGACGGCGGAACAACGGCTTATATTCAGCCAGTTCCGGGCGAATCCGGACTCAAGTTGGGCTCGACGTCAATGTTACCTGACTTTCGTTACGTGGCAATTGGAAGTTCGTTTTTCCAGTGTTGACTCAGCAACCAGGTGATAGACATCAGAAAACCAAGGCCGCAGAGGTTTACGTAGAGACTGCTGCGCGCGGGATCAAGTCCCGCCAGAGCCGGGAGCAACAAGCCATAGACGAGAAACAGACCGGCCATGAGTCGGCCTTGCCGTCCTTTGATGACCCGTTTGATCAGCCGTGCCAGCAACAGAAACATCGGCACAACAATAATCAAGGCGGTGCCCCAGAAACCCAGGAGCAGATCACTGAAGTTGCTCAGCAAGCCGTAGCCAAAGGCCGTCGCAGTGCCAAAGAGCACACTCAGGAGCACGGCATGGTTAATTTCCAGGAGCGTCATTCCCAGTAGCAATAATGTAAAGAGGAGCAGCCAGGCCATCTCGACCTGAGAAAGCACGGCGCTCGTAGTGGCGCCGGGTTGCGGCAAGCTGGGAAGTGAGATGCCCATGCCTTTGTTGGAAATGGCATGATCGAGCCGGTAAGTCAGCAGAGTGCCTTGACCATCGGCGGTGGGCTTAATGGACGTCGGCGTCATGCAGCCTTCCGGATAATTCAGGTGCGATTCGGCCAGATCCGGCAGTTTCATCGTTAGTGTGAAATCCCGAATCTCCCGCGGCTCGCGCACTTGAAAGTACCAGTAGGACATGCCGCGGCTTTTGAAGGCGATCTTGAGATCAAACGCTTCGTTCGGTTCCAGATTTCGCTCCAGCACGAGCGATCCCTCCTTCAATTCCATCTGACTGAGAATGTCTTTGCCGTCCAATGTGGCTGAAAGATCGTCGTACATAGCTCCGGCGGCAGGCAGCGGAAATCGAAGCGTGGTTTTCAATTCGCGGTCAGCCGGATTCTTCAATTGCCAGGCGAAGCTGCAAGCCGTTTCGTAGCCTCCGTAGAGGGCAGAGCCTTTCTTGCGCGCGTTTTGTTTGAGTTCAATTTCGTGTCGCGCAGATAAATACGGATTCGTCGTCACGAAATGGCGCACCGTTTTTTTGCGTAGCACAGCAGGTTTGGTAATGTCTTCGGATTGGATGCGTTCGATAACTTCTTCGTCGTAAAATAGCTCCATGCCGAGTTCGCCCTGAGTCTGTTCCGCGCCCCAAATCGTCTGGACTGCATTATAGTTCGCTTCCGTTACGCGCCCATGCGTTCGCTGGAATCCAGCCACGGTTTGGTGCAGGTAATTGCGCAAGGAGGACAGGGCAATAAGCACAAAGGCAGCCATTACCAGAGCCCACGTGATCTTGCGGCTTTGCCAGTAGAGCGTCCACAGCAAGCCAGTGGTTGTGGGATGTGAATCGGTTTTCGCGCTGCGCAGCAAGGCGGTCAGGAACACGGCCAGAGTGGCAGCGCCGAGAAAGAGACCCAGCATGGGATGGAGGTCAGCAATATCGAGGGTACGATTGAGCAGTTTCTGTAAGTAAGGCTTCATAGTGTTAAGGTCGGTTTGGCTCAAGGGATAGCGCCGCCTGATTTCCAGTCGTGAAGGAAATCAGTACACACGTCACCGGTAGAGCCCGCCTTGCACCTTCGATCTGTCGAGGAAGCCAGAAGTGGATGCAGTCTGTGTTTCGCGATTATTGCGAAGCACAAATTCAGTCATACGACGATTGAAAAAATCTGCAAACTATTTTTGGACAATTTTGAAAATATGCAAAATCGCTCGGTAAAATGCAGGTTTTTACGGGGTTGTATGAAGCGCGGTTAGACAGGAAAATGAAGTGTCAAAATTATCCGGGTGTTGGTTTTAATTGCTGTTTTGAGAGTTAATGCCAAGACAGTGAACAGCTTATGCGGAGCGAAATGACTTCAAGAAATGGCATGGCAAATTTCGCTTTTCTCAGCGAGTGGAGTCTGAAATTATCGCCTCACCCATGAATCCCAAATTTTCCCGCCGGATTATCACAGGTTGTCTGTTATTCCTGTTGGTCACTACCACGTTCGCCGCGGAGACCTCGTTGCCGTTCACCTTTCAAAAGGATGTGATGATTCCCATGCGGGATGGGGTGAAGCTGGCCGCGAATATTTTCCTGCCTAAAGCAGCGGGACAATATCCCGTGGTGCTCATGCGGACGCCCTACGGCAAAGCGGGTGAGAATTCGGGGGAAGGCAAGATTTACACGGCGGTTGGCTTTGTACTGGTGGTGCAGGATTGCCGGGGCAAAGGTTCCTCGGAAGGCGTGTGGGATCCGTTTTTTTATGATGTGCAAGACGGCTTTGACACCCAGGAATGGGTGGGAAAACAGCCGTGGTGCAATGGCAAAGTGGGGACCGCGGGCGGTTCGTATGTCGGCTGGACCCAATGGTCCGCAGCGTCGGAGGGCAGTCATTACTTGAAGGCGATGGTTCCAATGGTTCCGTTTGGCGACGTGTTCCACGACATTGCTTATCCGGGCGGCGCTTTCCAATTGTCACTGGCCTTCGGATGGGGAGCAGGGGTGGGCGGGATTCATATTCCGCCGGCAAAATTCTCTGAAGCGTTCAAATATCTTCCGTTGAATCATTGGGATGACCAGTTTGGGAAAGAGGTCTTTTACCTGCGCGACTGGGTGAACCATCCGACGTTTGATGACTACTGGCGCAAGCGCAGTATCGGTGGACGTTACGAAGCTATCACGATTCCCGCCCTTAATATTGGCGGGTGGTATGACATTTTTTCCAAGACGACGATTGAACTGGTAAACCGGGTTCACCATGAGTCGAAGGACCCGGTAGCGCGGAAGAACCAATTCGCCATCATTGGTCCGTGGGGACATGGCGCGGGTGGGCGCAAACTGGCAGAGGTGGATTTTGGTGAGGCGGCGCCAATGAATCTGGGTCAACGGCAATATCAGTGGTTTGAGCATTGGCTCAAGGACAAGGATAACGAGGTCAAAACCTGGGCTCCGTTTCATCTCTTTGTCATGGGAGAAAACGTCTGGCATGACGAACAGGAGTGGCCGCTCCAGCGAACGCAATTTACGCCGTATTACTTCCACAGCCACGGCAAGGCCAACAGCCGGAACGGCGATGGGGAATTAAGCGTCAGCCAGCCGGCTGAAGAACCGGCCGATAAATTCACTTACAATCCGGCTGATCCAGTGCCGACTCATGGTGGCAATAATTTAGTCGGTGCCCCTGCCGGGCCATTTGACCAAAGCACTGCGGTTGAGGATCGCAATGACGTACTGGTTTACACCACCGCACCTTTGGATAAACCGGTGGAAGTTACGGGACCGGTGAAGGCTTTCCTTTATGCTGCTTCGAGTGCGAAAGATACCGACTTCACGGCCAAGCTGGTGGATGTTTCCCCGGACGGCAAGGCGATCAACTTGTGCGACGGCATTATCCGGGCGCGTTATCGCAATTCGGATACCAAGCTGGAGCTGATTGAGCCAGGGAAAGATTACCGTTACGAAATCGATCTCTGGGTAACGAGTAACCTGTTCAAAACCGGTCACCGCATTCGCGTGGAAATCTCCAGCAGCAATTTCCCGCGTTTCGACCGCAATCCCAATTCCGGTAAAACCTTCGGGACGGATACGGAAGTTTTCAAAGCCCAGCAAACGATTCACCACGATCACGCGCGGGCTTCGCATATTCTGTTGCCAGTGATTCCGAGGTGATATGAAGCAACACGCGGCCGATCCTAAAGCTGGCTTTCCGCTTTTTTCGGAGGCCGTGGCAGATTTTGTCGCGATCCAAAGAATCCCTTTGCCCTCGGCGCATACGATTCTTTTCATTGCTGTGGACGCAGGGGCTATTCAAACGGAGGTAATCTCCGCTGTGGCGGCGTCTCTCTTAGCTTCCGGCCTCATCGCGGTTTGCGTGTGGGGTCCAGATTGCCAGCGAGTTCATGACATTTTCGATGAAGTGAATTGCGGCAACAGCAGCGTTGATCCAGAGTTCGTTTTTATGACGACTTGGCATGCGGATGAGCCGTTGGAGAAAGCACTTTGGTACTTCATTTATGTAGCATTTCCGCCAGACGCGGAATTTGCCACGACGTCGTATATCGCAGTCACTGTAGGCAATGCCGATTGGGCCGTTGTCGTTGAGGAGGCGCTATCTGACGTGCCACGTTTTGCTTCTCGAATAGTTAGTGATGAATCGGAAGCCGATTAGAGAATGAACGGCGGATTTATTTTGACCAATTCCTCACTATTTAACGGGGTTACTTGGTAAATCTCGACGCCCTTTTCGCGTTTCGACCGCAATCCCAATTCCGGTAAAACCTTCGGGACGGATACGGAAGTTTTCAAAGCCCAGCAAACGATTCACCACGATCACGCGCGGGCTTCGCATATATTACTGCCGGTGATTCCGAGGTGATCATCAGCGAATCACGAAAGTGGAATGCCAAATTGGTTGTCAGGTTGGCCCGGCTAGTGTTTCATCCGGCGCATGACAAATAGTGAAGCATTGCAACTTTTTCGGGAAACCGGCGCTCTTTTGGAAGGTCACTTCGTTTTGCGCAGTGGTTTACACAGCCGCCAATTTTTCCAATGCGCGCTGGCTTTGCAGCAGATGCCCATCGTGGAACGGTTCGGCCAGGCGTTGGCGGAACAGGCCCGTTCATTGGGCGCAGTGACGGTAATTTCTCCGGCTATGGGTGGTTTGGTCATTGGCCAGGAAGTGGCGCGGCAATTGGGGCTGCGTTTCATTTTCGTGGAGAAAGAGGAGGGCAAGCTCGTTTTGCGGCGCGGCTTCAAAATTGCGCCGGGAGAGAAGATTCTCGTCGTGGAGGATGTGGTGACCAAGGGCGGACGCGTGCAGGAAACGATTGATATTGTGCGGGCGCACCAGGGCAATGTGGTGGGTGTGGGCATGGTGGTGGATCGTTCCAATGGCACCGTGAAACTCGGTGTGCCAACCCTGAGCCTGATCGCGCTCACCGTGGAAACCTTTGATCCGAATAATCTGCCGCCGGATTTAGCGGCGACGCCAGCCACCAAGCCGGGGAGCAAATAAGGCGTCAGCCGGGCGTCACATGCCCAAATGGGTTAAAACGATTATCGCGATTCTGCTGCTTCCGCTATGTGCGGGAGTGGCGATGGCCTTCTGGCGGGTGTTGCGGGAGAGTGGTCACGCGGAAATGTTCTGGGTGATGATGCTGGCTGGAGCGGGTTGTTGGCTGGTGATATATGCGCTGCTGCCGAAACCGATGTGGGTTTACGTGGTCGGCCACGAATTGACGCATGCGCTGTGGACCTGGCTCTTTGGCGGCCGGGTGAAAAAGATCAAGGCCACGTCTCAAGGCGGTCATGTCATCATCACGAAGAGTAATTTCCTGATTACGCTGGCGCCGTATTTTTTTCCTTTTTACGCGTTTCTGGTGGTGCTGATATTCCTGGCCGGTCATTTGATCTGGGATTGGTCCCGATACCAAATCTGGTTTCACTTGCTGTTGGGGGCCGCTTATGCGTTTCATGTTACCTTGACGATCGATATTCTGCGGACGCGGCAATCGGATATTGAGCAGGAAGGATATTTATTCTCGGCAGTGGTCATCTTTTTAGGTAATGTTGGGTTGTTACTGTTGGCAGTGCCAATGTTGACCGGCCAAGGCAATGTTCTGGCGGCTTTGGGGTGGTGCTGGCAGGAAACCGGCTGGGTTCTGACCCGCTTGCGGAGATTAATTTGATTGCAATGTGTGGCAAATTTAAAGAATTAACACAGGAAAATGAATTCGCTCTTGAAATGAGACGCAGCTTGGGGCGAAATAGCTGGAATTTATCGCTTTATGACGCTCGCTGACATTCTCCAGAAAGAGCAGATCGTGCCGGAATTGAAGGCCGCCAATCGCTGGGAAGCCATTGACGAGCTGATTGATCAACTGGTGCAAACCGGCAGGATCAAGCCCGAAAACCGTGAGCAGATCGCTGCCGTGGTCAAAAAACGGGAAACCTCCATGAGCACCGGCATCGGGTTTGGCATTGGCATTCCTCATGCCTCGACCGATCTGATTTACGAAGTCGTGGGTTCCTTTGGTCGTTCGCGCGGAGGAGTGAATTTTGACGCGCTGGACAATCAGCCGGTAAATCTGGTGATGCTTTTCCTGGTGCCGCAGGGACAATTTCAGAAGCATCTGCACACGCTCGCCAATATCGCCAAGCTGCTTCATAACAAAGATTTTCGTCACGCTTTGGAAGAAGCCGCGGATGCTAATGCGATGATGGAGATTATCGGCAGCCATTCGACTGGCAAGTAACGCGGTCGGCGGCTCAACTGGCGGTTTACCTCGCGGTCATCGTGACCGCTTTACTTTTTCTTAACGTGTTACCTTATCGCGCTCTCGAACAACGCCTGCAACAGGCGGTAGCCGCTATCCTGCCGGAAGCGGATCTCTCGGTTATTCTTATCCGGCCCTGTCCCGATCCCAAGTTTGGCGATTATCAGACGAATGCCCTGATGTCGCTGGCCAAGACAGCGAAGCTCAATCCCCGTCAACTTGCGGCGCAGGTGTTGGAGCAGCTCGACGTCAGCGAATGGTGTGAAAAGCCGGAGATTGCGGGAGCGGGCTTTATTAATTTCCGGCTCAAACCAGCAGCTATGACGACGGCGCTGCAAAGCGCGCTCAAGGGCGAACATTTATTTTTTGAAAAGGCGGCGAACCCGAAAACCATCGTTATCGATTTCAGTTCGCCGAACGTGGCGAAGCCGATGCACGTGGGGCATATCCGTTCGACCACGCTGGGTGACAGTCTGGCGCGGACGTTCCGGTTGCTGGGACACCGGGTGATTACGGACAATCACATTGGTGATTGGGGCACGCAGTTCGGTAAATTGCTGGTGGGATGGAAGCATGATCTGGATCGGGCAGCTCTGGAGGCGGACCCGATTGCCGAGATGGAGCGCCTTTATAAAAAGATCAATGCGGAGAGTGAAGCGGATCCTGCCGTGCTGGAGCGCGCCCGTCAGGAGCTGGTAAAACTGCAAAACGGTGATGCGGAAAATCTGGCTATCTGGAACGAAATGCTGGTGCTTTCGCAAAAGCAGTTCGATTCCATTTATTCAAGGTTGGGTGTGAAGTTCGATTACGCTCTGGGCGAAAGCTTTTATAACCCGCAGTTGAAGTCAGTGGTTCAGGAGTTGCGCGAGAAAGGCATTGCGAAAGAAAGTGACGGAGCCACCTGCGTGTTTTCCGATGGCACCTTGCCGCCAAAACAAGACCCGTTCCTGATTAATAAAGAAGGTGAATGGGTTCCGATTCCATTCATTATCGAAAAACAGGATGGCGCAGCCAATTACGGGACGACTGATCTGGCGACGATTATCTACCGGCTGAAAACGTGGCAACCGGACGCGATTCTCTACGTGGTGGACGCCCGGCAGTCCGGTCACTTCAAACAGTTGTTCAATACTTTCCGCCGCTGGCATCCGGAATCACCGGTGCGTTTGGAGCATGTCGATTTCGGAAAAATTTTAGGGGACGATGGCAAGCCGTTTAAAACGCGTTCGGGTGATACGGTGAGACTGGCAGGTTTGCTTGATGAAGCCGAGGAACGCGCCTTTAAGGTCGTCTCGGAAAAGAATGCAACGCTGCCGGAGGCGCAACGGCGCGAGATCGCCCGCGTTGTCGGGATTGGCTCCGTGAAATACGCGGATTTGATGCCGAACCGGCAGAGTGATTATGTTTTCAGTTGGGATAAGATGCTGGCGTTGACCGGAAATACCGCACCATATTTGGAATATGCCTATACGCGGATTCGCAGCATCTTCCGCAAGGGAGCAGAGGAGGGGATTGAAGTGTCACCCGCTGCGCTGGCCAGCGTGACGATTACCTTAAGCGCACCTGAAGAAATTGCGCTGGGACGGCACTTGCTCAATCTAAATTTTATTTTGACTGCGGTGGCGGAGGAGTATCGGCCGAATTATTTGTGTAATTATCTGTTTGAGCTGGCCTCGCATTACGCGCGGTTTTTTGAGAGTTGCCCGGTGTTAAAGGCGGAAGGAGCAGAACGTTCCAGCCGGCTGGCGTTGTGCGAATTGACGGGCCGCGTGTTGAAGCTGGGGTTGGAAACGTTGGGCATGGAAACGACCGAGCAGATGTAAGTAAAGGTTTGGTAAAAGCTCATCATTAGCTTCACTTTTTCCTTTTATTGTTCCGGGCCGATGATTAAATGTCGGGTGTGAATACCACCGAGGAAAAAGGCGTCGGTTTCAAAATCTGGGGAGCGGACGATGTCGTTTATGGTCCGGTAGAGTTACCTGTGCTGGTGGATTGGATTAAAGAGGAGCGGGTCGTTGCCGATACCTGGATTTTTTCTGAAGCTGCCGATGCGTGGCATAAAGCCAGTCGTCTCAATGAGATTTCCATGTTTTTCCGGGGTGGTGGCACAGGTGAAGTGGCTCCACGCCAGGCAGGCGGCGAAGTCGCTCCACTGGTGCAAGGCATCAAGCCGGGCATGTTGCGCCGGGTAAAGATTTTGGCCGACATGAACGATCAGCAATTGGGCCGGTTCGTGCAATTCATGGAAGTCCAAAAAGTCCGGCAATTTTCCGACGTAGTGCGGCAGGGAGAACATGGGGACGCAATGTACCTGGTATTGGAAGGGGAAGTGCGGGTGCGCCTGATGATTGGCGGCAAAGAAACGACCCTCACCACTCTCACGGCTGGCGAATTCTTTGGTGATATTTCATTATTCGATCATGGTCCACGTTCGGCTGACGTGGTGGCCAACGCGGAATCCGTGCTGTTGAAAATTGCCGCTCCGGCATTTCTCAAAATGACGACGGATGCTCCGGATCTGGCCACCCCCTTTCTGATGGGCATTTGCAAAACCCTGACCGGACGCATGCGTGCGGATAATAAGCGTTATCGTGATACCATCAATTTCGCCCGTGCTTCGGCGAATAAGTAAGCGGCTTTCCCCAGCAGTCCGGCAGGAAGGGTCCTTCTTTAAATCAATTCTTTCACTTTCCGGCCGGGTTTGATACCCGGAAAATAACTTGAGTTTCCGACGGCTTTTGACCAATTTGACCCCGTCGCGGCTTGATGGTCCGTTTGTAACGGGCAGCAGAGCGGCGGCAGGCAACAACTCAGAGATCGGAGATCAAGCCGATGCCGGCTGATATGGTTCCGGGTGAACTATTGTCTCGTGATGTCTGAAACAACGAAGCTGCTAATCGAACACAACGCGGGGAAATTCCACCGCCATAGATTATTCCAACAACCTTACGAACAATGGCTACTTTAAACGTTAAACCGGCTGGGTCCTGCAAATATGACATGATCGCCCTGGGGGAAATTATGCTCCGTCTCGATCCGGGTGAAAGCCGTGTACGCGTCGCCCGTGAATTCAAAGTCTGGGAAGGCGGCGGCGAATACAACGTGGCGCGTGGTTTGCGCCGTTGCTTTGGTTTCAAGACGGCGGTGGCCACGGCTTTTGCCGACAACGACGTGGGCCGTCTCTTGGAAGATTTCGTTTTGCAGGGCGGCGTGGATACAGAGTTCGTCAAGTGGGCTCCGTTCGATGGCATTGGCCGCGTAACGCGCAACGGACTGAATTTCACCGAGCGCGGATACGGTGTGCGGGGCGCCGTTGGCATTCCTGACCGTGGCAATACCGCCGCGAGCCAGTTGAAGGCCGGGGACTTCGATTGGGATCATATTTTCGGCAAGCTCGGCGTGCGCTGGTTGCACACGGGCGGTATTTTCGCAGCTTTGAGCGACACGACTCCCAAGCTGGTGATCGAAGCGGTGAAGAAAGCCAAGGAATACGGCACGATCGTTTCATACGATTTGAACTATCGTCCTTCGCTCTGGAAGAGCATCGGCGGACAGAAGAAGGCACAAGAAGTGAACAAAGAAATCGCTCAATATGTCGATGTGATGATCGGCAATGAAGAGGATTTCACGGCTTCACTGGGTTTCCACGTGGAAGGCGCGGACGAGAACCTGTTACACATTGATGTGAGCGCGTTCAAGAAGATGATCGAAACTGCGGTGAAGACGTATCCGAACTTCAAGGTGGTGGCGACGACGTTGCGCGCAGCCAAGACGGCGACGATCAACGACTGGGCGGCGATTTGCTACAAGGACGGGAATTTCTCTCAATCCCGCCAATATCCTGATCTGGAAATTCTGGACCGCGTCGGCGGTGGCGACAGCTTCGCTTCCGGCCTGATCTACGGCCTGATCACCACGGGTGATGGCCAGAAGGCAGTGGATTACGGTGCGGCTCACGGTGCATTGGCGATGACGACGCCGGGTGACACCTCCATGGCCTTCAAAGATGAAGTGGAAAAACTCATGAAGGGTGGCGGCGCACGCGTGCAACGCTAAGCGTCGATTTCGAGTTCAATTGCATGCCCCCGTTCTGCGTGAGCAGGACGGGGTTTTTATTTAAGGATTGAATTTAGCTTTCTTTAGCTTTTACTAACCGCGTCGTTTTTATTTCCCATGGCGTCTGCGAGCACGGTGTGATGATCGCAACGGGACGTGCAGAATCAGGCCGGCAAGGGGTGGGTAAACTTTTGTCATTACAATTTAACCGTATGAAATTGAAGCGTGTGACTGCGGGTTGGGCTGCCTTTGCCCTCAAAGAGTTGCTGATCATTATGGCCGTGCTGGTCGTGCTGGCCGGGTTGGCGATCGCCTTGCTGATTTCGAACAAACGGAACGCATCCGCACGGGTGTGTGAGAATAATCTCAGACAAATTTTTGCAGCCACTGCGGCTTATTCTAAACAGAGCAATGCGAAATTACCTTACGCATTCATTTCCAAAGCCGATTCTGAACAAACTTCGTGGGACAGTTTGATCAAACCGTTTATGCAGGCGGCTCTGCGAACGGATCCGAATGTTCCACCTCCTTCGGGGAATATGATCGCGAAAATTTTCCTGTGCCCGGATGATAAACTGCCGGGGCCTTTCTGGGGGGGGCGTGAGCAGCCGCGCCGGACGTACGCGATGCCGCCGCACACCATGGAAGACCCCAATTGGCCGCCGGGTCCCAATAATGATACCGGTTTGGGATTGGTCTGGTCCTTTCGCAAGAAGGGTTATGCTTCTGTTAAGTCAATTCCGACCAATGGGTTGCCGGCCTTTACGCTGGATGCCTTGCTCGATCCCAAGGGGACGCTTTATTTGACCGAGGAGGCGAAAACCAACAACGTAATCTTCAACAGCTCCGGGGCGATCGTTTACTATACGGGAAATCAATTGGATGCGCGTATTCAACCGGGCGAATATCATCACGGCAAGTTGTCGTATCTGATGGCGGACGGCCATGTAAAGACGCTTTACCCGGAACAAACTGTTGGTCCAGGCGGTGATGTGGGTACTGATGGCCGGAAACATCACGGCATGTGGACTGTGCGCCCGGGAGATTGAAGCAGCGTCCTCCTGACTTACAAGGCTGCGTCCGGGTGGGCATTCGCAACCCGGAATTCAAGCTTGAAATGTTTGCAATGTACGGGAGACGGGACAATTCTCGTGGTGATTGCAGCCCAAACATGAAACTCCGGGACCATTTTTTCCTTGCAGTAAGACGCACTTGTTTTGCGTGGTTGGCTGGTTGGCTGCTGGCTCCAGGTCTGTGGGCCGCCACGAATGAACACGGCGTAGTGGCGACGGTGAATCCACTGGCGACGGAGGCGGCGATCACAACGCTTAAAAAAGGTGGCAACGCCATCGATGCCGCAGTAGCGGCAGCGCTGACGTTAGGAGTGGTGGATGGGCATAACTCGGGCATTGGAGGCGGTTGCTTCTGGGTGATTCATCGCGCCAATGGTGAAGTGGTGGCGATTGACGGGAGAGAAATGGCGCCCGCCCGCGCGGAACGCGATATGTATCTGCGTAATGGCAAAGCCGATCCTCGCCTAAGCCAGGCAGGAGCTTTAGCGCCGGGTGTGCCCGGTGCACTGGCGGCGTACGATTATGTGATCCGGAATTATGGGAAGCTCAAACTTGCTGATTTGCTTTTACCAGCGGCTGAGATTGCGGAGGGAGGCTTTTCGCCGGATAGTGGTTATGCTCAACGACTGGCGGGGACGGCGAAAGACCTGAGCCGTTTTCCGGCTGCGAAAATGATCTTTTTAAAACCGGATGGACAGCCCTACCAGCGGGGTGAAATCTTGAAGCAGGCCGATCTGGCGAAGACGTATCGAGCAATCGCCCACGACGGCATTGATTGGTTTTATCGCGGACCGTTTTCACAAGTGACGGACAAATGGATGAGTGAAAACGGCGGTTTGATCACGGAGCAGGATTTTAAAGCTTACCAGATAAAGTTGCGCCCAACTCTGAAGACAACGTATCGCGGTTACGAGATCGTCGGTTTTCCACCGCCCAGTTCGGGTGGCGTGCACGTGGCGCAAATTCTTCAGATTCTCGAACATTTCGATCTCAAGTCGATGGGGGCGAATTCACCGGACTTGATTCACGTGGTAGCGGAGGCGATGAAGCTGGCGTTTGCTGATCGGGCCTGGTGGCTGGGCGATCCGGATTTTGCTAAGGTTCCACGGGGGCTTATTTCACCGGAATACGCCGCGCAATTGGCTCGCAAAATCCGGTTGGATCATGTGACGCCCGTACCCACGCACGGTGAACCACCGGACGCGCAGTCGGATATTTTTGGCAAGCACACAACGCATTTCTCGGTGGCGGATCGCGAAGGGAATTGGGTGGCATGTACGCAAACGATTAACACCAGCTTTGGTTCCAAAGTGGTGATTCCGGGAACAGGCGTCGTGCTTAACAATCAAATGGATGATTTCTCCGCTCAACCGGGAGCGGCGAATGCGTTCGGATTATTGGGCAATGAAGCCAATGCCATTGCGCCTGGCAAACGGCCGTTATCCAGTATGAGTCCGACGATTGTGCTCAAAGAGGGAAAGCCAGTGTGGTCGTTGGGAGCGGCGGGCGGGCCCACGATCATTTCACAGACGTTGCTGGCAATTATTTATCTGGTGGATTTCGGCATGGACCCGCAGACAGCATTGGCGCAACCACGTTTTCACCAGCAATGGAGTCCGGATGAATTGAAGATTGAGACAAAGGTTGGAACGGCGGTGTTGACTGAATTGGAGAAGCGAGGTCACAAACTCAATCGCGTGACCACGTTTGGCGCGTGTCAGGTGGTGGGCGTGGAGAAGGATGGCACTGGCTTTACCGGTGCGAATGATCCACGCGGAGAAGGGCGGGCGGCGGTCTGGTAAAACAAAAATGCTGTCAGACGGTTTCGCGCCTGACAGCATGAATTGGGTAAAAGAAGCTGATTAGTGATGATGTCCACCAGTGCCGTGGACATGACCGTGGTCCAATTCCTCCTGGCTGGCGTCGCGTACGTCCACGATGGTGACGTCGAAATTCAAGGTTACGCCGGCCAACTCATGATTTAAATCCACCGTGACATTATCGCCGTCAATTTTGGTGATGGTGGCGATGCGGACGCCGCCCTGGCTGCGGGCTTGAAATTGCATGCCGATCTCAAGATTCGGGCTGTTTTGAAAACGGCTGCGGGGAATTTGCTGGATCAGGGCTTCATCGCGCAAACCGTAGCCTTCTTCGGGAGAGATTTTCGCTTTGACCGCGTCACCTTTGACCTTGCCTGCGAGCGCTTTTTCGAGGCCGGGAATGATGTTGCCGCCCCCGTGAATGTAAGCGAGGGGCTCGCGGCCTTTGGAGGTGTCGAGAACCTGGCCTGCATCATTCGTCAGAGTGTATTCAATAATCGCAACCTTATTTTGGCTGATTTGCATTCAGTAACTTTCGATAAATGTTGGCGGGCAGAATAACTGCAAGCGGACCCGGTCATAAAGCTAATTGTTGCCGTCATTTTGAGTGAACCGGTAAATCCTGAATTATCGGATTGAGTCTCCGCTGTGTGCTGCGTAACTTTTGAGCATGAACGTGTTTGTTACCGGCGGCGCCGGATATATTGGCTCGGTCTGCGTGGAGGAATTGCTCAACGCGGGCCATCAGGTCACGGTTTTTGATAACCTCACGGAAGGGCACCGTTCGGCGGTGGATGACCGCGCAACCTTCGTGCAGGGTTGCTTGAGCGAACGGGACGTGGTGCTCCAGGCAGTTAAGGACGCCCGTGCAGAAGCGGTGATTCACTTTGCAGCGAATGCACTGGTGGGTGAATCCATGGTAAATCCCAGCAAGTATTTTCGTAATAACGTGGCGAGTGGTCTGAATGTGCTGGATGCCGCGGTGACAAATGGCGTGAAAAAATTTGTGTTCAGTTCGACTTGCGCGACTTACGGGCCGCCGGATCGCGTGCCGATGACGGAGGATTTGCCCCAACGCCCAATTAATCCGTATGGTGAATCCAAGTTGATGTTCGAGAAGATGCTGTTGTGGTACCGGCAAATTCATAATCTGGAATTTGTGGCGTTCCGTTATTTCAATGCCGCGGGCGCGAGTGTGAAGCGCGGTGAACATCACCGGATCGAGTCGCATTTGATTCCGAACGTGTTGAAAGTGGCGTTAGGGCAGGCGCAGCAGTGTGAGATTTACGGGACGGATTATCCGACGCCGGATGGCACGTGCATTCGCGACTACATTCACATTATCGATCTGGCCCAAGCGCATATTCTGGCGTTGGCGCCGGGCAAGCAGGGTTTTTATAATCTTGGCAATGGTGAAGGGTATTCGGTCCGCCAAGTGATCGAAACTTGCGCACGGATTTCAGGTAAATCGATTCCCACGGTCGAAAAACCGCGCCGTCCGGGTGATCCGCCGCGGTTGGTAGCTTCCGCCGGTCGCGCCTTCAACGAACTGGGTTGGAAACCGCAATATCCTAAATTGGAGGATATTGTGTCCACCGCCTGGGCGTGGCATCAGCGGCACCCGCAAGGCTATTCAGACTAAGCGGCAGGGGTGTTTTACCAGTGCGTTTGTTTATCCCGTTAGGGCTGAAATAGTTGGTTGGTATTTCAGTTGTGGGAGCATTGTGCCTTGCTATTGACCTCGCGTCATGATTAAATCTAATTCTGGTAATTCGGAAATATAGATTGTCTTGCTGCTAAGGTTCTTATGAAATCAACTATCCCCATCTTCGCGGTTTTGCTGGCGCTCTTTCATTTCACGTATGCTGCTGGCGCGACGGACGTGAATATGTATGGGGTGGTTAAGCAGCAGAATTTTTTACAGGATAATCCCGTGGCGCCAAGCCTGTCTCCGGGCGGCATGAGTGACAATGGTGTTTTGGGATTCAATCTCTTTGTCGATGGCAGCGTCGCTCCCACCAGTGCTACGGTGCAGGTTCCGGGAGGAGCTGTTAAAACCGCGACCAGTGATAGTTTTGGCACTCAGTTCAAAGAGTCATTCGGAACCAAGCTGGAACTGGACACGGCATATCCGGCAGGGACCTATCAAGTGGTTCTGCATACCGTGCATGATGGGGTGGTAACGGCGAATCTGACTCTGTCCGCGGACAATTATCCGAATATACCTTTTATTTCCAATTATGCGGCCGCCCAATCGGTCACCGCCAGCAGTGCGTTCACGGTTCAGTTTACCGCGGCTGGCAGCGCGTTTTTTGTGCAATTTACGGTGGAGGACGAGAATGGGCAGGAGGTTTATAATAATAGTTCGCTTACCCAGAGTTCGAGTTCAGTGACGATTCCGGCTTCGACGTTGCAGGCGGGGAAGAAATACACCGGCAAGCTGTTTTTCGCCAATGGCAATACGGATACGACGAGTTATCCGGGTGGAGTCACAGGGGTGGCGGCTTATGCGAAGCAGACGGAATTCAGCCTTGTTACGGTGGGGGGCACGGACACGGTGGCGCCTTATCTAACGGCCAGCAGCCCGAATTACGGGGACAGTGGGATCGCGGTGAATTCGGTTATCGCTTTCGAGTTCAGCGAGCCGATGCAGACGGGGGTTTCGATCAATTGGACCAACGTAACCGGCGCCAATTTTTCGTATACCTGGAGTTCGGATCATACGATTTTATTTTGCAAATACAGCAGCAACCTGCCGCAGAATACCCAAATCAGTTGGGGCTTGAATGCTTCCGGTTTTCATGACGTGGCGGGGAACGCGTTACAGGCCAATCCCAACAACGGCAATTCCAGTTCCAGTCCTAACGGCTACTTTACAACCGACAGTCAATCGCCGGGGGCGACGGATGTCGCCGATATTGGCGTGGTGAAGGGGATGACTGCACTGCAAACAACCAGTTCAGGCCCCGTGGCGGATGGAGGCTATCGCTTGAACCTGTTTGCCGACTTCAATGGACTGAATACGGTGACCAATGGCACGGTAACCTGGTCGAAGGGGACGATTACTCCGGGGCTTGATGTGCAAAACAGTTCCGACCAATTCGGATTTGAGGCGGAATATGCGTCCAAGAGCGACTTTGACACGTACTTTCCCAGTGGAACGTACACGGTTGTTTTAAACACGGCCCACGATGGCAATAAATCAGTAGCCTTGGCCTTGCCGGCGGACAATTATCCCGGGTTGCCCAAAGTTACCAATTTTGACGCTGCACAAACCGTTGATCCCGCTGCCCAATTTACTTTATCCTGGTCCGGCTTTTCTGGCGGGACTTCGACGGATTCGATTGGGGTGGAAATCCGGCATCCCGTTTCTGATGAAACCGTATTTCACAAGGAACCGCTTTCCGGTGCGCTAAATGGAACTGCCACGCAAGTGACCATCCCGGTGGGGACGCTGGCCCCCGGACGTACATATAAAGCCAAGCTAACGTTTGTAAAGGTAACCCCGCTGAACATCAGCGCGAGCTATTCCGGCCCCATTGGCGTTGCCGCTTATCTGACGGAAACGAGTTTTACGCTGACCACTACCGGAACGGCGATCAAACCGTCATTGAAAGTTCTTTCCGTGGACTCAATAACGCACAATTTCAATTTGCGTCTGCAAGGGGAGCGGAATCTGCAATACACGATCGAGCGGACATTTGATCTGATAAACCCCAGTTGGTCGTCCGTCGGCACCATGAATGCCAGTAACCCAACCAACACGTACGAAGGGACTTTTGATTTTACCGATGGCGGAATTCAGTCTCAGACCTCGCGGCAATTCTACCGGGCGATAGAAGGCTTCGGTTCGCAGAATAATAACAACAACAATTGACGCCGGGGCTGAAAACCAGTGACAAAGAGGGCTTCTGCACGGGTAAAATCACTCTCGCAGAGCAAAAAACCGAAATTAACTCTTGCGTCCCTCAGGGGGGACTACTATATTTCGCGCTCTTTTTAGAAGAAAGTTACATATATGAGACGTCCCAGAGGCAATAAAACGAAGAAAGCTGTGGCTAAGCGGTTTAAGATCACCGGCACAGGCAAAGTCATGCGGTCCCGCTCCGGCAAACGCCACTTGCTGGCCAGCAAAGGCCCGAAACGCCGCCGTTCACTCGGCACTTCCAAACAGGTTGACAAGACCGATACGTATCGGATTACTCAGAACCTTCCTTTCAGCCACTAATTTAAATTTAAGCTAACAAAAATATGCGTGTTACCAATGCTCCCGCTTCGCGCAAGCGCCGGATAAGGACGATTAAACTGGCCAAGGGTTTCCGTGGCCGCCGTTCTAAACTTTACCGTTACGCGGCCGATGCGACCGACCACGGCCTGCAATATGCCTACCGTGATCGCAAGACCAAGAAGCGTAATTACCGCGGTCTCTGGCAGGTGCGTATCAATGCCGCCGCTCGCGCTGCTGGCATCACCTATAGCCGTTTGATCGAAGGCTTGAAGGCCGCTCAGGTGGCACTGGATCGCAAGGTTATTGCTGATCTCGCAGCGACGGACAACAGCGCCTTTGCGGAACTGGTCACTGTCGCCCAGAACGCGCTGAAGGCTAAAGCCGCTAAGGCTTAATCGCTGGATTCAGTCACTTTTAACGCAACGGGCGGCCAGTAACATGGACGCCCGTTTTTTCATTTGTCGAATCGTCAGCAACCCGTATCTTCGTGGGCACAACGACCATGTCATTTCTGGATCAGATCGAGCCGTTGAAACAAGCGGCACTGGATGAGTTCAAGGCGGCGGCTGATTTGGCCGCGTTGGATCAGGCGCGGACCAATTACCTGGGCAGCAACGGCAGGTTCACTGCGCTGTTAAAGCAGTTAGGCACGTTGCCTAAAGAAGAGAAGCCAGCGGCAGGCAAGTTGATTAACCTCGCCAAAGTGGAACTGGAGACCGCGCTGAGTGAATTGCGGACGGGATTGGAATTAAAAGCCTCGCTGCCCAAAGAGCCGACCGATTTTACTTTGCCGGGACGCCGTCGCATGCTGGGCAAGCTGCACCCGCTGACGCAGGTTACGGAAGATATCGTCCGCAGCTTTCGTAAATTGGGGTTTGTAGTGGCGGATGGTCCGGAGATTGAAGACGAATACCATTGCTTTGACGCTTTGAATACCCCGGCGGATCATCCGGCGCGGGACAGTCAGGATACTTTCTACCTCGGCACCGCTGAACGGCCTTTGCTGCGCACGCATACATCCTCGGTGCAAATCCGGGTGATGGAGAAACAGCCGCCACCTATCCGTATTATTGTGCCCGGACGCGTTTACCGGCGCGACAATGCCGATGCCACGCACAACCCCACGTTCCAGCAGATCGAAGGGCTCTATGTGGACAAGAACGTGACGGTGGGCGATCTGAAAGGCACGGTGGAATTCGTTTTCAAGGAACTGTTGGGCAGTGAAGTGAAAGTGCGCTTCCGTCCACATTATTTCTCCTATACCGAACCGAGCTTCGAGATCGATTTCTCCAGTCCGCTGGTGAAAAAGATGGGCAAGGATTGGTTGGAAATCGCGGGCTGCGGCATGGTTCATCCCAAGGTATTTGAAAATGTCGGTTACGATCCGGAAGTCTGGACCGGCTGGGCGTTTGGTTTCGGCATTGAACGGATTGCGATGATTCGCTATGGGATAAACGACATTCGTTTGTTCTACGAAAACGATTTGCGTTTCCTGAAGCAGTTTTGAGTGGCGAACGGGAATTGCCGTGGATTCAGCTCGATTTGGCTGACGTCAATTCTGGAGTCGCTGCCACCGCTTCCAACTGTTGATTCATTTCCTGCTTTAGTGCGGCCACTTCGGCCTGCAAATCGCGCGCGATTTGTTTGCGGTCACCGGTAACAATTTTGGCCGGTGCAAAGGTCACGAAGGCTTCGATGTGTTCTTTGGTGAACAAATTCAGCAGGTGCGGCACGAGGGTCATGTCTCCCCAATAAGCAACATCTTTGCCCACGGTGCCGTCGTGTAAACGGTAATCGACCGCTGCGGCGACCACGGGTAAATCCGCTTGGGTGATGGGTTCCATGAGGGAGGATTTAAACGGCAACACTTCGCGGCCATCTGAGGTGGTGCCCTCGGGAAACAGCACGAGCATGGTGCCGTCATCCAGGACACCCTTCATCTGTGTCGCGATGCGGGCGACGTCACCACGTTTCTCACGTTGCACAAACAGAGTTCCACCCCGTTGCGCGAACCAGCCAAAGACCGGCCACTTGAGCACGTCACTTTTGGAAACGAAAACTGCACCCGTGAGAGAACTGATCACGAGAATATCCACATAGCTGAGGTGATTGCAGACAATCAAGCCGGCAGAAGGGATAGGACCGTACGCCCGAAAAGTGATATTCAGGCTGGCCAGATGCCGTTGGGAACAGCGTTGCAGCCAGTGTGCTTGCGCCTGCCGTGAAGCGCTTTTGCCCTTGCAAAGAATGTTCCAGACGTAGTCACAAGCTCCCTGAAACAGGCACCACACGAACAAGATGGATCCGCGTAATATCCGTAATAAAAGTATTGGGCGCGCTGACTTCATGATGACTCTTACCATCTGGTTTTAACCTGCCAAAATGGCTGGAGGTGGGCCAGCAGAAATCCAATGGCCAATGTGACGTTGGTGTGACGATTCTGAGCCGGGCGAGCTGGTGATAGGTGAATAACCCAGGCGATTACGATGAAAAACCGCTACCGTCTTTTCTGTTGGATGAGTGAACGTGGCTGTGGATCACAGATCCGCCTGTTCATTCTGATCCGGAAACCAGGACAACGAATTCACCCTTTAGTGAACGTTTTTTCAAAACCTCCAATAGTTCAACCGGAGTTCCGCGCAGGAATTCTTCAAATTTTTTGGACAACTCGCGGGCCAAAACCACTTTGCGCGCGGGTAAAATGTCGTTCAGTTCCGTGAGCAGTTTCTCGATGCGATAGGGAGATTCGTAAAAGACCAGCGTTCCTGGAATGGCTTTGAGCGTTTCGAGTTGATTGCGGCGCTGGCCCGATT